>CAZAWA010000061.1:0-13414 GCA_964488675.1 uncultured Oxalobacter sp. | reverse complement strand
CCTTGGTCTGCGACGAGAACTTGGGATCCGGCACCTTGACCGACAGCACGCAGGTCAGGCCTTCGCGCATGTCGTCGCCGCTGATGTCAACCTTGGCTTTTTTCGCCAGATCGTTTTCTTCGATGTATTTGTTGATCACGCGCGTCATTGCGACGCGCAATCCCGTCAAGTGGGTTCCGCCATCGCGCTGCGGAATATTGTTGGTGAAGCACAGCACCTGCTCGTTGTATGCGTCGTTCCACTGCATCGACACATCGACAGTGATATTGGTGTCCTGGTCGGACATGCGCTCACCCGTCGCCTGGAATATCGTCGGATGGAGAGCCGTCTTGGACTTGTTGATGTACTCGACAAAGCCGCGCGTGCCACCTTCGAACGCGAAGGTCTCTTCCTTGCCATTGCGCTGATCATTTAAGCGGATGAAGACGCCGTTGTTCAGAAAAGACAGTTCGCGAATGCGCCGCGCCAGAATTTCGTAGTGGAATTCGACATGCGAGAAAATTTCTTCGTCCGGCCAGAAGTGCACCTCGGTCCCGCGCTTTTCCGTGCTGCCGACCACCTTGATCGGTGAGCACTCCACACCGTCGATGACTTCTATCTGGCGGTTTTGCGGCACGCCGCGCACGAATTCCATGCAGTGTTTTTTGCCGTCGCGCCGGATGGTCAGCTTCAGCAGTTTTGACAAGCCGTTCACACAGGAGACGCCCACGCCGTGCAGCCCGCCAGACACCTTGTACGAATTTTGATCAAACTTGCCGCCGGCGTGCAGCTCGGTCATCACAATTTCGGCCGCGCTCCGTTTCGGGTCATGCTTGTCGTCAAGCTTGATGCCCGTCGGCACGCCACGGCCATTGTCGGTGACACTGATCGAATTATCGGAGTGGATGGTTACACTGATTTCCGTGCAGTGCCCGGCCAGGGATTCATCAATCGAATTGTCGAGCACCTCGAACACCAGATGGTGCAGGCCGGTGCCATCGGAGGTGTCGCCGATGTACATGCCGGGGCACTTGCGCACCGCTTCGAGGCCTTCGAGAATCTGGATCGAGGATGCGCCGTAATCGCCTTGATCCGGCGCGCCGTTATTGTGTTGCGGATTGTCTGACATTGAACTGCTTTCTTGAAAAACTGCTTGTGACTTTGTTTGCCGCTGGAAATAGCGACTGACGCGCTGGGGATTCCGCGTTCAGCCGCCAGATTCTGGGGCCAGAGTAATTTTCGCTGCGCGAAAAAAACTGCCGACCCCGAATCTTTTTCTGACCGCGAATTTTTTAGATACGCATCGGCATGACTACATACTTGAATCCCGCATTGTCCGGCACCGAAATCAGTGCCGACGAATTGGCGTCGCCCAATGCGATGACGATCTGATCGCTCTTTATGTTGCTCAGCACATCCAGCAGGTAGGTGACATTGAACCCGATGTCGACGGTGTCGCCGCTGTAGTCGATTTCCAGTTCCTCGGCCGCCTCCTCCTGATCGGCATTGGTTGAGCTGATTTTCATGCTGCCGGGAGCGACGATGCAGCGCACCCCCTTGAACTTGTCGCTGGTCATGATTGCGGCGCGCTGCAAAGCGCGCTGCAGCACATCGCGCCCGATCGTGAAACTGTTCTTGTAACCCTTGGGCAGCACGCGACCATAGTCCGGAAACTTGCCTTCAACCAACTTGGACACCAGCTCAGTTTCGTCAAAGCCGAGCTTGACCTGATTACCGGTAATTTCGAGCTGCACCGGATCGTCCTTGTCCTCCAGCAGCCTTTGCAACTCAAGGATGGTCTTGCGCGGAATGATGACTTCCTGGCGCGGGCATTCCTGATCAGTGGGCACCTGGCAGAATGCAAGACGATGGCCGTCGGTTGCGACTGCGGTAATGCTCTTGTTGTCGACCACCAGGAGCAAGCCGTTCAGGTAATAGCGAATATCCTGCTGCGCCATTGCAAAATGCACCATGCCAAAAAGATTGCGCAGCGTCCGTTGTGGCAGAATCACCTTGGCGCCGTACTGTTCGGCCTGGGCGACGGTCGGAAAATCTTCCGCCGCGAGCGTTTGCAGCGCAAAGCGCGACTTTCCGGCCTGCACCGTCAACCGCTTGTTGGCGAGCGTCAATGTCACATCAGCCGACTCCGGGAGCGCACGCAGGATGTCGAGCAGTTTGCGCGCTGCAACCGTGGTCGCGGCCGTGTCGCCACCCGAACCGACGGAAGCGTGCGTGGTTATCTGGATTTCCGTGTCCGTGGACAAGAAGGACACATCGTCGCCCTGCTTGCGAATGAGGATATTGGCCAGAATCGGCAAAGTGTGCCGACGCTCGACAATACCGCTCACGATTTGCAGTGGCCGCAGTATGGTATCCCTGCTGGTTTTTACCAATTGCATAGTCATTTCCTTGAAAATTGTTGTTACCTCTTAGACAACTAGGCGCCCATCATTACAAATGGCT
The DNA here is from genome assembly GCA_964488675.1 of uncultured Oxalobacter sp. Lineage (GTDB taxonomy): Bacteria > Pseudomonadota > Gammaproteobacteria > Burkholderiales > Burkholderiaceae_D > QZKY01. The sequence continues at coordinate 10,972 of CAZAWA010000061.1, read as the reverse complement.
ATTCTGACAGAAAATTGCGGCTTTCCGACAGAAAACCGACTCCCTTTGCTTCGCCCCGCCTTCAGCCTTTCAGGGTTTGCTGGAGAACATGCAACTCGTGATTGCACTCTGAATTGCTGGTTCGCTCCTGTGCAATTTTGCGCACAGCGTGCAGCACGGTGGTGTGGTCTCGTCCACCAAACAGCTCCCCAATCTCGGGCAAACTTTTCTGGGTCAACTCCTTGGCAAGGTACATGGCAATCTGTCGCGGCCGGGCAATGTTGGCCGGGCGCCGCTTGGAATACATGTCCGCCACCTTGATGCCATAGAACTCTGCCACGGTTTTCTGGATGTTTTCGACTGATATCTGGCGGTTCTGCACTGAGAGCAAATCCTTGAGCGCATCCTTTGCAACTTCGATCGTGATGTTCTTGCCGTGGACGCCATGAAACGCGGAAAAGACCAGCACCTTGCGCAACGCGCCCTCCAGTTCGCGCACATTCGATCGAAGGTGTTTCGCGACGAAGAATGCGACATCATCGGACAGCACCTCACCCTGCAATCCGGCCTTCTGCTGCAGGATGGCCACACGCATTTCCAGCTCCGGCGGCTCAATCGCAACTGTCAGACCCGAGTCGAAGCGCGAAGTCAGGCGGCTGTCAATGCCCGTGATTTCCTTGGGGTAAGTGTCGCTGGTGATGATGACCTGCTTCTTCGCGTTGATGAGTGTTTCAAATGCGTAAAAAAATTCTTCCTGCGTGCGCGCCTTGTTGCCACCGATAAACTGAATGTCGTCGATCAGCAACATATCGAGCGAATGGTAGTAACGCTTGAAATCGTCAAACCCCTTGCGCTGGTATGCCGTTACGACATCGTTCACATAATGATCGGCGCGAATGTAGCGAATCCGGGCCGAAGGCTGATCCTGCAGCACCTGATTGCCGATGGCGTGGATCAAGTGCGTCTTGCCGAGCCCAACGCCGCCGTAAATGAACAAAGGGTTGTAGGATACGCCGGGATTGTTCGCGACCTGAACCGCCGCCGCTCGCGCAAGCTGATTGGCCTTGCCAATCACCAGACGGTCAAATGTCAGATCCTCGTTGATGCCGCTCTGCCCGCGCTGCGCAGGCAACTCGGCAAGGGACTCTGGCATCCGCTCCGTTGGCGCCGCCTGCACCATCGCCTCATTGGATTGACGGATCGAAACCGGCAATATGGTCTTTTTGCCATTAATCCCCGGATCAAGGACAAACTGAATGTTAATCGGCCCACCCCAGAACTGGGTCGCCAGGGAAGAAATTCTGCCGTTGAACTGGGTCTTGACCCAGTCCAGCTTGATTCGGTTCGGCGCGGCAATCCGCAGCGTTTCGCCGTCAAAATCAAGCGGCGCCAAGGGCTTGATCCAGGTGTTGAACTGCTGCGGAGTCAACTCCATCTCCAGTTGTGAATAGCAGTTTTGCCAGAAAGTTTCCATGAAGCGCCTGTGTCAAGAACCAAAGAACAAGGATGGCCAGAGCGTTCTATTCTAACCGCCCCGGGACAAGTTATCCACAGGATGCTGTCATATTTCATCGATGTTGTCATGCAAGAAATTGCTGGAGTTCAGCAGCCCATATTCGCGGGTTCTATTGACAAGATGAGGGAAAATACTGTCTAATTCAGGGTTCTCTGCCTGAAATATGGTGGTTGGATATTTTCCTGCGGCGCTGTGGCCGCCCTTCGTCCGGCCGACCCGGCGGATGCGACAACCCGATTTACCCCTGCTGAAATGACGAGGTCATCATGAAACGAACTTATCAACCCTCCGTTGTGCGTCGCAAGCGCACCCACGGTTTCCGCGCCCGTATGGCGACCCGTGGCGGCCGTGATGTGCTGAACGCTCGCCGCGCCAAAGGCCGCAAGCGTCTGGCCGTCTAGAACGGTCAGACCTGTCCTGCTGGCGGTGTGACAAACTCCTATCCACGCGATCGGCGAATCGTCAAAACGGATGAATTTTCATCCGTTTTTCGTTTGCGCCCGGCGCATCGGACTGCCCACTTCGCCCTGTATGCGAAGCCCAGTCAGCATCCGCGCGCACGGCTGGGTGTTGTCGTTGCAAAACGGCTTGCCCCGCGCGCAGTCACCAGAAACACGATCAAACGCATGACCAGGGAAATTTTCCGCACTTCATGCCTGCGCCCAAACGATTGCGTCGTGCGGCTGACCGCCCCCGTGAATACAAAATCGCAAGTGGCAACCAGTAAGGCGTTAAAATCCAGTCTGCGCCAGGAATTGCTGGCATTATTTTCCAGACAAAGCGTGGGTGGGGATGCGTAATGCCATCATTTCTCAAAAACACCCTGCTGCTGCTGGTGCGCCTCTACCAAGTGTGTCTCAGCCCCCTGCTCGGCCCGAAGTGCCGCTTTTATCCGACCTGCTCCAGTTACGCAATGGAAGCCCTCCGGGAATATGGCGCTGGCAAGGGCAGCCTGCTGGCGGTAAAGCGGCTGTGCAAATGTCACCCATGGCATCCAGGCGGCTTTGACCCCGTTCCCGAGAAATCCGTCCCAACCACTTCCGCCACAGTTCGTGGCTGCAACCATTACTGATTGACAAGCCCATGAATTTCAGAAACCGTACTACGCTCTGGCTGGTGTTAACCATTTCACTGGTGATGCTGTGGGATAACTGGAACGCCTACAGCGGCGGCACCTCTTTTTTCTTCCGGTCGTCTGAGACATCCAAATCAGCCCCCAAGAAAAAAGCAGCTAAATCCGATGTGCCACAAGCCTCCGGCAAGACCGCCATCGCTGGCGTGACCGCGCAGGGCGGCGAAAAGCCCGTCCAGAACGAGATCGTGCGCATTTCGACGGATCTCCTGGTCGCTGACATCGACACCGAGGGTGGCGTGCTCAAGCGGCTCGAATTGCTCAAGCACAAGGACAAGATCGATCCGGAAAAGAACATGGTTCTGTTCGACACGGCCGCTCCACGCACCTATCTGGCTCAAACCGGTCTCATTGGCGGCTCCTATCCGAACCACAAGACCAGTTTCGTCGCCAAGCCCGGTTCGCGAAGCATAGATGGCGCCAACGAGGTACAACTCGTACTCGAGGCGGAACAGAACGGCGTAAAGCTGACCAAAATTTTCTCGTTCAAGCGCAGTGACTACACCATCGGCGTCAAGCATGAAGTAAAGAACGGCACCAGCGCCCCGATCGAACCATCGCTTTATCTGCAACTGCTGCGAGACGGTGACAAGCCGGAAGGCGAATCCTTCTTTATGAGCACCTTCACCGGCCCGGCCGTGTACACGGATTCCGACAAGTTCCAGAAGCTCGATTTCGAAAAAATTGAAAAGGGCAAAGAAGAGCACGCGATGAAATCGGACAATGGCTGGATCGCAATCGTCCAGCACTACTTTGTCTCCGCGTTCGTGCCGCCCGTCAAGGCTGAACGCGAAATCTTCTCTCGCAAGGTAGATGCCAACCTGTACGCCGTCGGCAACATTCTGCCGCTTGGCACCATCGCGCCAGGCGCGACAACCTCGATGGATGCCAGTCTGTATTCCGGCCCGCAAGAGACGCGCTTTCTCGACAAGGTCGCACCCGGTCTTGATCTGGTCAAGGACTATGGCTGGGTGACCATCATTGCCAAGCCGATTTTCTGGCTGATGGAAGTCATCCATAAAGTGCTCGGCAACTGGGGCTGGACCATCATCGTGCTGACAATCTTGATCAAGGTGCTGTTTGCGCCCCTGTCTGCGGCAAGCTATCGCAGCATGGGGAAAATGAAAGAATTCGCGCCGAAGATGAAGGAAATTCAGGATCGCTACAAGGACGACAAGGCGCTCAAGACGAAATACACGATGGAACTGTACAAAGCGGAAAAGATCAACCCGCTCGGCGGCTGTTTGCCGGTCATCATCCAGATCCCCGTGTTTATTGCGCTCTACTGGGTACTGCTAGCCAGCGTGGAGATCAGAAATGCCCCGTGGCTGGGCTGGATCACGGATCTTGCCTCGGCCGATCCCTACTACATCCTGCCAATTATCATGGCCGGTTCGATGTTCATCCAGCAAAAAATGTCGCCCCCTCCGGCTGATCCCCTGCAGGCGAAAGTCATGATGTTCATGCCCGTGGTGTTTTCGGTCATGTTCTTCTTCTTCCCGTCCGGACTGGTTCTGTACTGGATTGTGAACAATGTCCTCTCCATCGCGCAGCAATGGTGGGTCGAGCGGCAGCTTAGCGCCCAAAAGGTCGCTTCTTGACCACTTTGTCCGTCAGACAAAAGCCCGTGCCTCGCATGGGCTTTTTTTTGCCATGAAAGCCAAGCCGCTCTGGCTGTTCGATCTCGACAACACGCTGCACAATGCGTCGCATGCGATCTTTCCCGCGATTACAGCCAACATGAATGCCTTCCTCGCCGAAGTGCTCGGCGAAAACGGTGCGTCGGCAACACCCGAGACGGTCAACGAGGTGCGCCTGAAATACTGGCGGCGTTACGGCGCCACGCTGCTCGGGATGGTGAAACACCATGGCGTGCGCATCGAGGAATTCCTGCAGGCAGCGCACCAATTTGACAATCTTTCCTCAATGATCCGCGCCGAACGGGGGGTGCATCGTTTCCTGAAACAGCTTCCAGGTCGAAAAATCCTGCTGACCAATGCACCCCGGCTCTATTCTCGGGAAGTGATGAGGCATTTGGGTTTGCACCGCCATTTCGCGCGGCATATTCCCATCGAATCGATGCACATTCATCGCAGCCTGCGCCCCAAGCCGTCAAAACACTTGCTGCGCAAACTGCTGGCAAAAGAAAAGGTTCCGCCCGGCCGTGCCATTCTGGTCGAAGACACTGCCAAAACACTCAAATTTGCCAAATCGATCGGCCTGCGAACCGTGCTGGTGACGCAATACCTGTCAGCCAACCCGCTTCTCCCGCCCGGCGTTGTAACTTTTGCGCAGCCCGAGCGCAGAAATCGCCCCGCTTTTGTCGATGTCAAAGTAAAATCGGTACGGAAACTGGCGCGCCACCTTGGCCGCCTGCGATCCTGACCTTCGAATAGACTACATGGCAACTACCAAGCCGGGCGAACGCAAGCTACAAATTCTCCAGACTCTGGCGTCAATGCTGGAGCAGCCCAAAGGCGAAAAAATCACCACGGCGGCGCTGGCGTCCCGTCTGGAAGTATCCGAGGCAGCGCTGTACCGTCACTTTGCCAGCAAGGCGCAAATGTTCGAGGGCTTGATCGAGTTTATCGAGTCAACCGTCTTCAGCCTGATCAATCGCATCACGGACGAACAGGAAAACGGGCAGGCCCGGGCACAGGCTATTGCAATGATGTTGCTGAATTTCGCCGAACGCAACCCCGGCATGACGCGCGTCCTGATCGGCGATGCGCTGGTAAACGAGGATGATCGCCTGCAGGCCCGCATGAACCAGCTGGCCGAACGCATCGAACTGACTTTTCGGCAAACGCTTCGCGATGCCGCCACCCAGGGCTTCGGCTCGGACGACCTTGTCGCTGTACGCGCCAACCTGATGACCAGTTTTGTCATCGGTCGCTGGCATCGCTTCGCCAAGTCAGGCTTTCGGCTTAATCCCTCCGACAACGCGCCATCGCAAATCGCCATGGTGCTCGATTGATGAACTGGGCTTGATACTTGGCAAACGACTTGGATTTGCTGGTTGAGTGCTTACCTTGCGTCAACTATCATCCAGACCGTGGCCTTCACCTTTTTCCCTTCCAAAGCAATATGTGTAAATCTGCAATCATTTTTTCGCGCGCCTGTTTCAGCACTGCACCCGGCTTGTCCCGGAACTGTGTCAGGAGTCTGGCATGAATGAAAATATCGCCGAGCGGCTGCGCTACTGCACGACTCTGCCCAGCATTCCCGGTGTCGCTGTGCGCATCATTGATCTGGCCAATCAGCCCGATACCAGCATGGTGCAGATCTGCGATTGTGTTTCGATGGATCCGGCGCTTTCGGCCAAATTCCTGCGCGTCGCGCGATCACCGCTGTACCTGACTCGCCGCACCGCGACCAATGTCCGACAGGCCATCAGCCTGCTTGGCACGCATGCCTCCATCATGATCGCCCTGTCTTTCTCCCTGCTGCACTCGATTCAGCAAAAAGCAGCGGACTCTGCTGTCGATCGCACGCAATTCTGGCGTCGCGCCATGCTCTGTGCGCTAGCCTCCCGCGCGCTGGGCGAAAAGCGCGGCCTGAAAAAGCTCGACGACCTTTTTCTTGCCGGCCTGCTACAGGACATCGGCATCCTTGCCTTTGATGCGATGATGCCTGCGGAATACAAACTCGTCAGTCGCACAGCGCTTAGCCACGAAGAGTTACTGCAGGCAGAGCGCAAGGCGTTTGGCAGCGGACATGACGAGGTGGGTTACTGGCTGCTGAAGCGCTGGCGCCTGCCGGAATACCTGGCCCAATCATGCCTTGCGACGCATGACATGGCGGCTGAAAAAGAGGCGATGTCGAAAATAGCCGCCTGTGTGGCGGTTTCCGGCGCGGTCGCCGATCATTTCCTGAACCCCGCCAGCTCCGACATTACCGCCAAGGCATACCAGGCTGCACAAGACTATCTGGAAATGGACAGCCACGAAATGGCCGGCGTGCTGGACATCGTCGCATCGCGATTGCCGGCTGCCGAAGAATTGTTCGACATCAAGCTCATCGGCGAAGCCGAAGTCAACGCCATCATGGCTGAGGCGCGGGATCTGCAGATGCTGCGCCAGATCGGAAAGTCCCAGGAACTGGAACGCCTTTCGCAGCGCGATGCGCTCACTGGCGCACACAATCGCGGCTTTCTCGAAGGTGTCCTGCATCGCGAATTCGAACTCGCCTCGCGCCACGGCTGGCCGCTCTCGGTCGCCATGATCGATCTGGATCACTTCAAGAATGTGAACGACACCCACGGCCACCCGGTCGGCGATTCGGTGCTAATCTCGGTCGTGCGCAATGTGCAGAGCCAGCTTCGGCCGGATGACATATTTGCCCGATACGGCGGCGAAGAATTCGTCATCATCCTTCCCGGTACGGCGCTTGAGCAGTCACTCTTTCTCTTGCGCCGCCTGCGTGACAGCATCAGCAGCATCGAGCACATACAGGACCGGGGCGATCCGCTGAAAGTCACCGCTTCCATCGGTGTGGCCTCGCACATGGACGGTGGCGTCCAGTTCAACCGTCCGGATGACATCATCAAGGCCGTCGACGATGCGATGTATCACGCCAAACGATCAGGGCGCAACCGGGTCGAAATCTGGAAAGGTCATTTGCCCTCGTTCGAAAACTGAGCGCATTGCTCTCGTCGCACTTGCGCTACCCGCCTGATTGCGCAACTGAAGCTGTCGCAATACGGTTGACCGGACTCCCCTTTCGAGGTAAAAACACAGTGTCAAATTTTCACACCGGCTGAACGATGTTCGACACCCTGCTTTTTCTGCCGCCCGGCAGTCTCCTTCCGGCCATCGTAGCAGGTGTGCTGGGCTTGCTGGTCGGCAGTTTCCTGAATGTGGTGATTTACCGCATTCCGAAGATGATGCAGCGCGAGTCCGACAACTTCGTCGCGCAGGAAAGCGGCAAGGAATTGCCGCACCCAGACCGCTTCAACCTGATGGTTCCGCGCTCTGCCTGCCCGAAATGCGGCCACCGGATCACGGCGCTGGAAAACCTCCCCGTTCTCAGCTACCTGTTCCTGCGCGGCAAATGCAGCGATTGCAAGGCCGCCATCCCTTTGCGCTATCCACTGATCGAGCTTTTCTCGGGACTGCTTGCCGCCTATCTGATCTGGCGGTTCGGCAGCGGCCTGACCGGACTGTCGTCCCTGGTGTTCTTGTGGCTGCTGATCGCCATGACCTTCATCGATCTGGACACCCAGCTGCTGCCGGACGCCCTGACCTATCTGCTCCTGTGGTGCGGCCTGCTGGTCAATCTCAATGGCGGCTTCGTGCCGCTGGCCGATGCCGTCATCGGCGCAGCGGCCGGTTATCTTTCGCTGTGGTCCATTTACTGGCTGTTCAAGCTGACTACCGGCAAGGAAGGGATGGGCTACGGCGACTTCAAGCTGCTGGCCGCGCTCGGTGCCTGGCTGGGCTGGAAAATGCTGCCCGCCATCATCCTGCTATCCTCGGCAGTGGGTGCGGTCGTGGGCATCAGCCTCATCCTGTTCGCCCGGCACGGACGGGAGAAGCCCATACCTTTCGGCCCCTATCTGGCCGCCGCTGGCCTGATCGCACTGCTATACCGGCAGACCATCTCCCAGTTTCTGTTCAGCTTCATGTGATCACCATGAAAAATGCCACCAGCAGCCCCTTTTCAGTTGGCCTCACGGGCGGAATAGGCAGCGGCAAAACCACCGTCGCCAACCTGTTTGCCGATCGCGGCGCAACCGTGATTGATACCGACGCCATCGCGCACCAGTTGACGGTTTCGGGCGGCATTGCGATTGACGCCATCCGCGCCGAATTCGGCAGCACTTCCATTGATGCATCCGGCGCGATGGATAGAGCAAGAATGCGCACCCAGGTCTTCGGCAACCTCGGCGCGAAAAAACGCCTGGAAGCCATCCTGCATCCGCTGATACGACAGGAATCCGAACGCGCTGCCCGCAACGCAAAAGGCGCTTATGTCATTTTTGTGGTCCCGCTGCTGATCGAGTCTGGTCGCTGGAAAGCGCGCGTGTCGCGCGTGCTGGTTGTGGACTGCCCGGAAGAGCTGCAAATTCGCCGCGTCATGGAGCGAAACGGCATGACGCGCGAGCAGGTGCTTGCCATCATGGCAACCCAGGCTTCCCGCGCCGATCGCCTGGCCGCCGCCGACGATGTGATCGTCAACGATTGCCCGCTCGAGGCGCTGCACGCAGAAGTTGACCGGCTGCACACCTTGTACCTTGTCCAGGCCAAGGCGGGCAGGTAAACTTGTTGAAGTGGCACGAATTGAAAGTGCGCCCCCTGCCTGACGGAGCGAGTGAAAGCGGGGCACCATGATTCGTGAATTTTTCGCATCGAATTAATAAATGAAGAGAAAAATTGTAATTTTCCGCTGCTTGGTTCAGAATCACGCAATGTCTACCCCGTTCGGAAGGGCGTCCTTTTGATTACCTACGAATACCCATTCAATGAACGCATTCGCACCTTGCTGCGGCTCGAAGACCTGTACGAAAAATTCATTTTTTTTCTGAATCAGGAGCATGCGCTCCAGCACCATGTCGCGCTGGCGACCATCTTCGAGATGCTCGAAGTTGCCGGTCGCGCTGACCTGAAGTCTGACCTTCTGCAGGAACTGGAGCGCCAGAAGCAGGCGTTGGCAACCTATCGCGCCAACCCGAATGTCGAAGCGGCCGTGCTGGATGCCATCCTGAATGATATCGACGAGGCCAGCGCCACGCTGGTGGCGGCGCAAGGCAAGACCGGCCAGGGCCTGCGCGACAACGAATGGCTGATGAGCGTGCGCGGTCGCACCATCATCCCGGGCGGCGCGTGCGAGTTCGATCTGCCGTCCTACTATGCCTGGCAACAGCAGCCCTTCGAAAAGCGGTTTGCCGACATCAACGGCTGGTTTGCGCCGCTGCTGCCACTGTTCAATGCGCTCAATCTCGTGCTGCGTCTGCTGCGCGAATCCGGCCGAACCAGCAAAATGATCGCCCACGCCGGCAGCTACCAGCAAATGTTGCAAGGCAAGATCTACCAGATGCTGCGCCTTACACTGCACAAGGATCTTAGCGTCATCCCCGAGATTTCTGCCAACAAGTACATGCTTTGGGTGCGCTTCACCAAACAGGACGGCAACCAGAAGCCACGGCCGTTTGAGGACGATGTTTCCTTTGACCTGACCCTGTGCAATTTCTGATGGCCGTTGTCGTGGATTGTCCGACCTGCGGCAAAAAAGTGGCATGGGTGGCAGCCAACAAATACCGCCCGTTCTGCTCCGAACGCTGCAAGCTGATTGACCTTGGCGCGTGGGCCGAGGAAAAGTATACAATTGAGTCGTCCGAACCGGATAATCCCGAAGACGAAGTTATTTCATGAGCATGTCATTTTATTCTCTCGCTGTCGTCCGATGGCGTTGCTGGCACAACTGAGCCGGTGTCGGCGTGCGCTTGTCGCATCGCCAGCAATGAGATAATTGCCCATCACCTTTCCATTACAAGGCATTCGTGGCGCAGTGCTGAGCCGCACGCAGTGCGATGAGCACGGCAAGCAAGGCAACGGATCGTTTGAATGGGAATACAGGAGAAACCATGCTTTTGATGATCGACAACTACGATTCCTTTACCTATAACCTGGTGCAGTATTTCGGCGAGCTGGGCGAAGAAGTCCGCACTTTCCGCAACGACGAAATCTCCATCGAGCAGATCGAGGCCATAAATCCTGACCGGATCTGCCTTTCACCCGGCCCCTGCACCCCGGCCGAAGCCGGCATCTGCATTGCCGTGCTCCAGCACTTCGCGGGCAAGCTTCCCATGCTTGGCGTCTGCCTGGGCCATCAGGCGATAGGCGCAGCTTTTGGCGGCAAGGTCATTCGCGCCAAGGCCATCATGCACGGCAAGACCTCGGAAGTGATGCACAACGGTGCCGGTGTTTTCCGTGGACTGCCCAGCCCGTTTACCGTCATCCGCTACCACTCCCTGGCCATCGAGCGCGAGTCGATTCCGGACTGCCTGGAAATCACGGCCTGGACGGCGGATGGCGAAATCATGGGCGTGCGCCACAAGCAGTTTGCGATTGAGGGGGTGCAATTTCACCCCGAATCCATACTTTCCGAGCATGGCCACGCCTTGCTCAGAAATTTTCTCGAGGGCTGATCTGCCATGTCCATTACACCTCAGGACGCACTCTTGCGCTGCATCGAGCACCGCGAAATTTTTTATGATGAAATGCTGTCGCTGTTTCGCCAGATCATGCGCGGCGAACTGTCGCCAGTGATGGTTGCCGCCATCACGATGGGTTTGCGCGTCAAGAAGGAAACTATCGGTGAAATTTCCGCTGCGGCGCAGGTGA
>CAZAWA010000060.1:0-13496 GCA_964488675.1 uncultured Oxalobacter sp. | reverse complement strand
ATGCCGGTGGATCTGGTACAGGTCGATGCGCTCCACTCCAAGCCGCCGCAGCGAGGCATCGATCGCATGCATGATGTGCTTGCGCGAGAGGCCGCTGGCGTTGGGATGGAACTTGCCCCTGGCGGTCGGCGCATCGACGCTCAGGTCTTCGGATACGCCGAAAAACACCTTGGTCGCGATCACCACTTCGTCGCGCTGGGCATATTCCTTCAGCAGCTTGCCGGTAATGATTTCGCACACGCCGTTCGAATACATGTTGGCGGTATCGAAGAAATTGATGCCGGCCTCAACCGCGCGCCGCACAAACGGATGCGCCTCATCCTCTTCCAGCACCCAGGGGCGCCATTGCTTTGAGCCGTAGGTCATCATGCCGAGGCAGATGCGGGATACCTTGAGGCCGGTCGGGCCGAGATTGACGAATTGCATCCTTGCTCCTTTCAGAAAAGTCGAAGCTTACATCGAGAGTGTGTCGGTCAACTGCAGCAGCCCGTCATAGGGCGGCTGCGTCAAAAAATGGCGTATGGCATCGAGGTGTGCAGCGTCGGCAATGCTGATGAACAGGTGCGAGGGTGGCTTGCGCAACAGGCGGTTGAGCGTCACCTGCATCGTCAGGTTGCCCGTGCAGCAAGGACAGCCGGGCGCAATCCGCGCCACACGAACAGCTTGATCGAAATGCGCCGTATTGTCCGGCAAACCTTCCAGGATGGCAGCGCAATTTGCACCTGACTGCTGCAACCCGGCAAGCTGCGCAGTGATAGTTGTCTCTCTCGTGCCAGCATCGCCGTCCACGACCAGCGTGACAAGCGTGACCATGGGAAGCACTGATTTAATCACTGTCGCCTGCATGGATTAAATCGACGATCCTATCATTCGCCTTTTCGCGCCGCCTTGATGGGTTCGACGCCGAGCTGCTTGAGCTTGCGATAAAGGTGGGTGCGCTCAAGGCCGGTTTTTTCGGCGACGCGCGTCATGCTGCCGCCTTCGCGTACGAGATGATGTTCGAAGTACACCCGTTCGAAGGTGTCGCGCGCCTCGCGCAGCGGCATGTCGAATGACAGGCTGAAGGAGTGCAGCGCAGGCGCCTGCTGCGCGCCGACATTGGCCGTCTGCTGCGGTATCTGGCTCGATGATGCGGGAACTGACGAGGCGGCAGCGTTAAGCGCGCCGCGATCATCTGCCGACGACCCCGTCATCCGCAAGGGCTGTGCATGGCGAACGGTCTCATGACTGCGCGTCAGGCCCTGCTGAACTGCTTTGAGCAGCTTTTGCAAAGCGATGGGTTTTTCCAGGAAATTGAGTGCGCCAATGCGCGTGGCCTCGACTGCGGTGTCAATCGTCGCGTGACCCGACATCATGATGACCGGCATGGTCAGCAAACCGTCCCGCTGCCATTCCTTCAGCAGGGTGACACCATCGGTATCCGGCATCCAGATATCCAGCAACACAAGATCCGGCGCCCCATTCGCCCTTACATCTCGTGCCTGTCGGGCGTTTTCTGCTGTGATTACCACATGCCCTTCGTCGCTCAGTATTTCCAGGAGCAACTCACGGATGCCCATCTCATCATCAACTACCAGGATATTCGCCATGTAAACCCGCCTTCAAAAAGCCTCAACACCTGCATGTCTGGCATTATGTACCAAAATATTCCATTTCGAAATCATTCATGGCGCAAAGACGAGCACAGAAGCACATACTTTGCGGCAAAGCAAAACAATCAAGTCACGGGGGAATCTCGAATTGGAATTCATGCCAACTTTAACAGCAAGATTGACACCTTGGCACCTGCCGCATCCGCCCGGTTCTGGATATCGATCCGTCCCTTGTGCTCGTCTATGATTTTCTTCACCATCGCCAGTCCCAGCCCCGTGCCGCGCGACTTGGAGGTGACATAGGGCTCGAAAGCCCGCGCCAGTATCCGGGGCGCAAACCCGGAACCATTGTCTGCCACGGTAAACCGGACTGCTTCGCGCTCCTTGCTGTCTGAATCCTGGTAGCGAATCACCTCGGTAACGACTTCAATCTGCTGCTCGTCCAATGCGCGATCGCTGACCGCATCCTGCGCGTTTTGCAATAAATTGTGAATGATCTGGCGCAACTGGATTTCATCACCCAGCACCAGCGGCAAATCCGGGGCAAGCGCCGTTCGAATCGCACTCCGCGTATCACCGCCGGTATACAGATGTGTCACTTCCTCGATCAATGCGTTCAAATCTAGCGGCTCCATCACGGCAGGCGGCGTTTTTGCGTAATCCCGGAAATCGTCCACCATGCGCTTCATGGATTCGACCTGATTCACGATGGTGGCGGTGCTTTTGTTCAGAATCGCCACTTCCTGTTCACCGAGCTTGCCCTCGAGCTTCATTTGCAGCCGTTCGGCGGAAAGCTGGATCGGTGTCAGCGGATTTTTAATTTCATGCGCGAGGCGGCGAGCCACCTCACCCCAGGCAATCGAGCGCTGTGCAGAAATTACATCGGAAATGTCATCAAACACGACAATGCTGCCGATGCCTTCTTTTACCGGCAGGCGCGAGCCGCGAGCCAGCAAAGTGATCGCGTGGTCGGACTCTTCCGGATCGTCCGTCGCTCGCGGAATTTCGATTTGCTTCTGCCAGTGCAAGTCTTCGATCCTGGTTCTCGCAGCGGTTTGCGCACTTTGCTCGGAAAAAGCCTTGGATACGGCGATGGCAAACGGCGTCAGTCCATCGATGGAGGCCAGCGGCTGTCCGATATGGGGCTGCATGTCATGCTGGAGAATGCGCTCCACCGATTCGTTGCAGCTCACCAGCCGAAACTCGCTGTCAAGCACCATCACGCCGGCCGACATGTTGCCAAGCACCGACTCGAGGTATATTTTGGCGTTTTCCAGCTCGGAACGGCTGCGCTCGGCCATCGTGCGCGCATCGGACAATTGTCGCGTCATCGTGTTGAATGACTGTGTCAGCAACCCCAGCTCATCCGGGCTGGCGATGATGGGGCGCGGCGACAAATCGCCCTCGGCCACCGCCTTCGTACCCTGCGCCAGCAGCAGCAACGGGCGGGCAAGATTGCCCGCGATCATGAACGCGCTGGCGACTGCGCCGAAGATGGCCAGCAGCAGGGTGAGCGACAGTGTCACCAGATAAATTTTGCGCAGGCCGGTGCGACTGATGGAGCGCGTCTTGTACTCGCTGTAGGCAGCGCGCAAGGATTCCGCATTGGCCGCCAGATGCCTGGGCAGCGGTTGCATGAGTTGCAGAAAGCGCGACTCGCCTTGCAATGAAAGCCCGGGAGCCACACCAGGAATGGCAACGACGACCCGCAAGCGCAGCGGAGGCGCCACCAGCGGGCCGCTGCCATCCGGATCCGTGCCGCCCTCGAGCGTCGAAAAACCGGATGACATTTGCGCCTGCAGCAGCATGGCCGGCGTGGGCATGTCGGACATTAGCCGCGACTGCTGGCCGCCAGCGCTGGCGACGGCATTTCCGCTGGCCGTGACAACCACGGCTTCCTGCGACCGGCTTTCGTCGATCAGTTCGGCCAGTTTGGCGGTCTGCGCGGAAGGGGCCAGATCGGCCAGATCCTTCGCCATGCGATTTGCCCTGGCATTCAGATCCGCCAGCGAAGAATCAAGCACGACCTGCCCCAGCTTCACGCCCGCATCCAGCGCCGACTCCACGCGCACATCGAACCAGGATTCAATCGATCGCGAAACAAACTGAACTGACACCGCGTAAATCACGATACCGGGCAAAATGCCAATCGCTGCAAACAGCAGCACCAGCCTCGCCATCAGCCGGGAACCGAACTTGCCACGCCGGTAGCGGCGGACCAGTCGTACCAGCAGCACGCCAATCAATACCAGCAGCGCCATCGCCACCAGCAGATTCAGGCCAAGCAGCCAGGAGTAGTGCTCATCGAAAAAGGCAGAATTGTCAGACGCCGAAGCGAGAAGGAAAAGCAGGATGCCCATGATGGCACCGCCCACAACCAGCATGTAGCGGAGCAACCTGGTCACTTGCCTACTCCTTCGATAATGCCGGCATGTTGCGGGGCGCTGCGAAACGGCATGCCATCACCTTTCCGCCGTGTACGAAAAGCGTTTCCAGTCGGATGACAAGCGCCAGTCGCGGTTGTTGATTGCATTGACCTGAAAGGGCTTGGGCAACTGGGAAATATCCAGCCTGAGGCGCACGGCTACAGCGTAGGTCTCGCCCGCGATCAGCCTTCCCTTTTCGGCCACGACCCAGCGCGGCGGGCGTCGAACCAGTGACAGCGCCTCATCCAGTGTCCGATAGTGCTGCTGCAAGCCGCCGGCAATCGACGCCGTGTATTGTCGTGTCAGGACATTGTATGAAATCCGTATCGACTGTTTGCTATCGACCGCCTTCTCATCCAGCCAGTACCAACGCGGGCGCGCCATTTCTACATCCGTCGTGAAATAAAGCGGAACGCCGTGTGAAAGGGCGTTTTCCAGCCCTGGCGTCAGGTCAAATGTAAAACCTGTCGAAAGCCTGTAGCCTTCATCCGTCACCTGAATTTCCGCTTTCTCGACTTCGATGCTGCCTTCAGCTGCAAACGATGGAAAATGCATCAGCGTCAGCGCCATGCATAAAATCCACAGTTTAAAGAGTCGTCGCGTCACCGGCATGTAAGAAAAAATTGGCGTCAAGCTCTTGCGTCAAGCCTGCGGCTTTTGAAAGAGCGCATAAAACAAGCCGTCACGATCATGCGTCGCATCGGCGACAGGCAGCAATTGTCCGGGTGCCTCCAGCCGTATCGCCTCGTGGCGCACGGCGAATGCTGCCGCCTGCGCTTCAGACTCCTGCGGCCAGACGGAACAGGTCACAAAGAGCAATTTACCACCCGGACACAGCATCTGCCAAAGATTGTCGAGAATTTGTGCCGAAAGTGTTGCAAGCTGGCGGGCGTCTCCCTTGCGCCGCAGCCAGCGGATATCCGGATGCCGTCGCACGATGCCAGAGGCGGTACACGGTACATCGGCCAGAATCCGGTCAAACAATTGCCCATCCCACCAGTCCTGGCGGGATGCATCGCAAGTCATAAGCCTGGCGGTCAGTTGCAGGCGATGCAGGTTTTCTTCGATGCGCGGGATGCGGTTCGCATCGGCGTCCAGCGCCAGCAAGTCCACACTCGCTGATTCCAGGATATGGCCGGTTTTGCCGCCGGGCGCAGCACACGCATCCAGCACGCGCATGCCATCGTGCACATCCAGCAGGGGCGATGCCAGTTGCGCTGCGGCATCCTGCACCGACACAAAGCCATCGGCAAAACCGGGGATCCGCTCGACCGGCACCGGACGATCCAGACGAACCGCGAACGGTCCAATCTGTGAAGCCACCATCCCGACAGCTGCCAGTGTGCGCAAGTATTCGTCCACCGTGGTCTTGCGGACATTCACACGCAGGGTCAGAGGCGGCGGCACATTGCCGGCCTGCAGAATGGATTGCCAGTCGCGCGGGTATGCGACCCTGACGGCATCAATCCACCATGCCGGATAATTCCATTTGGCGACCGGATTGGCCTGCGCCACCTCAACCAGTGCATCGCGCTCGCGCAGAAAGCGGCGCAAAACGGCATTCACCATCCCCTTGGCATGTGCAACCGTCAGGTCGGAGGACGCCGCCGTCACGGCCTGATCAACCACGGTAAATGCCTCGTAAGACTTGCCGTCATCCGCATCGGCCGGATGCAACAGCAAACTGCATGCACAGCACAACAGCCCGTGCAGCAACGCTGGCTCTGGCGCCTTGCTGGCCAGTCGCGACAGCAGGGTCTCCGCCATCCCGAGCTGACGCATCGTCCGGTAGGCAATGTCCTGCATCGCGCCTCGCGCTTGCGGCAGTGCCTTCGTCTGCGCGAACACGCGCGCCAAAGCCTGCGGCAGTGCCATGCCGCCTCTCACCTGCGCAACGGCCTGCGCAGCACCCAAGAGACTGAATGCGAGCGAATCGGGCTTCAGCTCAGTTTGTGGATCGGATGAGGGGCGGCTCGAACGCCGGTGTCGTGTTCCACTCGACTTGCGCACGGATTCCTTAATCGTGATCTGCGGGCGTTTTTGCATCAGTAGGTTTCGCCGTCGAGGCCATCCTGCACCTGCTCGGCGGCGCGCATGACAGCCCGAGCCTTGTTTTCGGTTTCCTGCCATTCGGACTCGGGCATGGAATCGGCGACGATGCCGGCCCCGGCCTGCACGAACAGCGTGCCGCCCGTGATCACGCCGGTGCGGATCGCGATCGCAACATCCATCTCGCCACCGAATGACAGATAACCGCAGGCGCCGCCGTACACGCCGCGCTTGGTCGGCTCCAGTTCGTCGATGATTTCCATCGCCCGCACCTTGGGCGCGCCTGACAGCGTGCCTGCCGGGAAAGTCGCGCGCAACACATCCATGTTGGACAGACCCTCTTTCAGCTTGCCTTCGACATTGGATACGATGTGCTGCACATGCGAATACTTTTCAATGATCATTCTTTCCGTGACTTGCACGCTGCCGGTTTGCGCAATGCGGCCAACATCGTTGCGCGCCAGATCGATCAGCATCACATGCTCGGCAATTTCTTTCGGGTCGGCCAGCAATTCCTTCGCCAGTTGATCATCCCTTTCCGGCGTTGAGCCGCGTGGACGGGTGCCGGCAATTGGTCTCAGGATCACCTTCTGGCCATCGTCCGTCTTTTCCTGGCGCACCAGAATTTCCGGCGACGAACCGACGATTTGCATGTCGCCAAAATCGTAAAAGAACATGTAAGGCGACGGGTTGAGCGCGCGCAATGCGCGGTACAGGGACAGTGGCGAGTCGGTGAACGGCTTTTTCAGGCGCTGGCCGATCACGACCTGCATGCAGTCCCCGGCCGCGATGTACTCCTTGCACTTTTCCACCGCACGGAAAAATCTTTCCCTGCTGATTTCGCGGATGATTTCGGTCCGCTCGCTGCCGCCCGCCGGTGGCGCGACGAACGGCCGCGACAACAGGCCGCGCAATTCCTTGATCCGGTGGCGCGCACGGAAGAAGGCTTCGGGCTGCGCCGGATCGACATAGACAATCAGATAAAGCCGGCCTGTCAGGTTATCGATCACCGCCAGCTCTTCGGTCAGCAGCAGCTGGATGTCGGGCAAACCCAGATCGTCGACCTGCATCGACTGAGCCAGTTTGGGCTCGATATAGCGCACCGCATCATAGCCGAAATAACCGGCCAGCCCGCCGCAAAAGCGCGGCAATCCGGGGCGCAAGGCGACCTTGAATCGTGACTGATAACGCGGTATGAATTCGAGCGGATTGCCCTCATCCACTTCGATTACAACATCATTTTTGACAACTTCGGTCCGCATGCCGTTTGAGCGCAGCAGCGTAGATGCGGGCAAACCAATGAACGAATACCGCCCGAAGCGTTCGCCGCCGACGACCGATTCGAGCAGAAAGGAGTTTTTCCCGTTGTTGCCTTGCTGCGCCAGCTTCAGGTACAGCGAGAGCGGGGTTTCCAGGTCGGCAAATGCTTCCGCGATCAGGGGTATGCGGTTGTAGCCTTGCGACGCCAGGGATTTGAATTCGAGTTCCGTCATGTTTCTCTCCATGCCGCTATCGGAAACGCGGCGTCTTGCTTAAAAAACTTGCCAACCATAAAAAGCCGGCAGCCAATCATTGGGTCAGTTCACCCAGGATTGCCAGCGTCGCCAGGGCCAGGCCTCAAGCCCGTCCTTGCAGGTAACGATGCGTTTTTTATCGAGAAACATTGTGTGCAATGACCTTGTGATGTCAGGAAATACGGCGTGCCGCTTCCAGCAGCGATGAAACTATACCATCGGAATCCGCCTCCTGTACAGGCTGCCCGTGGTTGTAGCCGTAAGGCACGGTCAGAACCCAGCACCCTGCCGCGCGCGCTGCCAGCGTATCATTGGTCGAATCGCCGATTGCGACCACTTCCGGTGGCCGCAAATTGAAGCGATCCATGACCGTCAGCATGGGGAGCGGGTCGGGCTTCATCCTGGGCAAGGCGTCGCCAGGATAGATTGCATCGAACAAGTCATGCACCTTCATTTTTTCCAGCAGCGGCAGGGCGAACCGCGCCTGCTTGTTGGTCACGCAGGCCAGCCGCAGCCCCTTCTCCCGCATGGCCTGCAAGCCCTCGGCCACGCCAGGATACAGCACACTTGTCATGCCATTGACGGTGGCATAGTGCCGCAGGAATGCCTCGCGCGCATCGGGAAAAATCCGATCCACCTCCTCAGTGCCAAAATTAAAGCTCAAGGATTGACGAATCAGGTGCGCAAAGCCCTTGCCGACGAAACTTCTGACAAGATCAAGTTCCTGCGGCCCCAAAGACAGATCGCTGCGCATCCGGTTGACCGCCGCATGGAAATCCAGCGCCGTGTCGACCATTGTGCCATCGAGATCAATGATCGCGGCACGGATGCCGCTGAACGCTACAACCCGAGATGAGCTCATTTTCTCGCGGCCACCAAACCCAGCTCCTTGCGCATTACATCAATCACGGCCTTGTAATCCGGCTTGCCGAAAATGGCCGACCCGGCAACGAAGGTGTCTGCGCCTGCACTCGCAATCTCGGCAATGTTGTTCGCATTCACGCCGCCATCAACTTCCAGCAGAATGTCACGGCCCGATTCGTCGATCAGCCTTCTTGCCTCGGCGATTTTTTTCAGTGCCTGAGGGATGAAAGATTGGCCGCCAAATCCAGGATTGACCGACATGATCAGGATGATGTCAATCTTGTCCATCACATGCTTCAGATAGTCCAGTGGTGTTGCCGGATTGAATATCAGTCCGGCCTTGCTGCCCTGATCGCGCATCAGCTGCAGCGAGCGGTCGATGTGTTCCGACGCTTCCGGGTGGAAGGTGATGATATTGGCGCCTGCCTTGGCAAAGTCCGGGATGATGCGATCGACCGGCTTGACCATCAGGTGGACATCGATCGGCACCTGCACCAGCGGACGAATCGCCTGACATATCAGAGGCCCGATGGTCAAGTTGGGGACGTAGTGGTTGTCCATCACATCGAAGTGAATGAAGTCGGCGCCGGCGGCGACGACATTTCTCACCTCCTCGCCCAGTCGGGCAAAGTCGGCAGACAGGATGCTGGGGGCTATGCGGTAGGTTGTCATAAAGGTCTGTTCAGTACAATGCTGTATTCTATACTGTCGGCCTGTCGGCGCAAAACTTCGTGGTTTGCGCTTTGCACCAGCCACCCTTCACGGACAGCCCTATCATGCCGATCCCTCGTGTCGTCGTCAGCCTTTTGTATCTGTTTTTTGTTGCCGCCCTGAGCGGTTGCGGCACGACTTCCCGGAAGCCGTCGGTCACGCCACCATCCACCGTTACACAGCCCAAACCGGCGGGAACATTCCAGCAATCCCGCTTTGCCGCTATTCCAGGCTGGCAGACAGATGAACTGAAAGAAGCATGGCCGGCCTTTCTGGCCTCCTGCCAGACCCTGTCAGGCCATCCCGGATGGCGCCAGCCTTGCGCGGCGGCTCGCACGGTCAATCCAACGGATACTGCGACCATCCGCGCCTATTTCGAATTGCATTTCGTGCCGCAACTAGCATCCGGCCAGAACGGGATTGGCACCGGACTGATGACCGGCTACTACGAACCGCTGCTGCGCGGCGCGCGCAAGCGCGGCGGCCCTTATCAGACCCCGCTGCATCGCAAGCCGGACGATTTGCTGTCCGTCGATCTGGCGGGCGTTTATCCCGAACTGAATGGAATGCGACTGCGCGGCCGACTGGTCGGCAAGACGGTAACACCCTACCCCAGCCGCGCCGAAATCGCGTCTTTCAACCTGCTCAAAGGCAAGGAACTGATGTGGGTAGACGATCCGGTTGAGGCTTTTTTCCTGCATGTACAAGGCTCGGGCCGCGTGCATCTGACAGACAGCGGCACCACCGTTCGCGTCGCCTACGCCGATCAGAATGGGCATCCCTACAAATCCATCGGCCGCTACCTGGCCGACATGAGCGAGATATCGCTTGATCAGGCCTCCGCGCAGGGCATCAAGGCATGGCTCGCCGCCAACCCGGGACGACAGAGCGAATTGCTGAATGCAAACCCCAGTTATGTCTTTTTCCGCGAAGAATCCATCGCGCACCCTGGCATCGGGCCGAAAGGCGCACTTGGCGTCCCCCTGACCGCCGAGCGGTCGGTCGCCGTCGATCCAAGCCATATTGCGCTAGGCACACCGGTTTTCATCGCGACGGCTCACCCCGGCACAAACAAGACTCTGCAGCGCCTGACCATCGCGCAGGATACGGGCAGCGCCATCAAGGGAGCAAACCGCATCGATTATTTCTGGGGGTTCGGCAATGATGCCCGTGATAACGCCGGCAAGACGAAACATCCCGTTACTCTCTGGCTTCTCGTACCCAGAACCGGAAGCCAAGACCTTTAGGCGTCAACTGCGCTATGCTTGCGGATGAAGCGCCCTCCCCCCAACAGAACCGTTGAAAGACCATGAACACCAACGAACTTAAAACCGCACTCAAATCGCTGCACGCCGATCTGTCCTCAGCCAGTCAGGTTGACCCGGAGATGATCGCCTTGCTTCGCGCTCTCGACCGTGACATTCATGCCATTCTGGACGGCGAAAAGGAAAAGCCGCAGGCAATGACCGATTTGTCGGAACAGGCACAAGCCTACGCCGCCCGGCTCGCCGCGGAACACCCCAACATTGAGCTGACCCTCAGAACACTGGCCGACACGCTGGGGAAAATGGGCATTTGATGCGCACTGCCTGCCCTGACCGCTCATGACTCAGTTTGCCCCGCTGCGCAACGACGCCCTGCTGCGTGCATTGCTGCGCCAGCCGACACCGCACACGCCGGTCTGGCTGATGCGGCAGGCAGGGCGCTATCTGCCCGAGTACCGCGCAACCCGCAAACGCGCCGGCTCCTTTCTTGGCATCGCCAAAAATCCGGAACTGGCAACCGAAGTGGCGCTCCAGCCGCTGAGACGCTATCCGCTTGACGCCGCAATTCTGTTTTCCGACATCCTGACCGTTCCCGACGCCATGGGACTCGGCCTGCACTTCATTGACGGCGACGGCCCAAAGTTTTCGCGTCCGCTGCGAGATGAAAAATCAGTGCTGGCCTTGCGCGCACCGGATTTGCGCGATTTGCAATATGTATTCGATGCCGTCACGCAGACCCGCATCGCACTGAACGGCAGCGTACCCTTGATCGGCTTCTCGGGCAGCCCCTGGACACTGGCCTGCTATATGGTCGAGGGCGGGGGATCGGGCGACTTTCACACTGCAAAGGCCATGCTCTACGATCGTCCGGATTTGATGCGCCATATCCTGGAGACCAATACTGTGGCAGTTGCCGCTTACCTGAATGCGCAAATTGATGCTGGCGCACAGGCGGTGATGATTTTCGACACCTGGGGGGGGATACTGGCGGATGGCCTGTTCCAGCAGTTTTCACTGTTCTACCTTAAAAAAATCCTGCAGCAGCTTCAGCGCGAAAAGGATGGCATTCGCATCCCGTCCATATTGTTTACCCGGGGTGGCGGCCTGTGGCTGGATGCAATCGCCGACAGCGGAACTGATGCGCTTGGTGTGGACTGGGCGGTGAATCTGTCTCACGCCCGCGAACGCGTCGGCCATAAAGTGGCTCTGCAGGGCAACCTCGACCCGGCCGTGCTTTTTGCCAATCCGGACACCATCCGCACCGAAACCCGCAAGGTGCTGGCATCCTTCGGGAAGCCGGAAGAGGGCTATGGCCACATCTTCAATCTTGGGCATGGCATCTCGCAATTTACACCGCCGGATGCGGTTTCCGTAATGCTTGAAACCGTGCATGAATACAGCCGCAAACTCCGCTAATAACATTGAGAAAATGATATTTTTTAGCTTGCCGCAGGCCAATTCTGGAGTATTTATACACAAAAATATTCTAAGCATCGAAATATTTCAGCTTTATTTCACCTTAAATGCGAACATTGCAACCCATTGATTTTTAAGGATTATTTGTTTGCTCCACGAATAGGCAAAATGTCGAAACCCGCGTCAATGCTCGCTTTGATGAATGTCAATAGGCACTTACCCACAAAGTTATCCACAGTTTTTGTGGATAGGAAAAATCCGCTTATGGAACTGGCGCTTAGCTCACCTCTTAAGGGTTTACATTAAGTTTATGCGACCTTGCATGGTCCGGGTTGCACTGGACACCCCCCTTGACAAATTTTTCGATTATCGCTGGATCAGCGATGCGAAACATTCCGAGCCTCCGGTTCCCG
The DNA here is from genome assembly GCA_964488675.1 of uncultured Oxalobacter sp. GTDB lineage: Bacteria > Pseudomonadota > Gammaproteobacteria > Burkholderiales > Burkholderiaceae_D > QZKY01. The sequence goes on along the minus strand of CAZAWA010000060.1, from coordinate 1,246 downwards.
GTCAGCTGGCGCTGGTTCCTTTCGGAAGCCGTGAGGTGGTCGGTCTGATCGTGGGTGTTGCCGAAAATAGCGACATCCCCGCCGACAAGATCCGTGATGTCATTGCCGCGCGCCATCAGCTCGCGCCCCTGCCGGAAGAGTGGTTGTCGCTATGCCGCTTCGCTGCCAGCTATTACCAGCGCCCGCTTGGCGAAATCCTGCTACCGAGTCTGCCGAAAATGCTGCGCACCGACAAAACGGTCGCGCTCGATCGCAGTTTGAAAAAACTGGCCGCATCGAAACCGGCCGCCAGCCTCGAACCCGGTCGGCCACCAACACTGAATGCCGAGCAGAAGCAGGCGGTCGAAGCGATTTCGCGCGCGCAAGGCTTCGCGCCCATCCTGCTGCACGGCATCACCGGCAGCGGCAAGACCGAAGTCTATCTGCATGCCGCCGACCAGATTCTGGCGCAAGACAGTCAAGCACAAATTCTCATTCTGGTGCCGGAAATAAACCTGACACCCCAGCTTGAAAGCAGTCTGCGCGCGCGCTTCGGCAACATCCCGGTGGTGTCGTTGCACAGCGGCCTGGCCGAAGGCGAGCGCTTGCGGCACTGGCTGGCCGCGCATCTGGGGCAAGCGCGCATCATCCTCGGCACGCGCCTGTCGATCTTCGCATCGCTACCGAAACTGAAGCTGATCGTCATCGACGAGGAACACGACCCCTCCTACAAGCAGCAGGAAGGATTGCGCTATTCGGCGAGAGACCTCGCGGTCTGGCGGGCGCAGCAACTCAAGATTCCGGTGGTGCTCGGTTCGGCCACGCCATCGCTGGAAAGCTGGCACCACGCCCAGTCCGGCCGCTACCGCAAGCTGGAACTGCGGGAACGGGCCGTGCTGGATGCAGCCTTGCCTGCCGTCCGGCTCATCAACATGGAACGCGACAAACCGGTACAGGGCCTGACGGCAAGGCTGTCGCACGCGATCAGACTGCGAATGGAGCAAGGCGAACAATCGCTGCTGTTCCTCAACCGCCGTGGCTACGCCCCCGTGATCACCTGCGACGCCTGCGGCTGGGTCAGCAACTGCACCCGTTGTACTTCGTACATGGTGCTGCACAAGTCAGAAAAACGCCTGCGCTGCCATCACTGCAGCCTGGAATTGCGCGTGCCGCGATCTTGCCCGACTTGCGGCAATGTCGACCTGCAGCCGCTGGGACGCGGCACGCAGCGGGTGGAGGAAAGCCTGCAACTCCAGTTTCCGGACGC
>CAZAWA010000059.1:9342-13902 GCA_964488675.1 uncultured Oxalobacter sp. | reverse complement strand
TTCATCTCAATCATGCGCTGCGTGAACACCTGCGCCTTGTGCGAGGCTGGCGAAGAGCGAAATCCGTGAAGATAAATGATTATGTTGTCTTTTGACATGAAATTGACAGCAGATCAAGTATTCTTTGGTGGATATTGCCGAAGCCGCCATTGCTCATCACCAGAATGTGATCGCCGGGTTGCGCGTTGTGGGCGACGGCACCCGCGAGTGCCTCCAGATCATCGAAGGCCTGCGCCTTTTCGCCAAGTGGTGCCAGGGCCTCGGCCAGATTCCAGCCCAGCGCATCCTTGCCGCTGGCGGCGCCGTATCCGAAGACCCGGTCGGCGTCTTTCAGGCTGCCCGGCAGCGCCTGTTTCATGGTGCCCAGTTTCATCGTGTTTGAGCGCGGCTCCAGCACGGCCAGGATTCGGGCCATGCCAACGCGCTGCCGCAGCCCGGCGACCGTGGTGGCGATGGCGGTCGGATGGTGCGCAAAATCGTCGTAGACGGTGATGCCGCTCACGCTGCCGCGCACCTCCATGCGGCGTTTGACATTTTCAAACTTGCCCAGTGCGGCAATCGCCTGGGAAGGCGGCACGCCGACATGGCGGGCGGCGGCTATTGCGGCCAGCGCGTTCTGGCGGTTGTGCTCCCCATCCAGCGACCAGTCGATCGTTCCCTGCTTTTCGCCGCGGAACAGGACAACGAAGCGGCCATCGCCTTCTGCAGTCAGTGTCCAGTCGGCTACGACCGCGCTGCCAAATCGCTCCACTTCGCTCCAGCAACCGCGGTCAATCACGCGTTGCAGCGAGGCCTCGTCAGCATTGGCGACGATGCGCCCAACGCCGGGCACGGTACGCACGAAATGGTGAAATTGCGTCTCGATGGCAGCAAGATCAGCGAAGATGTCTGCGTGATCAAATTCCAGGTTGTTCAAAACGGCCGTTTTGGCGTGATAGTGGACAAACTTGCTGCGCTTGTCGAAAAAAGCGGTGTCATATTCGTCTGCTTCAATCACGAAAAACATTGAACTACTGTCTTTTCCGTGTAATCTCGCTGAAATTCCGAAGTTAAGCGGCACCCCTCCGATCAAAAACCCCGGTGAATAGCCGCAATTTTCCAGTATCCAGGCGAGCATCGAGGAGGTGGTCGTCTTCCCATGCGTGCCGGCAACAGCCAGTACCCATCGATCCTGCAGGATGTGCTCGCCGATCCACTGTGGGCCGGATAGGTAGGGCAGTCCGCGGTTGAGGATTTCTTCCATCAGCGGGTTGCCGCGCGAGACGACATTGCCGATCACGAACAGGTCCGGATTCAGCCGGATTTGCTCCGGATCGTAGCCGGTGATGAGTTCAATGCCCTGCTCTGCCAATTGTGTGCTCATCGGCGGATAGACATTTGCATCGCAGCCTGTGACCTTATGGCCTGCGGCCTTTGCCAGCACGGCCAATCCGCCCATGAAGGTGCCGCAGATGCCGAGAATGTGGATATGCATGATGCGTGGGGAGCCGGAAGGTATGGTGAAAAGCAGAATTCTACCTGACTCGCCTTGCCATGCCTGTATCATGGCATTCCGTTTTCAATAATTGATGGCGATGGGCGCCTCGCCAGGTCGCGGTTGGAAACATTGATTCAATCCCTGCAGCCGCTTGTTTGTCGCTGCGGATTGCATGACTGGTAATGGGTGATGAGCAGAGAATATTTTTCAGATGCGAACGCTGTCCGCACCGAAATAGCCGTCGCGGCAGCGCGCATGATCGCCGAAGATGGAGTCAGTTACGGTGTTGCCAAGCGAAAGGCCGCCAGGCAGGTGCTGGGCGATGATCGCATCAGCAAGGAGTTTCTGCCGGATAACGCGTTGATCGAAAGCGAGTTGCGGATTTATAACGAATTGTTCCTGAGCGACAGTCAGCCCGTCCGATTGCGTCACCTGCGGCAGGTGGCGCTTGCACTAATGGAGCAACTGGCAGAGTTTCATCCTTACCTGACTGGGGCGGCGTTGAATGGGACGGCGGGCGAGCATTCCGACATCCACCTGCAGCTGTTTGTGGATAACCCGAAGGAGGTTGAAATCTATTTGCTCAATCAGGGGGTGAATTACGAAGTGTCAGAAGTGCCCGGCGTCAAGGCGAACCGCGATCCGGTCGAAATGCTCAGTTTCATGCACCAGAACGAGGGTGTGCATCTTGCGCTGTTCCAGCCGGATGACTTGCGTGGCGCCCTCAGGGTGAAGCCGCGCGCTCGCGCCGAGCGCGCCGACATCGACGCCGTAAGGTTGCTGCTTGAGCAAGAGTCCCGGCCAGAGTGATCGGGTTTATGCTTTTTTGCTTGCCAATGGGCGGGCTTGACGGCAGAATCTCGGCTTGATTCGGTGCTTCCTAAAGGAGTGGACAGCATGGCAAGAAATATATTGTTGCTCAACGGCCCCAACCTGAATTTGCTGGGGACGCGCGAGCCCGATATTTATGGCAGCACCACGCTTGCGGAAATCGAGAGCTTGGCGCAGGCGCAGGCGCAGGTGGCGGGCGCCAGTCTTGCGAGCTTCCAGAGCAATCATGAGGGCGCGTTGATTGACCGCATTCATGCGGCCAAAGTTGCTGGCGTGGATGCCATCGTGATCAATCCTGGTGGTTTCACGCACACCAGCGTGGCCTTGCGCGACGCCCTCTCCAGCGTGGCGATTCCCTTTGTCGAGGTGCATATCTCCAACATTCACCAACGGGAATCTTTCCGCCAGCATTCTTTTTTCTCCGGCATTGCAACCGGTGTAATATGCGGGCTTGGCGTTGATGGCTATCGTCTGGCCCTCGACTTTGTGCTCAAAAAATTTTAACTTCTTCGTTTAATTTCACACAATTGAGTTAAATCGCATACAATTGCGGTCTTTTTAATTGCCACCTGGCTGGCAACATTTTCAGGAATATCACTATGGATCTACGAAAACTCAAAACCTTGATCGATCTGGTCGCTGAATCCGATATTGCCGAACTCGAGGTGACGGAAGGCGAAAGCAAGGTTCGCATCGTCAAGGCGATTGAACCACCGCCGCAGCAAATGATGATGCAGTCGCAACCGCAATATGTTCAGATTCCGGCGCCTGCCGCAGTTCCCGCTGCCGCTCCAGCTGCTGCCGCTGCTCCTGCCGCGCCGGCGGAAGTGCAGGGTCATGTGGTCAAATCTCCGATGGTTGGCACCTTCTATGCCGCCTCCGCGCCTGGCAACCCGCCGTATGTGCAGGTGGGGTCGACGGTAAAAATTGGCGACACGCTGTGCATCGTTGAGGCGATGAAACTGCTTAATGAGATTGACGCAGAAGTCGCGGGCGTCATCAAGCAGGTTCTGGTTGAGAATGCTCAGCCGGTGGAGTATGGTCAGCCCCTGTTCATCATAGGTTGAACGCAATTTCGCCGATGTTTGGTGAAATTGGCCGCTTAATGGCAGCATTTAAAGAGATTTAAAGAATGTTTCATAAAATACTTATTGCCAACAGGGGTGAAATTGCCCTTCGCATCCAGCGAGCCTGTCGCGAACTGGGCATCAAAACGGTGGTGGTTCATTCGGAAGCGGATCGCGATGCCAAATATGTGAAGCTGGCAGACGAGTCAGTTTGCATCGGTCCGGCACCCTCTGCCAAAAGTTATCTGAACATGCCGGCCATCATCAGTGCGGCTGAGGTGACCGATGCCGAGGCGATTCACCCAGGCTATGGTTTCCTTTCGGAAAATGCCGATTTTGCCGAGCGCGTTGAGCGCTCCGGTTTCGTGTTTATTGGACCGCGACCCGAGTCGATTCGCATGATGGGCGACAAGGTGAGCGCCAAGCATACGATGATCAAGGCGGGCGTACCCTGTGTGCCAGGTTCGGAAGGCGCGCTGCCGGACGATCCGAAGGAACTCATCCAGACTGCGCGCAAGGTTGGCTATCCGGTCATTATCAAGGCGGCTGGTGGCGGAGGCGGCCGCGGCATGCGTGTCGTGCACACCGAGGCGGCTCTGCTGAATGCGGTTTCCATGACCAAATCCGAGGCGGGGGCGGCTTTCGGCAATCCAGAGGTCTACATGGAAAAATTCCTGGAAAATCCGCGCCATGTGGAAATTCAGGTGCTGGCCGATCAGTTCAACAATGCGGTCTGGCTGGGTGAACGCGACTGCTCGATGCAGCGCCGCCACCAGAAGGTAATTGAGGAAGCGCCGGCTCCGGGGATTCCGCGCAAGCTGATCGAGAGAATCGGCGACCGCTGTGCAGACGCCTGCCGCAAGATTGGTTATCGCGGCGCGGGCACTTTCGAATTTCTGTATGAAAACGGAGAATTCTATTTCATTGAAATGAATACCCGTGTTCAGGTCGAGCATCCGGTGACGGAGATGGTGACCGGCATCGACATTGTGCAGGAGCAGATTTATATTGCAGCTGGCCAGAAACTGCGCATGCGCCAGCGCGACATCGTGACCAAGGGTCATGCGATCGAGTGCCGCATCAATGCGGAAGACCCGTACAAATTCACGCCTTCCCCAGGAAAAATCACTGCCTGGCCCCCCCCGGGTGCCCACGGCCTGCCCGTTGATTCCCCACCCCAATCAC
>CAZAWA010000059.1:0-9332 GCA_964488675.1 uncultured Oxalobacter sp. | reverse complement strand
GGAATTGGCGTAATCCATCTGATAGGTCTTCTTGTCGCCGGTCAGCGCCTTCGCTGAGCCCACGGCGTCGCGATAGGGGCCGTAGAAGGCCGAGGCGTATTTGGCGGCGTAGGACAGGATCAGCACGTCGTGGAAGCTGTTGGCCTCCAGCGCCTCGCGGATGGCCTGGACCCGGCCGTCCATCCTGTCCGAGGGAGCGACCACAGCGGCCCCGGCATGGGCGTGGATTCGCCCGCCTATGCAGGTTATGTCGTGCCGCCGTACTACGACTCGATGATCGGCAAGGTGATTGCCTACGGCGCAACGCGCGATCAGGCAATCAAGCGCATGGACATTGCGCTTTCCGAGATGGTGGTCGAGGGAATTCATACCAACATAGCCTTGCACCGTGAACTGATGATCGACCCGTGCTTCATAGAAGGGGGCACCAACATCCACTATCTCGAGCACATGCTCGCGGAAAGGGCGGCACTACTGAAGCAAGAGTCGTAATCAATCGCGGGGGCTGGATGGCCTGGAACGAAATCGTCGTTGAAATTGCGCGTCAGCACGCCGAACCCCTCTCAGACGCCTTCATTGATGCGGGTGCGCTGTCGGCCTCTGTCGAGGATGCTGACGAAGGCACTGAAGCGGAGCAGCCGCTTTTTGGCGAGCCGGGCATGACGCCCTCCGAGGCGGCCTGGAACCGCAGTCGCATCGTGGCGCTGGTTGATGCCGATGCCGATGTCCAGGCAATACTTGCGCAGGCATGCGATGCGTGCGGGTTCGCCGAAGTGCCGCACTATCTGGTGCGATCCGTCGCCGAGCAGGACTGGGTGCGGCTGACGCAGTCGCAGTTCGAGCCAATACACATCGGCCAGCATATCTGGGTGGTGCCAAGCTGGCACGAAGCGCCCGACCCTAATGCCCTCATACTGGAACTTGATCCGGGCCTGGCTTTCGGCACCGGCAGCCATCCGACAACCCGGTTGTGCATGGAATGGCTGGAAGCGAATGCCCCGGCGGAAAAAACCGTTCTGGACTACGGTTGCGGTTCCGGCATTCTGGCGCTGGTCGCCAGCAAATTGGGTGGTGCAAGGGTCGTCGGCGTTGACATCGACCGGCAGGCAATTGTTGCAGCGCGGAACAATGCTGTTCGCAATCATTGCAAAATAGAATATTATCTCCCTGACGATTTTGTCGCTCTTGCAAGCAGCCCTTTCGATATTGTGGTCGCCAACATCTTGTCCAGTCCGTTAAAACTGATGGCGCAAATGCTGTCCCGCCTCGCCAAGCCCGGCGGCTGGCTGGTGTTGTCTGGTGTTCTGGAGAGGCAGGCTGATGAGGTTGCTGCGGCTTACGCTCCCTACATTTCGATGCAGGTGTGGAAGGCGCAGGATGGATGGGTCGCGTTATGCGGCCGGCGGTCAGGCGAGGGGTAACCGACATGATGCTCGCAACGCGTTGCCCGTACTGCCGCACGACATTCCGTGTCGTGCAGGATCAGCTGAAAATCTGTAACGGCATCGTGCGATGCGGATCGTGTCGGCAGGTATTCAATGGCATTGAGCAATTGCAGAGCGCAGACACCGCCCTGCAGGCTGCGCGAGAGCAGGCAAGAATTCAGTCATCCTGGCCGGAATCGGCGCACGCAGATGTCGATCCCGTCACCATCATGGCGGATGACGAAGAAAAGAACGGCTTCACTGAGGCGCACGACGATCTCAAGCTGATACTGACACCGTCGGACGAGCATTCGGAACCAGTGCGCACCCCGCTTGCCGAAACGCCCGATCCAGCCTTTGCCGACGACTATGAATCAGGTCCGGCGCAGCAGACCGACGAAGAAGCCAGCATGGATCTGGTGCTGCACATCGATGATCGTCAGGAGCCGAGATTGGCAGAGGACATGCATCACGATTCCCGGCGGCAGCCGGAGCGCAACTTTCGCGATGATCCAATCTTTGCGCCCACTCAGCCGCCTGACGAACGGATGGCTTTACAGCCAGCGCCGCTCATGCCGGACGACGACGATCCGGCTTACAAAGTTGAACTCCGTTCGCAACCGGTCGAGCCTGCCTTCGTCCAGCGCGCCAGAAAGCAGGAGCGATATGGCCGGGTTGCACGCATCGCTCTGGTGCTTTTGATCCTGGGCTTGCTGCCGGCGGTGTTGCTGCAAACGGTGGATGCCTTCCACCAGCGCATCGGCGCGGCGTTCCCGGTTGTCAGACCGTTGCTGGCACAGGTTTGCGAAGTCATCGGTTGTCAGACGGATTTGCCGGCGCAAATCGAAGCGGTCTCAATCGACGCCAGCGAGTTGCATGCACCCAAAAACAGTGAAAAAGCCTTTACCCTCAACCTGCTGTTGCGCAATCGCAGCACAATGGCGCAGGCATGGCCGATGGTGGAGCTGACGCTGAATGATGCGCAGGAAAATCCGGTAGCGCGCCGTGTGTTCAATGTCGCGGAATACCTTGGCGGTGCGCAAGACGCGAGCAAAGGTTTTGCGGCCAACTCCGAACAGTCGATCAAGCTGGTGTTTGAAGTCGAGCAGCTAAAGCCGGTTGGCTATCGCGTCTATCTTTTCTATCCGTGAATGGAATAAAACCATGACTTGTCTGATTTGCGGCTCCCTTGCGTACGACACCATCATGTCGTTTCACGGCCGGTTTTCCGAGGCCATCCTGCCGGACCAGCTGCACAAGGTGAATGTCGCCTTTCTCGTGCCCGGAATGCGGCGAGAATTTGGCGGCTGCGCCGGCAACATTGCCTACAACCTGAAGCTGCTGGGGGGCGACCCGCGCATCATGGCCACCATCGGCTTTGACGGTGAGCCCTATCTGGAGCGGCTGGCGGAACTGGACATTTCCCTGCGCAATGTCCGTACGATCAAAAAATCGTACACCGCGCAAGGCTTCATCACGACCGACAGCGACAACAACCAGATTACCGCTTTCCACCCCGGCGCGATGGCCATGTCCCACGAGAACAAGGTGGCCGAAGCCGGCCCGGATGAAATCAAGCTCGCGATCGTCGCGCCGGACGGCCGCGACGGCATGGTGCAAAACGCGAACGATTGCGCTGAGCAGGGCATCCCTTTCATTTTCGATCCGGGTCAGGGTTTGCCGATGTTCAACGGCGAGGAATTGCTGGAGTTCATCGACCTGGCAACCTTCGTCGCGGTCAATGACTATGAGGCGGAATTGCTGATGGATCGCACCGGCTTGTCGCAGCGCGAGATTGCGCAGCGGTTATCGGCGCTGATCATCACGCGCGGTGAGCTGGGCGCCGAAATTTATACTGGCGATGTGGTGCTGGACATTCCCTGTGTTGCGCCGGAAAAGGTGCTTGACCCGACCGGCTGCGGCGACGCCTTCCGCGCTGGCCTGATGCACGGCATCGTCAACGGCATGGATCTGCTCACCTGTGGCCGCCTTGGCAGCCTGATGGGGGCGATCAAGATCAGCCACCAGGGCGGGCAAAACCACAAGCTGACGCAGGCGGAGATCGCCCAGCGGTTCAGGGATGCTTTCGGGTACAACTATTAACGCGACGCGTTATTACTTTGCCTTTTGGCGCCCCAATTGGCCGCATTCATCCCCGTCAACGGCCGATTTGCATAAAAAATAGGCAAAAATATGCCACAAAATGTCGGTTTTTCTGGGAGTATTGCTTCAAAAATGCAGGATCGCCATAACTGATGCGCCGGAGTAAAAATGCTCCGGTGGAGTATGGTGTTTCGGGCTATGCGGGTGCTTATTACGCAAAAAACCCTCATGAGCGCATCATGAGGGTTTGAATTTAGTGCGGCTTACGCCGCCGGTACTGCCTGAACGGCTTACGCCATTGCCTTCAGAGCGGCGGCAAGGCGGCTCTTGTGGCGGGAAGCCTTGTTCTTGTGAACGATCTTCTTGTCTGCGATACGATCGATGGTCGATACGGATGCAGAGAAGGTTGCCATAGCCGAGGCCTTGTCGCCGGCATCGATGGCCTTGCGAACGGCCTTGATAGCGGTGCGCAGTGTTGAACGCAGGCTGGAGTTGTGAGCATTTTGCTTGACGGCCTGGCGAGCGCGCTTGCGTGCTTGTGCGGAATTTGCCATAAAGTTTCCTGAAATTGGTTCAATATTTGCGTGCTGGCACAGCGCCAATACGCAGAATTCTATAGAGCCTTTGATTATAGCAAATTTTCGGCAAGGATGGCAAGGCCGCTGTCCCCCCCACCCCCAAACTCAGCTTTCGGCCACTTTTGCCGTCAGGTGTCGCGCCTGCCGTTGCGGTGAGGTGCGCTCCGCTGCCGCCCGCCGCTGCAGGTGCGGTTTTTCGGCGCCACCGGCGTAATCGCTGTCGATGCTTGCGCGTATGTTGCCGGCGTCGGCCCCCTGCAATGCCAGCCACTCGGCCACCAGTCGCGCCAGCCGCGCCAATGCGATCTGGTGGGTGGCATTCGTCTTCGCGTACAGCCAGTCCGACAGCGCGATAAAGCGCGCAAACGGCGCATCAGCGAGGATGAGCGACAGCGTGTTCGCAAAGCGCCCGGAATTGGCGATCATGTCCCAGAAGCGCGCAAAGCGCGTCAGCCGCTGCATGGTGGAAAAGTCGATGCAATCGGTCGCCAGAATGGTGTAAGGCGGATTCGGGTCGAACACCAGCCTGTGCGAATCCGTGTGGCGGATCACCGGCGTGCCGCGCAGGCGCTTGAGGATGCCGAACTGGATTTCGTGCGGGCCAATCGCAACCAGCCGGTCGAAGCCGTTCGCGAAGCTTTCCAGATCTTCCCCCGGCAGGCCGGCGATCAGATCCGCGTGCAGGTGCGCGTGCGAATGCGCCATCAGCCAGCGGATGTTTTCCGCCGATTTTTCATTGTTCTGCTTGCGGCTGATCAGCGCCTGCACCTCTGGATTGAATGATTGCACGCCGATTTCAAGTTGCAACGAGCCGGGCGGGAATTGCGCGATGCTTTGCTTGAGCGTGGCCGGCAGGTGATCCGGCACCACCTCGAAATGCGCAAACACCGGGTCATCCGGATGCGCGGCCAGCTTGTCGAGGAAAAACTGCATGATGCGCTGGCTCGTCTTCGTGTTCAGGTTGAAGGTGCGATCGACGAACTTGAACTGCCGTGCGCCACGGGAATGCAGCAACGCCATCTCCTGCAGGAACCGGTCGAGATCGAACTTCCAGGCAGTTTTGTCCAGTGACGAAATGCAGAACTCGCACTTGAACGGGCAGCCGCGCGAGGCTTCGACATAAATCGTGCGGTGCGCGATGTCTTCGTCGGTGTACATCTTGTAAGGCATCGCAATTTCATCCAGACGCGGCTGCACGCCGGCATGGATTTTCTGTGCGGGTGGCGAGCCGCTGAGGATTTGCCGGCACAGCGCCGGAAACGAAATGTCGCCCCAGCCGGTCACGACGAAATCTGCCAGTTTCACGATTTGCTGATCTTCGGATTCGTGTGACACTTCCGGCCCGCCCAGTACGATCACGACTTCCGGTGCAAGCCGCTTCAGCAAGGCGACCAGCTTCGTGCTGTCTTCGACATTCCAGATGTAGACAGACAGGCCGATGATGCGCGGCGGCTTCTCCAGCAGTTTTTCTGCCATCGTCGTGAGGCTGCCGCCGATGATGAACTCGACAATTTGCGTGTCCGCCTGCAAATCGCCCATGTTTGCAGCCAGATAGCGCAGACCGAGCGAGGTGTGCGCGTAGCGAGCGTTCAGGGTGGACAGCAGGATGGTCATTGGGGGGGTGCGCGCAAATTTCGTATTTTACGCCGGACACGCCGCGCCGCCCATTATTGATTTCTGGAAACAGACTGTGCATGAGGTAATGTATACTTGACTGGCTGCAATATTCTCCAAGACAAGCCAAGGATGTCCCAGAACCGATGAAAGCAGCCGCCCATCTCCGCTGGATTGCCAGAATGGTTATTCTGCTTGCTCTGGCGTTCAGTAGCATGTATTGGTGGCGACTGTCTGTTGATAGCGGGGAACTCAGGGTTGGGGCAATCGAGCAAGGAAAGAGGCGCGCATCGCAACTGGCCGATTTGCAGGCGCAGCACATGGAGGCGCTATTGCTCGGCATCGACCAGTCGCTGCGGCAATTTCGTGACGCGCATCAGGCGGGCAAACTGGCGGACGCTGAACGGATAGCGCAGTATGTCATTAGCGCCTTTCCGATTGGCGCGGTGACGCAGTTGTCAAGAATCAACGCCCAAGGTTATATCCAGCACTCAAGCATTTCTTTTTCCCAGTCGGTTTTCGTGGGCGATCGCGGTTTTTTCGGGTTTCATCAACAGCAGGGCGGCAAGGATCGGTTGTTCATCAACAAGCCGGTCTTTTCACGAATTGCACACAAGTGGCTCATATTTTTGACGCGGCCTATCGTCAAGGCGGGCAAATTTGATGGCGCGGTCACCATCGCCCTGTCTCCGGAATATCTGTCCAGTCTGTTGTCCAAACTGGAGATGGGGCCGAGAGATGTCGGCACCCTGCTGTATGCCGATGGCACCTACCTGGCGCGCAGCCATGATTTGCAGGAATCGCTCGGGAAGGCGGTGCGCGCTGACCGCCCCTTCATTGGTGCCGGTGCAGCGGTTCAGGGGGTTTACAGGGATGCCGGCACTGTAGACAACATCAAGCGAATCTTTGCCTGGGAAAGGATGTCGATCCAACCGTTGATCGTCGCCATCGGGCTGGATGAAGACGCGCTTCTGGCGCCCGTTGAGAAAGCCATTTATGTAACCCAGGTGCGTAGCGCCATTGGCACGGTTTTTTTGCTTGCGCTGACCGCCGCCCTTTCGCTTCTCCTGATGCAGGCGTCGCGGCAGCAGCAACTGTTGCAGGAAAGCGAAGCGCGGCTGGATGAACTGGCTGAGTTGAGCCACACTTGGGCCTGGGAAGTGAACGCGGACGGGTTGTACACTTACGCCAGTCATGTCGTGCAGGATGTCCTGGGTTACCGGCCGGACGAACTGGCGGGAAAAAAATATTTTTACGATCTGCATCCCGAAGACGGTCGCGAAGCGTTCAAGGCAACAACGCTTGGCGTTTTTGCTCGGAAAGATTCGTTCGTCAACTTCGTTAATCCAGCCAGCGCTAAAGACGGCGCTGTCGTGTGGCTGTCCACCAATGGCATCCCCTTGCTTGGTGCCGATGGCAGCCTGCTGGGGTATCGTGGTTCAGACGCAGACATTACTGAGCGCAGGCGGGTTGAGGCAGACTTGTCCTACTCCCTGTCCTTGACGGGTGCGGCGCTTGACTCGACCGAGGACGGGATTCTGCTGATCGATCTGGAGGGGAAAATCGTTCGATGGAACCAGCGGTTTGTCGATCTCTGGGAAGTGCCGCAGGAGCTTCTGGATACCACCGTCACTGATCCGGTGCTGGTCTATGTCCTCGCCCAGGTGGCGGATCCCGATGTTTTTCTGCGCAGGGTCAAGGAACTGTATGCACACCCGGAGGAATCCAGCTTCGACATCATTCCCACGGCCGACGGTCGCGTATTTGAGCGGCACTCGCAGCCCTTCAGAATCGGTGAGGAAATCAAGGGGCGGTTCTGGGCATTTCGGGATATCACCGAGCGCAAGCGGGCAGAAGAGGCGCTGCAAAAGAGCGAGGCAAACTACCGCACGCTGTTCAGCGAGATGCTGGACGCTTTTGCGCACCACGAGATCATCTGCGACAACGCGGGTAATCCGATCGATTATCGCTTTCTGGCGGTCAACCCGGCGTTTACAAGAATGACCGGCCTGAAGTCGGAAGACCTGATCGGGCGCACCGTGCTCGAAGTCCTGCCAGGCACCGAGCCGCACTGGATAGAAACTTATGGCAAGGTCGCGCTCACGGGGGAGGCGATCTTCTTCGAAAACTATTCCGGCGATCTAGATAAATATTTTCAGGTAACCGCCTTCCAGCCCTCATCGAACCAGTTTGCCTGCATTTTCGCCGATGTCACCGAACGCAAGCGATCGGAGGAGATGATCAATCAGCTGGCGTTCTTTGACCAGCTGACTTCCCTGCCCAACCGCACGCTGTTGCAGGACCGTGTCCGGCAGGCCATGGCGGCGAGCGCGCGTAACGGAAATTATGGCGCGCTGCTGCTGATCGATCTGGACAACTTCAAGTCGCTCAACGACACGCTCGGTCACGACATGGGTGACATCCTGCTCAAGAAGGTGGCTCAGCGCCTGAGCGAAAGCGTGCGCGCGGAAGACACGGTCGCCCGCCTGGGCGGTGATGAATTTGTCGTCGTGCTGGTGGGTCTGAGCGAAAACCAGAGCGAAGCGGCAAGCCAGACGGAACTGGTTGGCGAAAAAATCCAGGCCGTGCTCAATCTGGCTTATCAGCTCAATGACATTTCGTACAAAATTTCCCCGAGCATCGGCGTCAGCCTGTTCCATGGCTACCAGACCAGTTTCGAACATCTCCTCAAGCAATCCGATCTGGCCATGTACCGGGCCAAGGATGCAGGGCGCAACACGCTGCGCTTCTTTGATCCGGAAATGGAAAACTTCGTCATGAATCGCGCCAAGCTCGAAGGGGAATTGCGCGAGTCCATCCAGAATGAGCATTTCGTGCTCCACTATCAGCCGCAGATGGCGGGCAGTCAGGTGACCGGCTGCGAAGCGCTGGTGCGCTGGCGGCATCCGGTGCGCGGGATGGTGTCGCCGGACGAATTCATTTCGCTGGCAGAGGAAACGGGCTTGATCCTGCCGCTGGGGCGCTGGGTCATGCAGTGCGCATGCAAACAGCTTGCAGCCTGGGCCGGTCGGCCGGATATGGCGCATCTGACCGTTTCGGTCAATGTCAGCGTCCATCAGTTCATCCAGCCGGATTTTGTCGATCAGGTGCTGACGATACTGAAGGCCACAGGTGCGCGACCGGACAAATTGAAGCTGGAGCTGACCGAAACCCTGCTCGCCACCAATATCGAGGATGTCGTGGAAAAGATGTTTGCGCTGAGAGGCAGGGGTGTGGGTTTTTCGCTGGATGATTTTGGCACCGGCTATTCGTCCCTGTCCTATCTGAAGCGCCTGCCGCTGGAGCAACTGAAAATCGACCAGTCGTTTGTGCGCGATATCCTTGTCGATCCGAATGACGCCTCCATCGCAAAAACCATTATCGCGCTGGGGCAGAGCCTGGGGCTGGGCGTGATCGCGGAAGGGGTGGAAAACGCCACGCAAAGAGACTTTCTGGCCGAATACGGTTGCCACGCCTATCAGGGCTATTTCTTCAGTCGGCCGCTGCCGGTTAAGGAGTTTGAGGCGTTTATCAGGCAAATGTGACCAGTGGCAGTGAAAAGGGGTCAGCAGTTTTTTTTCGCGCAGCGAAAATTACTCTGACCCCTTTTCAC
>CAZAWA010000058.1:0-14025 GCA_964488675.1 uncultured Oxalobacter sp. | reverse complement strand
GGCGGATCATGCCGCGCGTGTCGCGGCCGTAGGAGCCTGCTTCCGAGCGGAAGCACGGCGTGTGTGCGGTGAGCTTGATTGGCAGGTCGTCGGCCGCGACGATTTCATCGCGCACCATGTTGGTCAGCGTGACTTCGGAAGTCGGAATCAGGTACAGTGCTTCGTCATCGCCTTGCTGCCCGCCCTTCTTCACTGCGAATAAATCAGCCTCGAATTTCGGCAATTGCCCCGTGCCCGTCAGCGTGTCGGCGTTGACGATGTACGGCGTGTAGCATTCCGTGTAGCCGTGCTCGACTTGTGTGTCGAGCATGAATTGCGCCAGCGCGCGGTGCAGGCGCGCCATGCCGCCCTTCATTACGCAAAAACGCGAGCCGGTCAGCTTGACCGCCGTTTCGAAATCCAGCCCCAGCCGTTCGCCGACGTCGACATGATCTTTCACCTCGAAATCAAAGCTGCGCGGCGTGCCAAATTTTTTCACTTCGACATTCGCGCTTTCGTCCGTGCCCATCGGCACCGATTCGTGCGGCAGGTTCGGGATGTCGAGCAGAAACTCGTTCATCCGAGTCTGGACGACGCCAAGCTGCGTCTCGTTTTCCTTGAGGCCGTCGCCAATGCCCGCCACTTCGACCATCACGGCAGAGGTGTCTTCACCCTTGCCCTTGAGCATGCCAACTTGCTTCGACAGCGCATTGCGCTTGGCCTGCATTTCCTCGGTGCGGGTCTGGATGCGCTTGCGATCGCCTTCAATCGTGTTGAAGCCATCAATGTCGAGAACGAATTTGCGCGCCACCAGGCGGGCAGCAACGGCAACGATATCCTTGCGGAGGAGCTGGAGATCAATCATGGGGGAAGCCTGCTTCAGATAACAACAAAGGCGACATTGTACCAATTGGGCGCGGGAATCCAGGATTGGTGCCCGAAAAATTCGGGGTCAGAGTCAAAATATCGCCAGCGATATTTGACTACCGACCCCGGTTTTTCTGCGACCCCGGTTTTTCTGCGACCCCGGTTTTTCGCCACCCCCGAGCACCTATTTCCGCTTCTTCGCCTGCCGATCCAGTTCGCGCAAATGTGCGAGCTTTTCGGCAATCTTTCCTTCCATCCCGCGCGGCGTGGGCCGGTACCAGCCGGGTTCGCGCATTCCGTCCGGCAGGTAGGTTTCACCGGCCGCGTAGGCTTCCGGCTCGTCGTGCGCATAACGGTAGAGCTTGCCGTAACCCAGCTCCTTCATGAGCCTGGTTGGCGCGTTGCGCAAGTGTTCCGGCACAGGCCGCGTCTTGTCCTTCGCCACAAACGCTCGCGCCTCGTTGTAGGCGTTGTACACCGCATTCGACTTGGCGGCGCACGCCATGAAGATCACCGCCTCGGCCAGCGCCAGCTCGCCCTCGGGCGAGCCAAGCCGCTCGTATACTTCTGCCGCATCCAGAGCCAGTCGTAGCGCGCGCGGATCGGCCAGACCGATATCCTCGGTCGCCATGCGGATGATGCGTCGTGCCAGGTAGCGCGGGTCGGCGCCGCCGTCGAGCATCCGCACCAGCCAGTACAGCGACGCGTCCGGGTCGGAACCGCGCACCGACTTGTGCAGCGCGGAAATTTGATCATAAAAACTGTCGCCGCCCTTGTCGAAGCGCCGCAATGCATCGCCCAGACACTCCTGCAGCAATGCAACATCGACTTCGCTCGATTCCTTCGCCGCGGCCGCTCGTGCGACGATTTCCAGGTTGTTTAACAGGCGCCGCGCATCGCCGTCGGCACTGGCAACCAGCATTGCCCTGGCCTGTTCGCCGATGCGCAATCCACCGAGTTCCCGTTCGCAGGCACGCGCAATCAGGGCATCGAGGTCGTCATCGCCCAGCGGTTTAAGCACATACACCGAAGCGCGCGACAGCAGGGCGCTGTTGACTTCGAAAGACGGGTTTTCGGTGGTGGCACCGATGAAGGTGAACAGCCCGCTTTCGACATGAGGCAAAAATGCGTCCTGCTGACTTTTGTTGAAACGATGCACCTCGTCGACGAACAGGATGGTGCGCCGGCCGGAATTGGCGCGGATCACCTGCGCGCGCTCAACCGCTTCGCGGATATCCTTCACACCGGACAGCACTGCCGACAGCGCGATGAATTCGGCGCTAAAGCCATCCGCCATCAGGCGCGCCAAGGTGGTCTTGCCGACGCCCGGCGGCCCCCACAGAATCATCGAATGTGGCTCTCCGGACTCAAACGCAACACGCAAGGGTTTGCCGGACTCAAGCAGATGGCGCTGACCGATCACTTCATCAAGCACTCCGGGACGCAAGCGTTCGGCAAGAGGGGGCTGGGACATGGATTGCAAAATTTTCGAGTCGGCCATTAAATGTGCGCAAGGAAAATTCGGGGTCAGCATCGAAGTCTTGCAGGCGATATTGGCTACGGCCGTTTCGCTTATTGCTCGCTTCGCTCGTCCTTTCGGAATCGCAACTTCGTTGCGTCCTGCGCCCTGTGGGCGGGCATTCGCTCCGCTCATGTTAGCCTGCACCGAAACTTCGTTTTAGACTGCAGACCCCGGATTTCCAAAAAACATAGTCTATCCGATGCCGGAACGGGAAGGGCAATCAATCGCGAACCAGATCTTCAATCCTGGTGCCATTTTTCAGGAAGGCGTCAAACGCGTCCGCCGGCAACGGCCTGCTAAGCAGATAGCCCTGAACTTCGTCGCAATGGTGCTCGCGCATGAACCGGAGCTGCTCCCTCGTTTCCACACCTTCTGCAATCACCTTTTTTTGCAAGGTGTGCGCCAGCGTGATGATTGACAGGGCAATCGCCGCGTCATCCTTCCGCGAGGTGATTTCCCTCACGAATGACTGGTCAATCTTGAGCTTGTCAACTGGCAGTTGCCGCAAATAAGCCAGACTGGAATAACCGGTGCCAAAATCGTCAATTGATAGCCGCACGCCCAACTCTTTCAGCCGCCGTATCGTTTCGAGCGATTTCCCGACATCCTGGATAAGGATGGATTCCGTCAACTCCAGTTCCAGAAACTGTCCTGACAATCCGGATTCAGCCAGTGCCGCCGAAACGATTTGCTCCATGTCGCCGCGCCGGAACTGAACTGCCGAAATGTTGACGCCAACCACCAGCCCCGGGAAACCAGCATCATGCCATGCCTTTGCCTGCCGACAAGCCTCGTGCAGCACCCATTCGCCAATCGGGATAATCATGCCGCAGTCCTCAGCCACCTGGATGAAACGGTTGGGCGGCACCATCCCCAGATCCGGATGCTGCCAGCGGATCAGCGCCTCAGCGCCAACCAGCTTGTCTGATGCCAGATCAAGTTGCGGCTGATAGTGCAGGCGAAATTCCTTGTTTTCCAGCGCCCGCATCAAACCGTTGCGGATCAGCAAATGCTCAAGCACATAGTCATTCATTTCCTCGGCAAAGAAGCGGTGCGTGTTACGGCCGGACTGCTTCGCGTTGTACATCGCCATGTCAGCATTTTTCATCAGCGTGTCGCAATCCTGACCATCATCCGGATAAATCGCAATGCCGATCGAAGTCGAAATGGTGAGGTCGTGATCCTCAACACGATACGGCCGGTTCACCTTGTCCAGAATATCAATCGCCACGCTGTTGATCGCCTCCAGATCGGAAACATCGTTGAGCATCACCAGGAATTCGTCGCCTCCCTGTCGGCAAACCGTATCCGCCTCCCGCACGCAATTCCGCAATCGCTCCGCAACCGCCTTGAGCATGATGTCTCCAGTCGAGTGGCCCAGCGTATCATTGATGGTTTTGAAATCATCCAGATCCAGAAACATGACTGCCACCCTGGTTTTGATGCGGTGCGCATGCGCGATCGCCTGCTCCAGGCGATCGCTGGCAAGCAAGCGGTTGGGCAGGCCGGTCAGGGCATCGTGATAGGCGAGGTACTGGATCTTGCTCTGGCTTTCCTTGCTTTCGGTGATGTCGTCCGAGATGCCGATGTATTGTTTCACAACGCCACCTTCATCACGAATGGCGCTGACGGAAAGCCAAGACGCATATTCTTCGCCATTCTTGCGCCGATTCCAGAGCTCCCCTTGCCAACGACCGGTCTGCTCCAGGGATGACCAGAAATCATGATAAAACTCCGGCCCCTGCCGTCCTGAACTGAGGATGCTCGGCGTTTTTCCGATGACTTCCTCGGGGCTGTAGCCCGTGATCTCGCTGAATGCGGGGTTGACCGCTACAATGTGTGCCCGGTTGTCGGTAATAATGATGCTGCCGTGACTGCTTTCAAACACGGTAGCGGCCAAGCGCAGATCTGCTTCTGCCTGCTTGCGTTCGCTGATGTCGCGGATGATGCTCTGGACGAATTTGCCCCTGTCGGTTTCGATCAGGCGGGAGCTGACTTCGACCGGAAATGTGAGCCCATCGCGTCGTTTGTGGAGCGTCTCGAAAAGCATGCTTTTTTTCTCGTTGAGCACCAGTCTGAACTGGTCTGCGGTATTAACTGCATCATCAGCCAAACGCAGGCTCATGATGCTCATCCCGATCAGTTCATCGTGCGCATAGCCATACGCCGCCTCAGCCCGGTCATTGGCCTGAACGATAATGCCCTCATCGTCCATCAGCAAAATGATGTCATTGGCATACTTGCTTAGGTAACCCAGCTGCTTTGCCAGTATTTGCTGCTGCAACTCGGCCTTCATTTGCGCGGTCTCATATCTTGCCCGCCGCTGACGCAACCAGAAATACATGGACAGGCTGCATACCAGTGCCAGCAGGAAGGCCGTCATTGTCACATTGACGGCCAGTCGGCGAACGGGCAAATAGATTTCGTCCGCATCCACCTTGGCCACCATCAGCCAGTCGGCATCAGGAATTTTCGCTGCGTAACCAACCACGGACATGCCACGATAGTCAGAGCCGGTAATAAACCCGGTCTTGCCGGCCGCAACCTGCGCCGCCAGCAACGACGGGGTGTCCCCGATTTTCACTGTCGTCAATGCCATTCCCTTACGGTGGCGCAACTCATTCAGGTACATCACTTCATCGCCAACGCGTCGCACCAGCAAGGTTTCGGCACTCTGACTGGATGTCGGCCAGGATGCGACCAGCGGGAAAAGGTATTCCTGCGGATTCATTTCGAACAGCAACACCCCCACGACTGAATCGCTTGCGCCCGATGGCCGTAGCGGCGCCAGCAGTGGCAAGCTGAGATAACGGCTACCGTCATCCCTGAGATGCCCGTGCAACTCCCCCAAGGTTGGCTGCCCGGCATCGGCCGCTCGTTGCAGCAAGCCCGGCAAATGCTCGGCAACACTCGGGGGGACGCCTCTGCCGGTGTATGCGTAGACTTTGCCCTTCAGATCCACCAACGACAAGTCACCGTGCGCATAATCCCGCTTCAGGATTTCGATCCGGCTACGCACCCACTGCTCCCGGTCTGCCGGCAATTTTCCGTCCCTTACCCACTGCCCGAAACTGTTGGCAAGATAAGAACCGCTTCCTGCCGCCACTGCAAAGTGGATGTTTTGCTTGAACCAGCCATCAATCTGCTCCGCCTTCAAGCCGGCAACTGCGGAAAGATTTTGCTCGATTCGGCGCAACTCGTTCTGCTTGAGATGCTCAAAGGTGACATAACCGCCACTGGCGACGACCAGCACCAAGCCGAGCAGGAAATAGACCGGCAATTTGATCGCCAGTTTCCAGGAAAGGGGGCTGTTCAGGGGCGCATCGACCGGATCCGGCATTTCGCTCTGCCACGAACGCAGCAGGGCATAGAGCGCCATCGTCGTAAGCAGGACGAACAACAGTCCCTTGTAAACTTCAAGATCGGCACGGATTTCAGCAAGGCTGGTGATGAAGTCCAGAGCCCGGCCTGACAGCAATATCCACAGACCCGCCAGCACCAGATAAACCAGAGAATAAATCAGCGCCTTGGCGCGCCATCGCTTTCTTGCCGGCTCCCGGTTATCGTCCGTCATTCCTGCGCGTTCCTGTCTGGCGAATGGTTGACAAGGAATTGAGCCAAGTGAGTACGCTCAAAATTTCATTTACAGGCACCATGCTGTCTGCGAGGCTGTGTGACAAAGCCGTGCCCGCCCGCGAATCGTAGCAGAATACCATTCTCATTTTCCACTCATCCAAACTGGTTGCCTGACAAATATCAACCGATTTTTCGTTTTATCTCCGACAATAGCTTGGCCCATGAAGTCCATTCCAAGGTCAATTATTCATGTTGTGCGAAAATTGGCCAAGTTGACCTGAATAACCTGATTTATGCTGCAGATGTTTATTGCGCCTGATGGTGCCCATGTTTAATCTGCGAATCCGGGTTTTTGTTCCTGACCTTTTCTTGCTGGCGGTTATCCGATGAATATTTCATTAAGCGAACAATCCTCCCCTCTGAAGCACCCGGGTCGTTTGCTGATGCTGTTCTTGCCGATTGCCCTTTTGATCGGCATCAGCATGTTTTTCATTCACCGGATTGAATCCGGCCGCCTGCACGCCAAACATGCCCAGAACGCACACGAAGCCGTTTCTGTCAGCACCGAATCCATCAGCCGATCGCTCCAGTGGATCACCCGCGACTTGCGCTACCTGTCGGACGACACCGGCATGTTGCAAATGCTCGACAATGCCGATGAAAAGCACCTATCCAATCTGGCCAGCGACTGGATTTCGTTTTCTCACAGCAAACAGGTATACGACAAAATCCGCTGGATCGATGAGAGCGGCATGGAGCGCCTACGAATCAATGTTGCGAAGCCAAAGCCCATCAGGGTTTCTGCTGCCGAGTTGCAGAGCAAGCGCGAGCGCTATTTTTTCGCTGACACCTTCAAACTCGATGCGGGCGAAATTTTCGTTTCGCCGTTCGATCTGAATGTGGAGAACAATGAACTCGAGCAGCCGTACAAACCGACCATCCGGCTCGGCATGCCCGTATTTGACAGTAAAGGTAAAAAGCGCGGGATATTGCTGATCAACTATCTGGCGACCGACCTGCTTGCGAACTTCAGCAGTTCTTTCCGCACAGGCAAAAACACCGGGTGGCTAGTCAACCAGAACGGCTACTGGCTCAAAGGCCCTTCCTCGGACGATGAATTTGGATTCATGTTCGGGCGCGAAGACCTGACCATGGCCAAGCGCTATCCGGAGGCCTGGCAAAAGATCCTGGCGGCCAATGAGGGACAGTTTGAGGCCAAGGAGGGTCTCTGGACCTTCAGCACTGTCGTGCCGCTGGCAGAAGGGCAAAAAACCAGCACCGGCAGCGCCGACATTCTGGCTGCCAGCCGCGGCCCGATCGAGGGCAGCAAATATGCGTGGAAAGCGGTCTATTTGACGCCCTCGTCCGAGTACAACGCCGGCATCATGGAATTCAACCTGAAGGTCGGTGCCAGTGCACTCCTGCTTCTTGCGCTGTTTTTTGTGGGTATCTGGCGTCTGGTCACGGCACAACTGCTTGAAAAGGCCATTCGTGACAACCTTGAACTGATGGTGGAAGAACGCACGCACAATCTGACCGAAGTCAACAAAACCTTGACCGAGCGGGATACGCGCCTCAGCACGCTGCTGGAAACGATTCCCGATCTGATACGACTAAAAAGTGTTGACGGCACCTACCTGGCGGTGAATGGCGCATTCGCCCAGCTTATGGGTGCGAAGAAAGAGGACATGATCGGCCAGACTGCCGACAAGTTTGTTGGCGAGGAGGCGGCAAAAATCTTTCATACCGATGATCTGGCTGCACTCCAGTCTGACAAGCCGCATGTCGTCGAGGAATGGCTCACCTATGCCAGTGACGGGCATAAAGCGCTATTTGAAGTCGTAAAAGTGCCCATGCGCACCGAAGACGGCCAGCTCATCGGCGTGCTTGGCGTCGGACGCGACATCACCGAACGCAAGCAGGCGGAAGAGCGGTTGCGTCTGGCCGCCCTCGTTTCGCAAAATACCAGCCAGTCGATCATGGTCACCGATGCCAATGGACTGATCGTTGCCGTCAACCCCGGTTTCGAGCGCATCACCGGCTACACCGAGGCTGAAGTTCTTGGCAAGAACCCGAGTATTATCAGCTCCGGCCGACAGGACAAGGCGTTCTATCAAGCCATGTGGCACGCGCTTAACACGACCGGCCACTGGCAGGGCGAAATCTGGAACAAGCGCAAGAACGGTGAAATCTATCCTGCCTGGATCACGATCAACGCCATCCGCAACGAAGACGGCACTATCGAGCGTTATGTCGAACTCTGCTCCGACTTCACGAAGAAAAAACAGGCAGAGGAGTTGATCTTCCAGCAAGCCAATTTTGACCCGCTAACGGGCCTGCCGAACCGCCACATGTTCCTGGAACGGCTGGAACAGGACATCAGCACCGCGCGTCATCTTGGCCTGCCGATGGCGTTGATGATTCTCGATCTCGATCATTTCAAGGATGTGAATGACACGCTCGGGCACGACATGGGCGATGTCATGCTGAAAGACACGGCTGAGCGCCTTAAGAGTTGCGTGCGCGAATACGATTCGGTCTCCCGCCTGGGTGGCGACGAGTTTACGGTCATTCTCAGCGCAATCGAGGACATCGGCCGCGTAGAACGCGTCGCACAAAATATCCTGCACCGCCTGTCCGAGCCCTACCTTCTTGGCAAGGAAAGAGTCCACATCACCACCAGCCTTGGCGTCACTCTGTTCCCTGACGATGCCACCAACGCAGACGACCTGCTGAAGAACGCCGATCAGGCAATGTATGCCGCCAAGAAGGAAGGCCGCAACCGCCGCAACTACTTCATGCCGTCAATGCAGGAATCCGCGCAAACCAAGCTGCGCCTGATGAACGACTTGCGTGGTGCGCTGTCTGATCACCAGTTCATGGTGATGTACCAGCCGATTGTCGACCTTGCAACCGGCGAAACCCACAAGGCGGAATCGCTGATCCGATGGAACCACCCGGTGCGCGGTCTGATAAACCCGGCACAATTCGTCACGCTGGCAGAGGAAATCGAGGTCATCATCGACATCGGCAACTGGATGTTCCGCGAAGCGGCACAACAAGCGGCGCACTGGCGCGAGAGTCATCACCCGGATTTCCAGATCAGCGTCAACATGTCTCCAGTGCAGTTTCGCAATGCCGGCATCAGCCACAAGACCTGGTTCCATTACCTGAAGACCCTTGGCATTCCCGGAGAAGGTATCGTGATCGAAATCACAGAAGGCCTGCTGATGGACGCAAGCGAGGCCATCACCAACCAGCTGCTTGCATTCCGTGATGCCGGCATGCAGGTGGCGCTGGATGACTTCGGAACCGGCTACTCGTCGCTGTCCTACATCAAGAAATTCGACATCGACTACCTGAAGATCGACCAGTCCTTTGTGCGCAACCTCGCGCCGGACTCAAGCGATCTGGCCTTGTGCGAGGCGATCATCGTGATGGCTCACAAGCTCGGCATCAAGGTCATCGCAGAAGGGGTGGAGACGGAGCTGCAGCGCAGCCTGCTGGCCGCAGCCGGGTGCAACTATGGACAGGGATGGCTGTTTTCCAAAGCTCTCGCAAAGGATGAGTTCACGGCCTACCTGGAAAGGGGTCTCAAATAGAGCGGTTAAGCGCAACATGCGGGCAGGTCGCCCTGATTTGCTCTGTCCCCGGCCTCATCACATGCTATCCTCGGCTGGTTTTGATTATGTTAACCGCCCATATTTCGTAACACTTTCAGCAGACAATGACAAACACCGAGAAAGCGAGGCAACTCTTCCTTGAAGGGGTGGCCAGCATGGAACAAAAAGATTACACGGCGGCTGAAGCCGCCTTTCAGGCAGCACTGACGCTGGCGCCACAGAGAGTTTCCGTCATCACCAATCTGGCGGCAGCGCAGATCAAATTGGATAAATTTGAAGAGGCAAAAAAATACGCGCTTCAGTCCATTGAGCTTGACCCCGCCAATGCGGAGGGCTTCCTGAACCTTGGACAATGCCTGGCGAAGGATGGGAAGCACGACAAGGCGCTTGACAATTTTACGCGGGCGCTAGAAATTGACCCGCGTTTCTTGATGGCCCGCACCTGCAAGTCTTATGCGTTAAGGGACCTTGGGCGAATTGATGAGGCCCTGGCCTGCGGCGAGAAGATCATCCTGGGTAACTATTTTTCCTTTTTCGGAAAGCATGTCAACCTGGATGCGCCGCGAACCTTCACCGAAAAGCTGTTCTGTCGGATGATTCACAATCATCGCAATCCCAACCCCCTCTACACACAATGCGCAGACAAATATCTTGCGCGAGACTTTGTGGAGAGAAAAATCGGCGCGGGCTATCTTTCAAAACTGCTGTGGAGCGGCGTAACGCCCGAAAACATTCCATTTGCCGACTTGCCAGAATTTTCCGTGCTGAAATCGAACGGGGGATCTGCCAGAAATCTGATTCTGAGACACCCTATTGATCCGGATAGCGCAATAGCATTGGCGAATCGCTGGGCGCAGGATAATTATTATTGGCGAGGTCGAGAATACCAGTACTACGAAATCTCAGAGAGGCTTCTAATCGAAGAGTTTCTCGTGGATGGTGAACAGGATGGCCCTTTAAATTATAGTTTTTACTGCTTTCATGGGCGGCCGGAAGTAATTCAGGTCGATAACAGATCTCGCAGCATAAACACATTCTATGACATTAAGTGGAATAAATTGACCCTGTCGACAAGAGAGAAATTTAACAATTTTGACGCCACTAGGCCCTCCAATTTTGGCGAGATGATCTATGTTTCCTCTGCTCTTTCTTCTGATTTTGATTTTGTAAGAGTGGATCTTTATAACTGTTTTGGCCGAATTGTTTTCGGGGAGATGACCTTTACGCCAGCAGCAGGTCTAATTAGATTCAAGCCTGAAAAATGGGATGCCCACCTTGGATCCAAGTGGAATTATGTTTCTAACCAGGACTTGTTGACTCCGCCAGCCAGCCCAGATACGCCGGCAATCCGCCGCTTATCGGCAGCGCAATAATCTCCGGCACATCGTAGGGATGCAGCGTCGCCATCGCCGCCTCCAGCGCCGCGTAGCATGCGCGGCGCGTCTTGATCAGCACCGTGACTTCGCCCGCCTCCTCGACCGCTCCCTGCCATCGGTAGACGGAATGCACGCCCGGCAGGATATTGACGCAGGCGGCCAATTGCCTGCCAACGAGTTCGCGCGCAATGGAGTGAGCCACCTCCGCATCAGGCATGTTGCTTACCACCAGAATCATTTCTTCCTGCATGTCATCCTCCGGGCTGTTATGGCGCCAAGGATAGCAGGAAACTCCGGCGTCAGAAATGACAAAAGCCAGCGTGACGCTGGCTTTTGTTTTTGCACCTGATGGCGCTTATTATTCGGAGACTTCCGGGCGATCCATCAGCTCGACATACGCCATCGGCGCATTGTCGCCCTGGCGGAAGCCCATTTTCAGGATGCGCAGATAGCCGCCATTACGGTTGGCGTAGCGCGGGCCGAGTTCGGCAAACAGCTTGACCACAACATCGCGGTCACGCAAGCGGTTGAACGCAAGGCGTTTGTTGGACAGGTTGTCGGTCTTTCCAAGCGTGATCAGCGGCTCAACGACGCGACGCAGTTCCTTGGCTTTGGGCAGCGTGGTCTTGATCGCTTCGTGTTGCAGCAGGGAGACGGACATATTGCGCAGCATCGCCAGACGGTGCGACGAGGTGCGGTTCAGCTTTCTTAATCCATGACGGTGACGCATGATGGTTCCTTTTCTCTATAGTATTAATCCAGCTCTTCTATCGTTTCCGTCTTTGCGGAATCGCGGGCCGGTAATGTTAAAAATTACGACTAATCCAACTCATTGCTTCGGCTGGCATTGATGTTGAGAACAAGGCGCGTGGGCGAAGACCGCACAAACGGTACGGCAAGCCCATGCAACGATGCTATCGGCTTCATAACCCGCCGAAATTATTTATCCAGGCCGGAAGGCGGCCAGTTATCCAGCTTCATGCCCAAGGTCAGACCGCGCGATGCGAGCACTTCCTTGATTTCATTAAGTGACTTGCGACCGAGGTTCGGTGTCTTGAGCAGCTCGTTTTCACTACGCTGAATCAAATCGCCAATGTAGTAAATGTTTTCAGCTTTCAGGCAGTTTGCCGAACGGACGGTCAGTTCAAGATCGTCAACCGGGCGCAGCAGAATCGGGTCGACAGCCGGCGCATGGGCAGGCGCCTCGGACGCCGTTTCCGTGCCTTCGAGCGACGCAAACACGCTCAACTGCTCGACCAGCACGCGTGCGGACTGACGAATCGCTTCTTCTGCCGAAATTACGCCATTGGTTTCAATGTTCAGGATCAGCTTGTCCAGATCAGTGCGCTGCTCGACGCGTGCGGATTCGACCGCATACGAAACACGCCGAACCGGAGAAAACGATGCATCAAGGATGATGCGGCCAATCGTCTTGTTGGCGTCTTCAGACAGACGGCGCACATTGCCCGGAACATAACCGCGACCACGCTCAACCTTGATCTGCATGTCCAGCTTGCCACTTTCGGTCAGATGCGCAATGACATGCTCGGGGTTCACCAGTTCCACATCATGCGGCAGTTCGATATCCGACGCCAGAACGGGGCCGACGCCTTCCTTCTTCAGAACAAGGTTAACAACTTCACGGTTGTGCAGCTTGAATACCACGCCCTTGAGATTCAGCAACAGGTCGACCACATCTTCCTGTACGCCTTCCAGTGTTGAATATTCATGCACGACACCGGCGATCGTGACTTCCGTCGGCGCGTAGCCCGTCATTGAAGACAGCAGAATGCGGCGCAATGCGTTGCCAAGGGTATGCCCATATCCGCGCTCGAACGGCTCCATCTCGACACGGGAATGGCCCGGGCCAAGGGTTTCAACATTGATGATGCGCGGCTTGAGAAAATTATTCATGATTCGTCCTTTTCAATACCCTCGGCTCGTTACACCGATAAGGCTGATGGAAAAAATTGGTGCTGCTAAAACTGCTGCAAAAGTATGTTTCCGTTTTCAAACGGTCTGCGACGCGAAGACAAGCCGCAGACAGTACGAACAGTACGGCAAGGCGCGGTCGACAAAGTCACAGGCCGTTTTAAGACGGAATAGAAATTAGCGGGAATACAATTCGATGATCAGCGACTCATTCACATCGTTCGCGAATTCGCTGCGATCCGGCAGACGCTTGAAAGTGCCTTCCATCTTCTTGGAGTCGACCGCAACCCAGGAGGCCATGCCGATCTGCTCGGCCAGCGACAGCGCTTCAACTACGCGGTTTTGCTTCTTCGACTTTTCGCGGATGGCAACCACATCATCTGCCTTGACCATATAAGACGGGATGTTGACAACCTGGCCGTTGACTGTCAGCGCCTTGTGGCTGACGAGCTGACGCGCCTCGGCGCGGGTTGAACCGAATCCCATGCGATAAGCGACATTGTCCAGACGGGATTCCAGCAATTGCATCAGGTTGTCACCGGTATTGCCCTTGCGGCGCTCTGCTTCCGCAAAGTAACGGCGAAACTGGCGTTCCAGCACGCCATACATACGCTTGACCTTCTGTTTTTCACGCAGCTGATTGCCATAGTCTGAGGTTCGAGCACCAGATTTCAGGCCATGCTGGCCTGGTTTGACATCCAGCTTGCATTTCGAGTCCAGCGAGCGGCGAGCGCTTTTGAGAAAGAGATCGGTGCCTTCGCGACGCGAAAGCTTTGCTTTGGGTCCAATATATCGTGCCACGGTATTTCCTTTTTGTGTTAAATGACGCCCCAGGTGCCTCTGCTGTCGCTTCGGCTTATCAGGCGCTAGTCCGGCATCGTTGCCGGACGGTGGTCTTCAGAAAACCCGCCGGATTCGGCGGGGGTACAGCAAATCTCAGATGCGACGACGCTTCGGCGGACGGCATCCATTATGCGGAACCGGCGTGATGTCTTGAATCAGCGAAATCCGGATGCCGAGATTGTTCAGCGCACGAACAGCAGATTCACGGCCTGGGCCTGGGCCCTTGATGCGAACCTCAAGGTTTTTCATGCCACATTCAACCGCTACGCGGCCTGCCGCCTCGGCTGCGACCTGCGCTGCAACCGGG
>CAZAWA010000057.1:0-14491 GCA_964488675.1 uncultured Oxalobacter sp. | reverse complement strand
GCGTCGCTGGCAAGCGTGGATAATAGGGCCGCTGCTTATCGGATTGATCGGTGTTCTGCTGGCATGGGGCTGCAACGAGGCAAGCTATCTGAACCGTCGACTGCTCGAGAATTATCCTAAATCACCGATCATTCTGCTGCCTTTCGGGTTTGCACTTATTGTCTATCTCGTGCAACGCTTCTTCCGTGGCGGGCAAGGCGACGGCATTCCCCAGACCCTCGCAACCCTCAATGACGCCGATCCCCGCCGCAAGCGCCACCTGCTGTCGATCCGCATCCTGACGGGGAAGATCATCACGCTGATGGGGGGGCTTGCGGTAGGCGCCTCAATCGGCCGTGATGGCCCGCTGGTACAGATCGGCGCGTGCGTCATGCATGCCTTTCACAGTCGCAGACAGGAAATCACTGCCTTGCATCGCCGCATGCTCGTGATAGCGGGTGGCGGCGTCGGCATCGCTGTGGCTTTCACCGCGCCGCTGACCGGGATTGTGTTTGCGTTCGAGGAGCTGTGGCGCAAACAGACTTTCAAGGCTCGCCTGTTATTGGTGGTGGCCGTTCTCATGTGTGCGCTGGTTCTATTTTCGCTGCTTGATCAGAACACTTACTTCGGTGCGACGACCGCTTTTCTTTACGGGCTGGAGAATGCCCATGCCGTCGTCCTATGCGGCCTCGTCGGTGGCGCGATGGGTGGTATTTTCAGCCGCCTGATAATCAAGATGTCGTTTTCGCCACCGAGGATTTTGGCTGGGCTCGTCTGGAACCGTCCCCTGCTTTTCGCCGCCTTCTGCGGTGTCGGCGTCGCCCTGCTCGGTAGCCTGACCGACAATCTCGTCTTCGGTTCCGGTGACGAGGCTACGCGCGTGGCGTTACACGCCAGCGGCAGCTCCTTCGTCTGGTACTACGGGCTGGCCAAAATGGCTGCGGTTTTTCTGTCCGCCATCAGCGGCATACCCGGCGGTCTGCTCGCGCCTTCGCTCGCCGTCGGCGCGGGACTGGGCGACAGCCTGTCCCTCTTCTTCCCATCGCTCGCACCACACGGTGCGATGGTGATTATGGTCATGGCAGCCTATTTTTCCGGCGTTACGCGCGCACCACTGACCGCACTTGTTCTTATGGTGGAAACCACCAGCGGGCTGCACCTGTTATTACCTTTGCTGGTTGCCGTACTGATCGCCAACGCCGTGTCAGCACGCATCAGCCCACAACCGCTTTATCAAGCCCTGGCTGAAAAATTTGCGCACTGAGATGAAATGGTAATTCCTCCGCCTGCCGGAGTGGCTGGGACGATGTGAAGTGTGAGTACTTTGGCGAGGATCGCCTCTCACGGGCTGCAAAAGCAAGCCCCGGCAAATGCGATCGGGATGAGGTTTGCGCCAATGTATCGATCAATCGGTAAGGTCTTGACGATCAAAAACCTCAATCACATCCGGGTTTGAAACCAGTTGCGCCTCATCGCTTGAAATTTTGATCCAGCGATCCCCGCCGATCGGATCACGAAATTCCTCACCTATCATTACAAACTGAAAATTCTGCATATTTGTTACCTTCAAAAATTGCCTGTCGGATTTTACTGCAATTCACCATTTCCGTTGCTGATGTTTCTTTTGTGCCTGCTCGAGTTGTCTGGATCAAATTTCCCTCTCTTCGT
Source organism: uncultured Oxalobacter sp. (assembly GCA_964488675.1). Lineage (GTDB taxonomy): Bacteria > Pseudomonadota > Gammaproteobacteria > Burkholderiales > Burkholderiaceae_D > QZKY01. The sequence goes on along the minus strand of CAZAWA010000057.1, from coordinate 12,844 downwards.
GCCAGGCCTGCTGCGATTCACCATATTCGTGATACCGTTGTCAGCGCCGTAGAACTTCCATTCTGCATCCGTGTGCCATGGCATCACGCATACTGAATTTCCATCAGCGTCCTTATGATGATCACATTTCATAGCCCGAAGCAAAATCAACTTCTTGCCGCTTTGCCGCCTGCAGAATTTAATCGCCTCGCGCCTCACCTTGACTTGGTTCCGATGCACCTTGGCGAAGTGTTGTACGAATCAGGCGGGAAACTGAACTATGTCTACTTTCCAACCAATTCCGTTCTATCACTGCTCTATGTGCTTGAAAATGGTGCCTCGGCTGAAATTGCGCTGATTGGTTACGAGGGCATTCTTGGCATATCGCTGTTCATGGGTGGCGAAACCACGCCCAATCGCGCCGTAGTGCAAAGTGCCGGCCATGCCTATCGCCTGCAGGCGCACCTGCTCAAGGCAGAATTCAACCGTGCCGGCCCGTTGCTTCGTCTGCTTTTGCGCTACACACAAGCCCTGATTACGCAAATGACACAAACCGCCGTTTGCAACCGCTACCATTCCATCGAACAGCAACTGTGCCGCTGGCTGCTGTCCAGCCTTGACCGTTTGCCTACCAGTACGCTATCGATGACGCAAGAGCTGATTGCAAATATGCTCGGGGTAAGGCGGGGCGGTGTCACTCTGGCGGCCGGGAAGCTGCAACGGGCCGGACTGATTCGCTACTTCCGTGGCCAGATTGAGGTGCTGGATCGCCCTGCGCTGGAAAAGACCGTATGCGAATGCTATGCCGTGGTAAAACTGGAATTTGATCGCCTGCTCACGGATATTCCACACGGCGATCCCTATCAGGTTCTCGGCAAGTCAAGCCATTAAACAGCAGGGTTGGCCGGAACGCCAACTTTGTACGATACCGTACCGACAGATGATGAAAGCGCCTGTAGGCTGACGCGTTGGCAGTATTGCGGCGTGTTATTAATGCGCCATGGGGTTGCCTTGCAGATCTAAAACTACTGTGCTTTCCTCATTCCATTAAGGGTCCAACATGAAATATTCATTTGTATTAGTTGCGCTTGTCGCTGTGTTTGGTATTACTGCCTGTGACAAACCCGCCGCGCCAGTTACTTACTCCGGTCCTGCCAAAGTAGCCTATGATGCAGCGGTTGATAAATGCAAAACGGTCGCCTTCGACTCAAGAGACAAGTGCGTCAAGGAAGCCATGGTTAATGTTCCAAAATAAGCCTTTCCGTTGACAAGCGGTTGTTACATGCTTGTCGACATGATTAAGTTATCCTGGATGCGAGACCTCCTCGGTCTCGCATTTTTTACATCAGGAATCAGCGCGAACCATGCCATTTGCAGTCGCCTCATGAAAAAAATAGCAATTTCCCACGCACTTTGACTTGTACATCGCGGCATCTGCCGACTTGATCAAGCTGTCCCTGTCCGTACCGTCTTTCGGATACAGCGCAATTCCAATACTCACGCCCACAGTGATCTTTTCCGCAATGCCGCCAAGCGTGTAGGGCGATGTCAGCGCGGAAATGATCCGGTTTGCCACCTCTTCCGCATCTTTATGGCTGGCAATAACCGGCAACAACACCACAAATTCATCCCCGCCAATTCTGGCAATGGTGTCGGATTCACGCAGCAAGTAGCCCACCCTCGCCGCCACCATTAGCAGAAGCTGATCGCCTGCATCGTGACCGTAGCGATCATTAACAGGCTTGAACCGGTCGAGGTCGAAGTACAGCAGCGCAAATTGGCGATGATCCCGATTCGCCATGCTGATCGCATGGGACAAGCGGTCATTGAACAGGGCCCGATTGGGTAATTTTGTCAGGGTGTCGTATTGCGCCATCTGCTTGATGCGTTCATCGAGGTGCCGCTTCTCGGTAATGTCCCTGCCAACGCCCTGATAGCCGACAAATCGGCCACTCTCGTCGAGCACGGGTTCGCCGCTGACGCTAATGCAGCGCCGCTTGCCCGCATCGTCAGTAATGCAATACTCGAAATTGTAAAATGGCTGACGCGCCTCCAGAAGCGCGCGATGGGCGATCCACTCATCCTCGGTTTTGTCCGTGTCGAAATCCCACCGCGCCTTTCCAACCAGGTCGTCGGGCGCAAACCTGCGTTCGGCAAGCTCTTTCGATGCGCGGACAAATCGATAATTCTCGTCCTGCTCCCAGAACCAGTCTGCCGACATCGCGGCCAGGGTATGGAACCGCCTCTGTTTTCTATCCAGTTTTTCGATCAGCCGGTTGCGTCTGGCAAAGCTGGTGTCCAATTGCACGGACATCAGTACGGTAACCAGCAGAAATGCCCCAAGTACGCCGCAAACGGTCAAAGCTTCACGCCACCATTTCACCAAATAATCATTTTCCGCCAGTCCGACGACGAGATAGAGCGGATAGCTTCCAATCTTGCGCACCGAGGCGACACGCACAATGTCATCCACGGGCGACTTCTCAAAAAACATGCCGTGCTCGCCTTTATTGCGGATGAATTCATCTGACAATAACGGGGGCGCTTTCCGGTTTGCCATACTCTGGAGTTTGTCTGGCCTGGGATGGCGCGCCACCAGGCCAAAATCCGAATCTCTTATGGCAATCACGCCTCCTTTTCCAAGATTGACGGCGGAGAACTGCGCTTCAATACGCGACACTTCGATGGTGCCGAGGACCACGCCGCCGAAATTCCCGTCCGGAATACTGATTCGCCGCGCGAAGCCTAGCGTCCATTCGCCTGTCGTGCGTCCGACATACGGTTTGGAAGTGTAGGTTCCAATATCTGTTTGGCTGCGCAAATGCTTGAAGTAATCTCTGTCCGCAACATTGAATCCGTTGGCTAATATTTTTCTGGTGCCGTGCGTGGGGTTGCCACTTGCGTTAATGACCCATATGCTGCCCATTTCGGGGAATCGTGCATGGTGACGGGTCAGAAATGCATTCATGGCGCTATCATCCAACCTGCCCGTCGCTCTCTGCCGGATGAACTCCTCGTCAACAGCAAGCAAGGTCATTTCTATTTTCTTTATCGTGTCGGCCAGACTTTGCGCCATAACGCGCGAGACATTCTGCGTCTCCTTCTCAGCTTCCTTTTGATAATTCAGGCGGCTCTGGTGCAGAACCCACGCAGCCAGCCCGCATATGAGAACATTGAGCAAAATGACAAAAGCCGCCAATCGTAGCCTGAAACGAAGCTGGCGAGTAATCGATGCCTTTTTCGATAACTGCATGGTCTGCTCACGCGATATTGGGGCGGCACTGCACGGGATTGAAACCCGAGCAGTTGCGCCCATCGTGTTCAATTGTAGACGGGTTGCCATACGACAATCCTGATAATTATCAAATTCAACCCGGTGTAAATTACCCGCCATGTCAGCATGATCTGCTATTGCGCGTTACCTGTCCCGCCCTTGACTAACGCTGCATTGATAAATCAGAATCCACTCTCCAATCAGAATTGGAAAAATATTGTCGTTTGCCCATTTTGACGGAGGCCCAAGGTGGCACGAAGCGTTGGCGCGGTCGTGTTTGAGGATGCGACCAGGTTGTACCTTGTTTTCGACTGCATGACAGACAATGCCATGCGTCCCCTTTTTTCAACAGATCGGGCAGCGCAGGACTGGCTGGATCGCGGTATGCCGAACATTTCCGCGCCAAAAGAGACTGCCGCGTCCGAAGAACCAGTGACGATCATTACTGACATTGCGCTGGAGCGCAACAGCGAGGGCGGCTTGGTCGGCCGTTTTGCCAGCCGCGCATCGAAGAAAGCCATGTGGTTGACCGGACCCCGATCTTTTCTGGAATTGATCTACGAAAACGGCGCAACCGCGAGCCGCGCCCTTTGACGCATTCCGCAAGTTTCGCAGGCGCTTCCTTCATAAGCCGCGACATGATCTGATCGCAACCGGGTTTAAAGCCGTATTTTGCGTAAGGACAAATACCCGCACCCATTTTCAATGGAAAGTCGGGGCATGGGATTTCTTTTTCCCAATTTGACATCATCGTGAAATACCCATCTATTTGGGCACCCTTGCCCATTTATAATTCTGGATTATAATTAATTAAAATATATAATGTAAATTTCTTATGTAAGGAGACCCCATGAAGCTGAAATCAAATGATGGTGGCTGGAGTCCATACCTTGCTGGCGGTTTGGTCGGGGTGCTGGCAGTCCTGTCCGCCTATGCCACCACGATCTGGATGGGCAAGACCAACTTCCTCGGCGCATCGACCACTTTCGTGCGGGCTGCCGGGTTTATCGAACAGCTTTTTGCCTCGTCGCATGTTGCCTCCAACGCCTACTTCATCAAGGAAAAGGTCGCACTGGACTGGCAGTTCCTGATGATCATCGGTATTTTCATCGGTGCACTGGTTTCGTCACTGTCTGACAGGAGCTTCAAGCTGGAAAGCGTGCCGCCTGCCTGGACGGAGCGCTTCGGCCCCTCTGTTGGCAAGCGCGCAGTCGGCGCCTTCCTCGGCGGCATCGTTGCCATGGTTGGCGCACGCATGGCAGATGGCTGCCCCAGTGGCCACGGCCTGAGCGGCATGATGCAACTCTCGGTCAGCGCTCTGGTCGCGCTGGCGCTGTTCTTCGGTGTCGGCATACTGGTCGCCAATCTTGTCTATCGGAGGAAATCATGACCACCGCGCAAATACTTGGACTAGTCACGGGCATCGGCTTCGGATTTCTGCTGCAAAAAGGACGCGTGCTGCGCTTTGACAAACAGCTCGGCGCCATGCTCCTGAAAGACATGACGATCATGAAGTTCATGATGTCTGCCATCCTCGTCGGCATGGTCGGCATCCTCGCGCTGTCCGGTATGGGTATCATCAAGTTAGGACACAAACCGATGAATGTGGGCGCAATCCTGATTGGCGGCGCGCTGTTCGGCGGCGGCTGGGCAATCATGGGGTTTTGTCCCGGCACCTCGGTTGGCGCGCTGGCTGAAGGCCGCTGGCATGCCATCTTCGCCATCGCCGGCATGATCGTTGGCGCAGCAATTTACGCGGAACTGTACCCGCTCTTCAAGTCGACCGTTCTGGCATGGGCAGACTTCGGCAAGATTGGCCTGCCTGAGGCGCTGGGCATATCGCCATGGCTCATCGTCATGGTGTTCTGGGCAGGGTGCATACCGCTTTTTATCTGGTTTGAGAAAAAAGGGCTTTAATGTCGATTCGGTGCCGGGCTGCTTGAATCCGGGGCACTGTGCACGAGATGTCGTCCTGCAAGAAACGGCTAAACGCGCGCTCACTAATAACGCACCGCGTTAATAGTTGGTCAAAATTCGGCCTGGGGAGCATCCGGAAGCTGGAAAAGGCTATATTTGCACAAAATATGTGCAGTTTTTGGCGCAAAATACCTTGCCTTTCTGGGAGTATGCAACAATAAAATCATAACAACCAGGCCTGATGCGCCAGACAAACATTACCCGGGTAGAGTATATGATTTTTGCGGATGGCTGGCCGCTAAATCAGGAAGCGCGACCGCCTCTATCTTCCCGAGGTCGAGCCGCGACCCTATCAGCACCAGCGTATCACCCGGCTGGATGATCTCCTCAACGGCCGGATTCATCTTCACGCCACTGCTCCGTATGATAGCCACCAGTATTACTTCGCTCAGACCCTTGCCGAAGAACTCGTTGACCGGCTTGTTAGCCATCGCAGAATTCGCGCCGACCAGAATCTCTTCCAGCTGAATTTCCAGGTTGTGCGGCGCGAACATGGTGTCCATCAGTTCGAGAGCCGTAGGCTTCAGCATGGCCATTGCCATCCGGTGGCCGCCGATCTGGTCGGGCGAAATAATCTTGTCCGCGCCGGCGTGGCGCAATTTCGCGACGGATTCCGGTTGCACCGCGCGCGAGACGATCATCAATCCGGGATTGAGCGCCCGCGCCGTCAGCACGACGAACACATTGTAAGCATCGTTCGACAACCCGCAAATGATGCCCCTGGCGCGCTGAATGCCGGCCTGATGAAGCAGATCATCCTCGGTCGCGTCGCCATGAAGCACAAGATGGCCATCATCGCGCATTTTGTTTACCAGATCTTCGTTGGCTTCAATCACGACATACGGCGCGCTTTCGGCCCGCAAGATGTCGGCCACATTGCCGCCCACCCGGCCTGCGCCGCAAACGATGACATGGTTTTGCAGGTTTGAAATCGCCTTGGTCATCTTGCGCTTCCCCTTCAAATTAAACAACTGATTTTCCACCAGTATGTTGATGATCGTGCCCAGCGAATAGGTGACAACGACGAGCCCGGTCACCAGCATTGAAAGCAGAAAGAGTCGCCCCGGCACAGTGTGCGGCACGATGTCGCCGTACCCGGTGGTCGACAGGCTGACAATCGTCAGCCAGAAAGAATCGAACGCCGATAAGCCCTCGAAATACATCAGACCGATCGTGCAAACAGTCGTCAGCACAATCAGCCCCATGATGGCTCTCAACAGTTTCTGCCTGGACTCAGTCACTTCGGCGCCTCGGTTAATCAAGCTATTTCATTCGCAACAATTTAGCTGTCAACCCAAACAGGAGCATTAACGCAGATCACATATATCCGAATTACAACAGCCTTGAAACACCCGCAACATCGCCCTATGCGGCGCAATAGCCTGCCGGCTGATGTGCCGTCACACCCAGTCACTGATGCACATTTGATCCTGTTCGGCGTGCATGGCAAAGGGATGCTCAAACAGATTTTGCCTGGCCCAGCCATGTCGCATCTGCTGCGCAAGGGCGAAATTCCGGTTCTGGCTGTGGCGGACAAGTCGGACGAATCCGCCGATGTAGCCTGAATCGATATCCTCTGGCAAAATGGCAGAGTGGCACAAACTTCCCCCAAACAGCAAACAACAGGAGGGCAAATGAAACTCTGGAGCGACTCGTTTACCGACAACGGCAAAATTCCCGGCAGGCTCGCGTTTTGCGTAATCGACCCTGAAACGCATGTCACCTTGTCCGAGAACAGAAACCCGCATCTGGCCTGGAGTGGTGTCCCTGCCGGAACCAAGTCGCTGGCGGTAATTTGCCATGACTATGATGTGCCCTCCAGGGGCGACGATGTCAACCAGGAAGGCCGAACCATCCCCGCCGACCTGCCGCGAGTCGATTTCTTCCACTGGCTGCTGGTCGATCTCCCCCCCTCGCTGACTGCGATTGCCGAAGGCGAGTTCTCGAACGCGGTTACCGCGCGTGGCAAGCCAGGCCCTGCTGCCGCACACAATGCGCGCCAGGGAATCAACGATTACACCGCCTGGTTTACGGGCGATGCCGAGATGGGCGGCGACTATTTTGGCTATGACGGCCCCTGTCCACCCTGGAACGACAGCATCCTGCACCACTATGTCTTTACGGTATATGCCCTTGATGTCGAAAAGCTTGGCGTCGATGGCAAGTTCACCGGTCAGCAGGCGCGCGATGCCATGAAGGGCCACATCCTCGCGGAAACGAACATAACCGGCATCTACACGCTGAATCCGTCACTGGAAAAATGAGGTAACAGGCAGTGAGCAAGGTTACGGAACTCTTGATCATCCGTCACGGGCAAACGGCCTGGAACAAGGTGAAACGGCTGCAAGGCCATAGCGACATCCCGCTGAACGAAAAAGGCGAGCAGCAAGCCATCGCGCTAGGGCAAACCCTCAAGCATGAATCGCTGAACGCCATCATCGCCAGCGACATGCAGCGCGCGACGAAAACAGCAGAAGAAATTGCGAAGTGGCACAACCTGCAGGTAAAAGTCGACCGGGATTTGCGAGAACGATGCTATGGTGCGTTCGAGGGCCTGCACCCGGAAGAAATCGCGCTGCGCTATCCGGAATCACATGCGGCATGGCATGCCGCCGACCCCGATCATGTGTTCCCGCCGGGCGAACGGGAAGCGGAAAGCCCGCGCCAGTTTTTCCACCGGGCGATGGCAGCACTGCACCGATGCGCGGCGCAGCACCCGGGGCAAAAAATCGCCGTGATCGCGCACTTCGGCATCGTCGAATCCGCCTACCGCGCAGCCAACGGCATCCCGCTCGGGAACAATGCCCGCATGCCGGTGCTCAACACCAGCATCAACCGGTTCGCCATCGGCAACGGCGAAATCCGCCTGCTGGCGTGGGGTGAAGTTGAACACCTTGAGCCATTGCGCAAGCCCGTCGATTACGACAAGCATTTCTAGGAGAAGGATACTGGAATTAATTTTGCCCTGCCTAAATTTTAGGCATGATTTCGGTTAGAATACGCAGCCCGGTCAGAAACTCATTTTCAACATTTCATGCACATCGGTCCTTACAGCCTGAGCAATAATGTGTTCGTCGCGCCGATGGCTGGCGTCACGGATCGCCCGTTTCGCCAGCTGTGCAAGAAACTCGGCGCCGGTTACGCAGTATCCGAAATGGCCGCCGCCAACCCTCGCCTTTGGCACACCGGCAAAAGCACACGCCGCACCAACTTTGACGGCGAGATGGAACCCAAAGCCGTGCAAATCGTCGGCGCCGACCCCAGGGAACTGGCTGATTGCGCGCGACATAATGTGGATCGCGGCGCACAAATCATCGATATCAACATGGGCTGCCCTGCCAAAAAAGTATGCAACAACTGGTGCGGATCGGCTCTGTTGCAGCACGAACGGCTGGTTGGCGCCATTCTGGACGCCGTCGTCAATGCAGTCCGTGTGCCAGTCACATTGAAATTTCGCACCGGCTGGGATCGCGCCAACAAAAATGCCATGCGGATTGCGAAAATGGCAGAAGCGTCCGGCATAGCCATGCTGACGCTGCATGGGCGTACCCGCGCCGACGGTTATGCAGGCGAGGCCGAGTACGAAACGATTGCGGCTGTAAAATCGGCTGTTTCGATACCGGTTGTCGCCAACGGTGACATCAACACCCCTGAAAAGGCACGGCTGGTGCTGGATCGCACCGGCGCCGACGCCGTGATGGTCGGTCGCGCAGCACAAGGACGGCCATGGATTTTCCGGGAAATCGACCACTTCCTGCGAACCGGCGAGCTATTGCCGCCACCGACCGTCGCTGAAGTCCGCGATCTGATGGCGCAACATTTGCTGGACCATTATGCCTTTTACGGCGAAGCCGTTGGTGTGCGTACAGCGCGCAAGCATATTGGCTGGTATGTTCGTGATTTGCCTGGCGGCGAGGCATTTCGCCAACACATGAACCGGCTGGAAAGCTGCGACTTACAAATTAAAGCGGTCGACCGCTTCCTTGAATCGCAAATTGTGCATGGCGAGCGGTTACAATACGCTTTTATCCAGGAAAAGTTTGCCGCCTGATGGCGGTAACAATGAGAAACCCTATTCATACGGTGCGGGCAGCATGAGCAAGGAAAAAATCCAGGATGTGGTCCAAAAGAGTCTCGAAAATTACTTCAAGAACCTGGGCGATCAAAAGCCGCACGAGCTTTATGACATGGTGATCCATGCCGTCGAGGTGCCGGTGCTCAAAGTGGCCATGGCGCGCGCCAACGGCAACCAGTCGCATGCTGCGCACATCCTCGGCATCAATCGCAACACGCTGCGAAAGAAACTGCAACAACACGGATTGCTGTAAGCAGCCATCCGCCCCACATCATGATCAAGCAAGCGCTGATTTCCGTTTCCGACAAGGAAGGCATTGTCGACTTCGCACGCGCCCTTGCCGCGCTGGGTGTCAATATCCTCTCCACCGGCGGCACGGCTGCCTTGCTGCTGGACAACGGCGTCAAGGTGACTGAAGTCGCCGACATCACCGGCTTCCCCGAAATGCTCGATGGCCGCGTCAAAACGCTGCATCCCAATGTGCATGGCGGCATCCTCGCGCGCCGCGACCTGCCGGAACATATGGCAGCCTTGCAACAGCATGGCATCGCCACCATCGACATGGTCGTGGTCAACCTGTATCCATTCCGGCAAACCGTTGCGCAAGTGGATTGCTCGCTGGAAGATGCCATTGAGAACATCGACATCGGCGGCCCTGCCTTGCTGCGTTCGGCGGCGAAAAACCACACGGATGTGATCGTCATCTGCGATCCGTCCGATTACGCGCCCGTGCTTGCAGAACTGGCCGCAAGCAATGGCGAACTTTCTTACGACAGCAAATTCCGTCTCGCGACGAAAGTGTATGCTCACACTGCGCAATACGATGGCGCAATCGCCAACTACCTGTCCAGCCTCGGCAGTGACCGGCGACATGCCACGCGCAGCCGCTATCCGCAAGTGATGAATATCGCGTTCGAGAAGGTGCAGGACATGCGTTACGGGGAAAACCCGCACCAGTCGGCCGCATTTTATCGCGACCTGCACGCGCCCGCCGGCGCGCTCGGCACCTACACCCAGCTACAGGGCAAGGAACTGTCGTTCAATAACATTGCCGATGCTGACGCGGCGTGGGAGTGCGCAAAAACCTTTGACGCCCCCGCCTGCGTGATCATCAAGCATGCCAACCCGTGCGGCGCGGCCACCGGGGCCAATTTGCAGGAAGCCTACGCCAAAGCGCTAACCACCGACCCGGAAGCCGCCTTCGGCGGCATCATCGCTTTCAACCGCGAACTGGATGCCATTGCCGCGCAGGAAGTTTCCAGGCTGTTCGTTGAGGTTTTGATTGCGCCATCTTTTACTGCCGAAGCCCTGCAGATTCTGGGTTCAAAAAAGAACCTTCGTCTGCTGAAAATCCCGCTAGGCCGGAGCATGAACGCGTATGAGATCAAGCGTGTCGGCGGCGGCGTGCTGCTGCAGTCACCGGACACGCGCAACCTCGCGCTCTCCGAGCTGGAAGTCGTCACGGCGCTGCGGCCAACGCCGCAACAACTCGAAGATATGCTGTTCGCATGGCGCGTTGCAAAGTTCGTCAAATCCAATGCCATTGTGTTCTGTGCCAATGGCATGACACTCGGCGTCGGCGCCGGTCAGGTCAGCCGCGTCGATGCGGCGCGCGCCGCGGTGATGAAATCACAGCAGGCCGGATTGTCCCTGGCGGGATCGGCGGTCGCATCCGACGCTTTCTTCCCGTTTCGTGACGGGGTAGATGTCGTCGCTGATGCAGGCGCCACCTGCATCATCCAGCCGGGCGGTTCGGTGCGCGATCAGGAAATAATTGATGCAGCCAACGAGCGCGGACTGGTGATGATGTTCACCGGCGTGCGGCATTTCCGGCATTGATTATTTTTCCCTCTCCCCATGACAGGGGGAAAGGGAGGGAGACAGGCATGAAAATTCTCGGCATCGACCCCGGCCTGCGCACCACCGGCTTTGGCGTCATTACGAAGCAAGGCAACAAGCTCGCCTACATCGCATCCGGCACCATCAGCACGCCCACTTCGGCCGAACTGCCAGACCGTCTGAAAACCATCTTCAGCAGCGTGTCCGAAATCATCCGCACCTACCAGCCTGATTGCGCCGTCATTGAAAAAGTATTCGTCAATGTCAATCCGCAATCGACGCTGCTGCTTGGGCAAGCGCGCGGCGCTGCCATTTCTGCGCTGGTCAGCGCCAACCTGAGCGTATCCGAATATACCGCACTGCAACTCAAGCAGGCGGTCGTCGGCCACGGCAAGGCGCACAAGCGGCAGGTGCAGGACATGGTGCAACGCCTGCTGTCGCTGCCGACATTGCCTGGCGCCGACGCGGCCGACGCGCTGGGCGTCGCGATTTGCCACGCCCATAGCGGCGAAGCGCTAGCTGCGCTTGGCAAACTAACCAGCAAGGGCCTGCGCATGAAGCGCGGGCGATTGGTGGGGTAAGCAATTGGCGTCCTGTATCATTGGACAAATTAATTTTGAATGTCACGCTCATGATCGGTCGTCTCTCCGGCATCCTGCTCGAAAAGAACCCGCCCCAGTTGCTGGTCGATTGCAGCGGCGTCGGCTATGAAGTCGATGTCCCGATGAGCACTTTCTATAACCTGCCTGCACTCGGTGAAAAAGTCGCGCTGTTCACGCATCTGGTTGTGCGCGAGGATGCGCAACTGCTGTACGGTTTCGGCACGCAGGAAGAGCGTGCGGCCTTTCGTCAGCTGATCAGGATTTCCGGCGTTGGCGCACGAATTGCGCTATCGCTGCTTTCAGGCCTGTCCGTCGCCGACCTGTCGCAGGCCGTCACAAGGCAGGAAGCCGGGCGCCTGACGAAAATTCCCGGCATCGGCAAGAAAACCGCCGAGCGATTGCTGCTGGAGCTCAAGGGCAAGCTTGGCGCCGACCTCGGCGCAGGCGGCGTCGCCATACACAGCGATGCAAGCGCTGACATCATGAACGCCTTGCTGGCGCTCGGCTACTCGGACAAAGAGGCTGTGCTGGCGATGAAGCAGGTGCCTGATGGCACCTCTGTCTCGGATGGCATCAAGCTGGCGCTGAAGGCACTTTCAAAAGGCTAACCGATGAGCATCCAGACCGATGATTTCTCGCCACGGCGCATCGTCGCCGCCGAACCTTCTTCGCCGAACGAAGAAGCGCTGGAGCGCGCGCTGCGACCAAAACATCTGGATGAATATGTCGGTCAGGAAAAGACCCGCGAGCAGCTCGAGATTTTCATTTCAGCAGCGCGCAACCGGCGCGAAGCGCTGGATCACACCCTGCTGTTTGGCCCACCCGGCTTGGGCAAGACCACACTCGCGCACATCATCGCGCGCGAGATGGGCGTAAACCTGCGCCAGACTTCCGGCCCGGTTCTGGAGCGCCCCGGCGATCTGGCCGCCATCCTGACCAACCTTGAAGCGAACGATGTGCTGTTCATCGACGAGATCCACCGGCTTTCTCCGGTGGTCGAAGAAATCTTGTACCCCGCGCTTGAGGACTACCAGATCGACATCATGATCGGCGAGGGTCCGGCTGCTCGCTCGGTCAAGCTCGACCTGCAGCCATTTA
>CAZAWA010000056.1:0-14495 GCA_964488675.1 uncultured Oxalobacter sp. | reverse complement strand
GGCAGGCGCTCGATCGCGACGAGGCGGCCGGGGACTGGCGCGCCGATGCGATCGGATTTTGCGGCTGTCGGAGCATGGGTTGCAGCCTTACTGAATGGTTATGCGGAAGTCAGGAAGGTATTAACGCAACGCGTTATTAATAGAGACAATCTCGGCATTTTGGCGCATCGGGAGGCCTGAAACTGGCTTTCTTGCACAAAATTTAGGCAAAATTTCCTGGAAAATGCTTCTATTTTCTTGGAGTATATGGCTAAATTGTTATAAACACCATGTCCCGTGCGCCGGACAAAAAATACATAGTGGGAGTATATGTTTTTACGCCTTGCAAATACCGATTGCAGAATCCCTTGATTGAGCATGAGTGCACGCATGTGGATCGATACCCATTGCCACCTTGAAGCGCCGGAATTCACTGGCGAGGCGGACGCACTGGCGCAGCAGGCAGCGGCGCTGGGGGTGTCGCAAATCGTGATCCCCTCGGTCGATGTCGCCAGCTTTTCCTCCGTAACGAAACTGGCAAGGCGGCAGCCGAATTGCAGCTATGCGCTCGGCATCCACCCGTCATATGTTCCCAATGCTGCCGATTCGGATCTGGATAAACTGCGCACCACGCTCGAGGCTTGCCTCTCCGATCCGAAGCTGGTGGCGATTGGCGAAATCGGGCTGGATTTTTTCATCCCGGCTCACGCGGAGTCGCCATTTCGCGAGCGGCAGGAGTACTTTTTTAACGAGCAACTGAAGATGGCGCGTGATTTCAACCTGCCGGTGCTGCTGCATATCCGCCGCGCACAGGATGTGATCCTGAAATACTTGCGTCGCATCCGGCCGCCGGGCGGCATCGCCCACGCCTTCAACGGCAGTTTTCAGCAGGCGCAGGCTTTCATCGATCTCGGTTTCAAGCTGAGTTTTTGCGGCACCTTCACGCATGAGCGCGCCTTGCAGTTGCGCCGCCTGGCAATGGAACTCCCGCTGGAATCCATCGTGATCGAGACCGACGCGCCCGATCTCGCACCAGCATGGGTGCAGGATCGGCGCAATACGCCAACGGAACTGCCGCGCATCGGCGAGGCGCTGGCGGCATTGCGCGTCATGGCAACTGACGAGGTTGCGCGGGCAGCGAGCGCGAACGCGCTGGCTGCACTGCCGAAATTGGCAAAACTGATAAAAGAACCAAGTGCTGGCACCTTTCTCCCTTCTCCTGCGGGAGAGGGGGTGTAAATGCGTTCCGCGATAGCCGGTTTTGTCATCGGTGTCGCATGGCTGCAGTTTCAGGCTGCGCTTCCCGATCAAATTATTTTGCTGCTGTTCGCTTGCGCGTTACTGGCTGGTGGACTGTCGTACTGGTTGCGGGTGTCGAAATCCGCTTTCATTTTGCGACTTGCTTGCGGAGCATTGCTTGGCATAGTCTGGGCGTCGCTGTTTGCGCTCCATTACCTGAAGCATGCATTGCCGAAGGAAATGGAAGGGCGCGACATTACGCTGATCGGCACGATCGATAGCCTGCCGCACCGTTTCGAGCACGGCGTGCGCTTCAACTTCGCGGTGGAGAAAGCGACAGATGGCGATGCGGAGATCGCAGGCATACCGCCCAAGCTGGCACTGTCATGGCATGGCGGCTACGGCGGCGAACCGTCGCAGCCCGTACCTGAGGTTCGTCCGGGCGAACGCTGGCAGTTGGCGGTGCGGCTGAAGCGCCCGCACGGCAACGCCAATCCTTATGGCTTCGATTACGAGGCATGGCTGCTGGAACAAGGTTTGCGCGCAACGGGCTATGTACGCCCTGATGACAAGTCATTGCACAGGAACCGCCGTCTTGATGCGTTTGTTTTCAGCCCGGGCAACCTGATTGAGCGCGCGCGAGCCAACTTGCGCGAGCGCATCCAATCGGCAGCGCCTGACAAACCCTATGCGTCAGTGCTCGTAGCGCTGGTGGTAGGCGACCAGCGTGTGATCAGGCAATCTGACTGGGTCGTGTTCAACCGCACGGGCATATCGCATCTCATCTCCATTTCCGGCTTGCATATCACGATGATTGCCGGATTGGCAGCCATGCTGATGTCGGCCTTGTGGCGAAGATCATTCTTCACACGCGCACAACTGCCGCTGCTGCTTCCGGCACAAAAGGTGGCTGCCCTGACGGGTGCGGCGGTTGCGCTTGTGTATGTGCTGCTTGCTGGCTTCGGCGTGCCTGCACAGCGGACGCTCTACATGCTTTCGATCGTGGCGCTGGCGCTCTGGTTCGGGCGCATCACCAGCGTCTCGCATGTTTTGTTTACCGCACTCGGCGTGGTGGTATTGCTTGATCCGTGGGCGGTGCTGTGGCCCGGATTCTGGCTGTCTTTCGGTGCGGTGGGCGTCATCCTGTTCGTATCAGTTGGTCGCGCATCGCAGTTTCAGGAGCTGCATGTCACAAGAATGCATCGGTGGCGCAATAGGTTGATTACGGCGGCGCGTACCCAGTATGCCGTGACGCTCGGTCTGGTTCCTCTGACAATGCTGCTGTTCGGTCAGGTGTCGCTGGTCAGTCCGCTAGCCAATGCGATAGCGATTCCGCTGGTCAGTTTGGTCGTGACGCCGCTTGCGCTAATAGGCAGTGTATTGCCATCACCGTTATCCGTATGGGTGCTGGGATTTGCGCATCTTTGCATCGACGGGCTGGCGACTGGTCTTGGGTGGATGAGCAGTTTTTCATTCGCCATCTGGGCCGCACCGATACCGTCTATCTGGGCATTCGTAATGGCGATCATGGGAATGTTCTGGATGCTGGCACCACAGGGCTGGCCCGCCCGCTGGCTCGGACTCCTGTGCTGGCTGCCGCTGGTGCTGAATTCTCCCTCCCGTCCGTCGGACGGTGAAATGTGGGTCACGGCATTCGATGTCGGTCAAGGTTCGGCATTGCTGATCGAAACGAACAATCACAGGCTTTTGTACGACAGCGGCCCCGCCTACTCGCCGGAGTCCGACGGCGGTAACCGCGTGATTCTGCCATATCTGAAGGGGCGCGGCATCAATGCGCTGGACGCGCTGGTCGTTACACATAACGATAACGACCATTCCGGAGGTGCCTTGTCGATCCTGAAGGAAATACAGGTCGGTGAAGTGTCGTCCTCCCTGCCTTATGAAAGCGCTATCGCAAAAGCGGCAAACAGTCATCGTCGCTGCGAGGCAAGACAGAACTGGGTTTGGGACGATGTGCGGTTCGAAATTTTTCATCCGACTGCTGGCAGTTATGACAGCACGAAATGGAAAAGCAATGATCGCAGTTGCGTGCTGAAAATCACCGCCGGAAAGCATTCGATACTGCTGACTGGCGACATTGGCTGGGTGCAGGAGGACGAACTGATCGGCAGCCAGGGCGAAAAACTGCGTGCCACGGTGCTGGTTGCGCCGCATCACGGCGGTGCGTCTTCGTCGACATTGCCGTTCCTGCAGGCGGTCGGGCCGGAAATGGCCATTTTCCAGGTTGCGTATCGCAATCGTTACAACCACCCGCGGCCGGATGTACTGGATCGGTATGGCAGTCTCGGCATCCGGCGAGTGCGCACAGATGAATCCGGCGCCATCAGCATGCATTTTGGTGGGGAGTTGTCCGCGGTGGCATATCGTCAGGTTGCTGCGCGTTACTGGCACGGTCGTTAATGTCACCATTGCCAATCGCTAAGCAAGGATGGCGTGAGCTTAAAACAGATAGGTGCAGCTGCATGGATTTCAGGCGATTCCTGTGAGCATGGGTCATGAAAGAGATGTTTGCGCTATTGCTGATTTCTCTTTAATGAAAAGCGGTAGCAGATCGCCAGAATCGCAAACCAGACTGGCGCGACATATAGTGCGACACGGGTTTCTGCATCAAAACCCAGCGAAACGGTCACCACGAACAGGAAGAACAGGACGAACCAGTTTGAAAACGGTGCCCATGGCAGGCGGTAGGCAACCGCTTGCGCTGTACCCTGACTGATGGCTCGTCGGTAGTTAAGATGAGACCAGGCGATGACGGCCCAGGTCCAGACGGCGGCGACGGTGACCACGCTGGTGACATAGGTAAAGACATCTTCCGGCACGAGGTAATTGAGTACCACGCCGATCATCATGCAGGTGGCGGACAGCAGGATGCCGGTCGCGGGGACATGGCGTTTGTTGACCTTGCCTAGCATGGCTGGTGCCTGCTTGAACTGGGATAGCGTGTAAAGCATCCGCCCCGTGCTGAAAATGCCGCTGTTGCAGGATGAGGCTGCAGCCGTGATTACCACAAAGTTGATGATGCCGCCGGCTGCAGGAATGCCGATTTTGTCGAACACCTGCACGAATGGGCTCCCTGTGGCGCTGATCTGATTCCAGGGAACCAGCGACATGATGACGATCAACGCTCCGATATAGAAAAACAAGATGCGGTAGGTGACACTGTTGGTTGCCTGAGGCAGGACCTTTTCCGGGTTCTCCGCTTCACCTGCCGTGACGCCGATCAGTTCGACGCCGGTATAGGAGAAGCAGGCAATTTGCAGGGTCATGACTGCGCCGACAACCCCTATGGGCGCGAATCCGCCGTGTGACCACAAATTGGAAAAGCTGGCGGTGGCGCCAAGGTCGGTTACGCCGAACAGGATGATGGACAGGCCGAGAAGGATCATTCCGACGATCGTGACGATCTTGATTAACGCGAACCAGAACTCGAATTCACCGAAAATCTTGACCGCGATGAGGTTGGCCGCCGTCAACAGGATTAGTGAAGCCAGTGCCGGCATCCATTGCGGGATGGCCGGGAACCAGTAGTGCACATACACGCCGATGGCGGTCAATTCTGCCATGCCAACGACAACCCAGAGGAACCAGTAGTTCCAGCCGGTGAAAAAACCGGCCCAGGGGCCGATGTATTCTTCCGCATAGGTGGTAAAGGCGCCTGCCACGGGACGGTGGATGAGCAGTTCGCCCAGGGCGCGCATCGTGAAAAATACCGCAATGCCCGCTATGGCAAAACTCAGGATGAGTGCCGGGCCGGCGATGTTTATTGCTTTGGCCGATCCGAGGAAAAGACCAACACCAATCGCACCGCCCAGGGCAATCAGCTGGATATGCCTGTTCTTGAGTCCGCGTTCGAGATCCTTGGCTTCGTGCCGCTGTTCCTCATCAAGCATCTCGCTGATGCGCGTCATGACATTCTCCTTGAAACCGCCAAAAACAAGGGCCAATTTTAATTCACCCAGGCGCTTGCTGATTCGCTTTATCGGATTATTCTTGCGGTTTGCAGTGAGCCGTTGCGCTTTGCCGACAGGACTATGGTACCCGGCGCTTCATGCGGCTTGCCGCAAGCAATGCAAGACAGAAGGCTGCTGCCAGCAGGGCGAATGTTTCGGAGTAAGCGGAAGAGATGCCGGATTCCGTGAGTCCGTGAACCGTTCCTCGCCATTCGAGAAATACAGCCGATATGGCGACGCCAAACACCCCGCCGAGCTGACGGGTGTAGCTGACAACCATCGATGATTGCGGCAACTGGTTCGGTTCCATGCCTCGCAGCGAGGCCAGTGTCAATGAAGGAAGGATCATCGCGAGCCCGAAACGGCCCAGCACGGTAAAGGCAACCAGTTCGGCGTAACTGACGCGACTGCCCATGATGGCGAACAGGATAAAAGACAGACAAAACAGCCCGAGTCCGATCATGGTGATCATTCTTGGCGAGTGACGGTCAGCCATATGCCCGGCGATCGGCAGCATGAGCGCCAGTGTTATGCCGCCCGGCAGCAGAGCCATGCCAGCAACGGTCGCAGAAAATCCCATTGCACTTTGCAGGAAAACCGGTATCAGGTAAGTCGAGGCATAGATGCCGAATCCGTAGGCCAGCGAGACGATAGTGCCCATGGCAAAGGCACGGTCGCGGAATAGGTCGAGCCGGACTATCGGGTGTTCACTGCGCTGGGCGTGCCAGATGAACAATCCCAGTGCCGCCAGCGATCCACCGAAACAGAGCAGGGTCCACGCAGAAAAAACCCCATTTTGGTTCAGGCTTGCGACCCCTTCAACGCTGCCGAGCGCGACCAGACCGAGCAATGCCACGCCGAACCAGTCGAAAGAAGTGTGTTTTTGTTCCTGTGACTGTGGAATCAGGTACAGCGCCGCAACACATGCAATCAGGCACATCGGCAGATTGATCAGGAATATGGCCTCCCAGCCAAAATGATCAAGCAGCAAACCGCCAATTGTCGGTGCGACCGCCGGTGCCAGCACGATGCTGAATGTCAGTATCCCCATCGCGCGCCCTTGCCTTTCCTGCGGAAACAGGCGCATGACCGAAAGCGTTCCGAGGGGCTGCAGCATGCCTGCCGCAACGCCTTGCAGCACGCGGGTGAAGACAAGAAATGAAAAGCTGGTTGACATGCTGCCGGCGATGCTGGCAGACGCCAGCAAGGCAATAATGGCCAGGAAGTACCGGCGGAACCCCAGACGGTTCAGCAGCCACGGCGTAGGCAGCATCGAAATCGTCATGGCGGCCATGAAGCCGGTTACCGCCCACTGAATTTTGTCCTGACCGAGACCAAATTCGCGCGCAAGGGTCGGAATGGCGACATTGAAGCTGGTTGAGGACAGCACGGCGGCCACACTGCCGAATGCCACTGTAAACAATGCCATCCACTTGTAGCGTGAGCCATAGCGTTCCAGCAGGGCGTCTAGCGTGGGGGCGCGAGGCAACAAATTCATGCGGGCAACTTCAGATCCTTAAAGGGTTCATCCTAGCAGCAAACAGCACCCATGCACGAGCACCTAGGCAGATATTCGGGTGACGCAGATCAATAAACATTCGCTTAACAAATTTTGATTCGCAATGACACGATATTATTTGAGCGAATACGCCAAGAGGAATTCATGGACAGCCAAACCCGTGCCAGTAACCCCGTCTATGCGCTGCTGCCAGTTGATGTTGAGGGTTTCAACTCGCTTTCCGAATTGGCGCTGGATATGCGGTGGTCGTGGAATCATGCGACGGACAAAGTCTGGCGTCAGCTTGATCCGGAACTCTGGGAGATCACGAAAAACCCCTGGATGGTGTTGCAGACGGTTTCGCGCCAGAGGATTGAGCATCTCTCGCTCGATCCGGCGTTTCGCAGTCTGGTTGATGGGCTGGTTGATGCGAATAGAAGAAGAATGGATGATCATGCATGGTTTCAGCGTGCCTATCCGCAATCCGATCTCAGTTGTGTCGCATATTTCAGCATGGAATTCATGCTGAGCGAGGCGCTTCCGATCTATTCCGGCGGCCTTGGAAATGTTGCTGGCGATCACCTCAAGGGTGCTAGCGACATGGGCGTTCCCATTGTCGGTGTGGGTTTGCTGTATCAGCAAGGATATTTTCGTCAGCATATAGACCGGAATGGCGAGCAGCAGGAAATCTTTCCCTACAATGATCCGGGCCAGTTGCCGATCACGCCTTTGCGAAATACGGAAGGCGAGTGGCTGCGTCTGCAATTGAAGTTACCCGGAAACGATATTTGGGTACGCGCATGGCAGGTCAAAATCGGCAAGGGGAGGCTGTATTTGCTTGATAGCAACGATGCAGCCAATATTCCGACGATGCGTGGCATCACCAGCGAATTGTACGGCGGCGAGCCGCGTATCAGGCTGATGCAGGAATTGATCCTCGGAATCGGCGGCTGGCGATTACTGGAAGAGCTTGGCATCCAGCCTGAGGTGTGCCACCTGAATGAGGGGCACGCAGCTTTTGCCGTGCTGGAGAGGGCGCGCAGTTTCATGCAAAGGACCGCCTTGCCGTTTGAGGTTGCCTTGGCTGTGACTCGTGCCGGAAATGTGTTTACGACACATACGGCGGTTGATGCAGGTTTCGACCGTTTTTCTCCCGCCCTGATCGAGCATTTTCTCGGGGAATATGTCTCGGCAGAACTGGGCATATCTCTTGGCGATCTGCTGGCGCTTGGTCGGGTAGATTCCGCAAATCAGGCAGAAGATTTCAACACGGCGAATCTGGCGATACGGGGATGCGGCGCGGTGAATGCCGTCAGCCGTCTTCATGGCCGAGTCAGCCGGCATCTCTTTCACTCCCTGTTTCCGCGTTGGCCGGAGGTGCAGGTGCCAGTCAATCATGTCACCAATGGCGTGCACATGCCGACCTGGGATTCTGCCGAGGCGGATGTCCTCTGGACCGAAGTCAATGGCAAGGATCGCTGGCTTGGTTCGATTGAGCGTCTTGAAGCCAACATGCAGCGCGTGCCGGATGAATCCTTCTGGCGATTTCGCAGCGCTGCGCGGTCTTCGCTGGTCAACTTTGCGCGCCAGCGACTGTCAGTACAATTGGCGGCATCTGCCGCGTCGGCTGAAGAAGTTGAGGCAGCGAGACATCTGTTTGATCCCAATGTGCTGACACTTGGTTTTGCCCGCCGCTTCGCCGAATACAAAAGACCCAATCTGTTGCTACGCGATCCAGAGCGACTGTTGCGCCTGATGAATAACCCGGAGCGCCCGCTGCAAATCATCATTGCGGGCAAGGCGCATCCTGAAGATCTGGCGGGTCAAGCGCTTATCAAGGATTGGGTTGCATTCATTCGCCGCAAGGAGGCGAGACAGCGGATCGTTTTTCTCAGTGATTACGACATGCATATAGGTGAGCATATGGTGCAAGGTGTGGACATCTGGCTGAATACGCCAAGACGCCCCTGGGAGGCATGCGGCACCAGCGGCATGAAGGTGCTGGTCAACGGTGGGCTCAACCTGTCAGTCCTCGATGGCTGGTGGGCAGAAGCCTATGTCCCGGAGGTTGGCTGGTCGCTGGGTGACGGCGAGGAGCATGGGGACGATTCGGCATGGGATGACCATGAAGCAGATGAGCTATACAAGCTATTGGAGCAGGAAGTGGTTCCGGAGTTCTACTCGCGCAATGAACATGGCATCCCTGCGGCATGGGTGGGGCGCATGCGTGAAAGTATGGCACGGCTGACGCCGCAATTTTCGACTTGCAGATCGGTGCGCGAATACACGGAACAATATTATCTTCCTGCCGCCACGCGTTATGGCGAGCGAATGGCCGACAACGGCGATTCAGGGTGCGCGATTATGGAATGGCGCCGACGCCTCGATCTGGGATGGCATGCATTGCGTTTCGCGCAGGTTACGGTAGAGACGCAGGAGAACGGGCATTTATTTTATGCACAGGTCTATCTGGACGATCTTGAGCCAACCATGGTTCGGGTGGAACTGTACGCCAATGGCGAGACAGACGAGCAACCCGTTGTGCAGGAAATGGAAATGGTGGAGCGACTGGTAGGAACGACAAACGGTTATGCCTACCGCGCGCAGGTATCTGCAGTTCGATCCGCGTCAGACTACACGGCCAGGGTCGTTCCGCGCCGCGAGGGGGTTGCGATTCCGCTGGAAGCGTCCCATATACTTTGGCATCGTTAGAAAATGGCGATTGCGTTATAATTCCCGTTTCACGCTCATGCCATCCGGCACATCTGCAATGATCAAGTTCGTATTCGTTACAGGCGGCGTAGTGTCATCCCTCGGCAAGGGGATCGCCGCCGCATCGCTGGCCGCGATTCTGGAGTCCCGCGGTCTCAAAGTCACCATACTAAAACTCGACCCCTACATCAATGTCGATCCTGGCACGATGAGTCCTTTCCAGCATGGAGAGGTTTTCGTGACAGATGACGGCGCAGAGACCGACCTCGATCTTGGGCACTACGAGCGCTTCATCTCTACGCGGATGAAGAAGGTCAACAATTTCACAACCGGTCAGATATATGATTCCGTGATACGCAAGGAGCGCAAGGGCGAATATCTGGGTAAGACGGTACAGGTGATTCCGCACATTACGAACGAGATTCAGCATTTCATCTATCGGGGAGCGGACGGCTACGATGTTGCGCTGGTGGAAATCGGCGGAACGGTTGGCGATATCGAGTCGCTCCCATTCCTCGAGGCGGCTCGTCAGTTAAGCCTGCGTGCAGGACGGCATGCGGCTGCGTTCGTCCACCTGACACTGGTGCCGTATCTCGCCTCCGCCGGGGAACTGAAAACCAAGCCGACCCAGCACAGCGTCCAGAAATTGCGCGAGATCGGCATTTCGCCAGACGCGTTGCTGTGCAGGGCAGATCGCCCGATTCCGGATGATGAGCGCGCCAAGATCTCGCTGTTTTCGAATGTGCAGGAAGATGCGGTTATTTCCGTATGGGATGTGGACACAATCTATAAAATCCCCCAGATGCTGCATGACCAGGGGTTGGATCGGATTGTGTGCGAAAAGCTTGCCTTGTCGCCGCCACCGGCCGATTTGCGCATGTGGAGTCAACTCGTCCATGCACTCGAAAACCCGAAGAACGAAGTCACAATTGGCATGGTTGGAAAGTATGTCGACCTGACCGAATCCTACAAATCTTTGACAGAGGCCTTGCGCCATGCCGGCATTCATCTGCATTCTCGCGTGAACATCGAGTACCTCGACTCCGAGGAGATTGAGACGAAAGGTACGGAGCACCTCGGAAAATACGATGCGATCCTGGTTCCGGGCGGTTTTGGCAAACGAGGGGTGGAAGGCAAGATTGCGTCAGCGCAATTTGCGCGAGAACACAAAATCCCTTATCTGGGCATTTGTCTGGGTATGCAGGTCGCCTTGATCGAATACGCGCGAAACAAGGCCGGCTTGAAGCAGGCCAATTCGACCGAGTTTGATCCGGACACCGAGCAACCGGTCGTTGCGTTAATCAATGAATGGCAGAATCACGATGGCAAGGTGGAGCGCCGTGACGAGAATTCCGACCTTGGCGGCACCATGCGACTCGGGGCGCAAACCTGTGCCGTCAAACCCGATACGCTGGCAGCCGAGATTTACGGCAATGTCGTAACCGAGCGCCATCGCCACCGATATGAAGCCAACAATCATTATCTGGAACGGGTCGAAAAGGCGGGGCTACTGGTTTCGGCCCGTACGCCAACAGAGAATTTGTGCGAGATCATGGAATTGCCGCGAACTGGCGAAAATGCGCATCCATGGTATGTGGGTGTGCAGTACCATCCTGAATTCAAGTCGACTCCACGCAACGGCCACCCCCTGTTTATTTCGTTCATCCACGCGGCGTTGAAACGCAATCGCGAACAATCTTCCGAGCAAGGGAGCGAAGCATGAAATTATGTGGTTTTGACATCGGCCTGACTCATCCGGTATTTCTGATCGCCGGTCCGTGCGTAATCGAATCGCACCAGATGGCGCTGGATGTCGCAGGAACGCTCAAAGAAATCACTTCGGCACTTGGTATGCCTTTCATCTTCAAGTCGTCTTACGACAAGGCGAATCGCTCATCCGGGAAATCTTTCAGGGGGCTTGGTATCGACAAGGGGCTCGCAATTCTTGCCGATGTCAGGAAGCAGATTGGTGTTCCGGTACTGACTGATGTGCACAGTGAAGATGAGGTCGACGAGGTCGCGGCAGTGGTGGATGTGTTGCAGACGCCGGCCTTCCTTTGTCGGCAGACAGATTTTATCGAGGCCTGCGCGCGATCCGGCAAGCCTGTAAACATCAAAAAAGGTCAGTTTCTGGCGCCAGATGATATGCGCAATGTCATCGACAAGGCTCGAGAGGCTGCTTTGGGGGCGGGGTTGAATGCGGACAATTTCATGGTGTGCGAACGAGGTGCGTCATTTGGCTACAATAACCTTGTGTCGGACATGCGCTCGCTGGCAATTTTGCGCAAGACCGGAAGCCCGGTCGTTTATGATGCCACGCACTCGGTGCAGTTGCCGGGAGGGCAGGGAACCTCGTCCGGCGGGCAGCGAGAATTCGTTCCTGTTCTGTCGCGCGCGGCCATCGCGACAGGCATCGCCGGATTGTTCATGGAAACCCACCCGAATCCGACAGAAGCTATGTCGGACGGACCGAACATGATTCCGCTATCGCGGATGAAAGAGTTGCTGACGACGCTATCCGAACTGGATCGGGTCGTCAAGAGAGCCGGATTTATCGAATCCGAATTGTCTTGAAAATAACCAAAAGTTAGGGAGAATGAAATGAGCGCAATCGTTGACATCATTGGTCGCGAAATTATTGACTCTCGCGGCAACCCGACGGTTGAGTGCGATGTTTTGCTGGAATCGGGCGTGATGGGGCGGGCAGCCGTGCCATCAGGTGCATCAACCGGGTCGCGCGAAGCGATCGAATTGCGCGATGGCGACAAGAATCGCTACGGCGGCAAGGGTGTATTGAGGGCGTGCGAGCACATCAATACGGAAATTTCAGAAGCGATCATGGGACTGGACGCCAGTGAACAAGCCTTTCTGGATCGCACGCTGATCGATCTGGACGGCACAGAAAACAAAAGCCGCCTCGGTGCAAACGCCATGCTGGCTGTTTCGATGGCGGTGGCCAAAGCGGCGGCCGAAGAAGCCGGTTTGCCTCTGTATCGTTATTTCGGCGGATCAGGCGCGATGCAGATGCCGGTGCCGATGATGAATGTGATCAATGGCGGCGCTCATGCGGACAACAATCTCGACATCCAGGAATTCATGATCATTCCGGTTGGCGCGCCTTCGTTCCGCGAGGCTATCCGCTATGGTTCCGAGGTATTTCAGACACTGAAGAAAATTTTGCAAGATCGCGGCTTGACGACTTCTGTCGGTGACGAAGGCGGTTTTGCACCATCTGTCGCCAACCATGAAGAAGCGATCAAGTTGATCATTGAGGCAATCGAAAAGGCAGGTTATGTACCGGGTACGCAAATCGCACTGGGTCTGGATTGCGCCGCCAGCGAATTCTACAAGGACGGCAAGTACCATCTTGAAGGAGAGGGCCTGACGCTTTCGGCGCAGGATTTTACCAACTTGCTGGAAACCTGGTGCGACAAGTACCCGATCATCTCGATCGAGGACGCGATGGCAGAAGGCGACTGGGATGGTTGGGCCATCATTACCAAGGCGCTTGGCAAGAAAGTGCAGATTGTAGGCGACGATTTATTTGTTACCAACACCAAGATTTTGCGCGAAGGGATTCAGAAGGGGATTGCCAATTCCATACTGATCAAGATCAACCAGATTGGCACGCTGACAGAAACTTTTGCTGCGATCGAGATGGCCAAACGCGCAGGATACACTGCCGTTATTTCCCACCGATCGGGTGAAACGGAAGATTCCACCATTGCTGACATTGCCGTCGGGCTTAACGCTCTGCAAATCAAGACGGGCTCGATGTCGCGCTCGGATCGTATCGCCAAGTACAACCAGTTGCTCCGGATTGAAGAAGATCTTGGCGATATCGCCAGCTACCCTGGTCGCAGCGCGTTTTACAACCTGAAGTAGATATATGTTTCCCAAGGCAGATTACATTCTCAAATCTGCTTTCGGGAATGCTGCGCTTTTCTCAAGATGCGACTGATCACCATCGTCCTGGCCGTTTTGCTGGTATTGATCCAGTATCCACTGTGGTTTGGAAAAGGCGGTTGGCGGCGCGTCTGGGAACTTGATCAGCAAGTTACTGTTGCTCAAAAGAAGAACGAAGAGGCCAGGGCGCGCAATGCCAAGCTTGAGTCAGAGGTTCGGGATCTCAAGGATGGGACGGAAGCGATCGAAGAACGAGCCCGCTACGAGATGGGAATGATCAAGCAGGGCGAGATCTTCGTCCAGATAGTCGATGCCAACAAGAAAGAGGCGGAAGCGGCAAAGTCGAAATAACACTCGCGACTAGCCCTTTACTGCCACCATTTAAGTTTGACCTGATCCCTAGGCGCTAGTTGCAATCTTTTAGCGCTTCATCGACGGTTCCGGCTTCTCTTGCCCGGTCTTCGTCGTTCACATACTCACGCTCGCCATCCGGTTTCGTGCGAACAATCCGCTGACCGGATTTAAGCGATCGCTGGTATTCACGCGCGCGTTCACAGTTTTGTGCCTTGGCTTCTTTGTTCTTTCTTTCAGCCTCCGCTTTCTTTTCCTTTTCGGCCCGCTCCATCTTGCGCTTGTTGAAGTCGGCATTCTTTTCTGCCGTGGTCATCGGCTGCTGTTGCGTTGAGCTTGCTGGCGCGGCAGGCGTTGCGCTATTGGGCGGGGAGTCATTAATGCTCCTCGCAGGCTGGCCGCGGGGGGACTTCAGGATGCGACTGTTTGGAATATCGGAAGGGGGCGCCTTGTCGGAATAGTGCTTTACATTATTCTTGTCGAGCCAGATATATTGCGCATAGCCCGACGAAGCCAGACCAAGCGCAAACAGCGCAGCTGCTGCAGAAAGTAAATATTTTTTCATGTTGGGCCCGTTAGTGACACGCATGCAATATTTCGACAGGGATTGTGTGCGATGTCAACCTGTCGGGTGAGAATAGCCTAGATTCTAAATCATAAGTTGCTGCTCTAGCGTTTGAGAGAGGCTCCAGGCATCAATATGCAGGATGACCGGAGGCACGCGCTCCAGGCGTACTCCGCACCCAACCAACTATAATTCTGGAAGCGGGAATTACCCAGGCATAATAAAAATCCAGTAAAATGCTCTCCCTTGCGAGGGTGGCGAAATTGGTAGACGC
>CAZAWA010000055.1:0-14643 GCA_964488675.1 uncultured Oxalobacter sp. | reverse complement strand
CGGCGAGAAAGTAGACGCGCTGGCGATCATCGTGCATCGCGCCAACAGCCAGTACCGTGGCCGTCAGGTTGCGGCCAAGATGCGCCAGTTGATCCCGCGGCAGATGTTCGATGTCGCGATTCAGGCGGCGATTGGTTCCAACATCATCTCGCGCGAGAATGTAAAAGCCCTGCGCAAGAATGTTCTGGCGAAGTGTTACGCGGCGACATTACCCGCAAGCGCAAGCTGCTGGAAAAACAGAAGGCCGGCAAAAAGCGCATGAAGCAGGTTGGCACGGTCGAGATTCCGCAGGAAGCATTCCTTGCGATTTTGCAGGTAGATGAAAAATGAGTTTGAATGCCCTCCTGGCAAATTTTGCGTTAATCCTCTTCATCCTGACCATCATCACCGGCATCGTCTGGTGCCTTGATGTGTTCCATTTCGAAAAGCAACGGCGCCGCAAGACGAACGAGGCGCTGGCCGAGTTCGACGCGCGCAATGCGAAGTTGCAGGCAGATGGCGTGAAACCGGACACAAACGGTCGCGCCGAACTGGAGCAGCGCCTGATGAAACAGCCGCTCTGGATCGAGTATTCCGGCAGCTTCTTTCCGGTGATCGCAGCGGTCTTCTTTCTGCGGTCCTTCCTGTTCGAGCCGTTCAAAATTCCGTCGAGCTCGATGCTGCCAACGCTGCAGTCGGGCGATCTGATACTGGTGAACAAATATACCTATGGCATTCGTCTGCCGGTCATCAACCACAAAATCATTTCAATCAACGATCCCAGGCGCGGCGACGTTGTGGTGTTCAAGTACCCCAAGGACACCTCGCTCGACTATATCAAGCGGGTTGTCGGTGTGCCAGGCGACAGGGTTGTCTATCGCAACAAACGCCTGACGGTAAACGGTCAGGCGGCGTCCTATCAGCCGTTGCCGGATTATCTCGATGGCGAGCGACTTGTGTATTCAAAGCAGTTCAAGGAAGATTCGACCGGTACGACGCACGGCATCCTTAACGACGAGGCGGCGCCTGCGTTTGTGCCCAATCCGGATCGTTTCCCCATGCACGAGTCATGCAGGTATAACGCGGAAGGTTTCGCTTGCACGGTGCCTGATGGCCATTACTTCATGATGGGCGACAACCGCGACAACAGTCTTGACAGCCGTTACTGGGGCTTTGTGCCGGACAAATATGTTGTCGGCAGGGCGTTCTTCATCTGGCTCAGCCTCAGCGGCGGCCTGAATCGCATTGGCGGTTTTCAATAATTTGCATACGGAGGTAAAACCATGATTCGTCAGCCAAATCTGCAACAACGCGGCATCTCGCTGTTCGGGTTGATCATCGCGCTGATTTTCGTCGCGGTGGTGGCGATGCTGGGCATGAAGGTGGTTCCGGCAGTGATCGAGTACCGCGTCATTACGAAAGCCATCGTCGATGCCAGGCAGACGGGCAAGACCGAGCGCGAGATACGGCAGTCTTTCGACCGACGCGCTGAAGTGGGGTATATCGACGCGATCAAGGGCTACGATCTGGAAATCGTCAAGGTAAACGATGAAATGGAAGTGAGCTTTGCCTACGAGAAAAAAATCCCGCTGTTCGGGCCGGCCAGTCTGGTGCTCGATTTTTCGGGAACGACCGCCAAGACGCCGACGAGAAAAGCCTCCGCCTCGAGCAAGTGATGGATCTTAAAACGCTGCAGGACCGGCTGGGATACCAGTTCAAGGATGCGTTGCTGCTGAAAACGGCGCTGACGCACCGCAGTCACAGCAGTTCGCATAATGAAAGGCTCGAATTCCTCGGCGATTCGGTGCTGAACTGTGTGGTTGCCTCGCTGCTTTGTGAACGGTACACAGACCTCGACGAAGGCGATTTGTCGCGCCTGCGCTCCAATCTGGTCAAGCAGCAGACGCTGTTTGAAATTGCGCAAAAGATAGAGGTGTCGCGTTTTTTGCGTCTGGGCGAAGGCGAGCTGAAATCGGGCGGGTTCCGCCGCCCGTCGATTCTGGCAGATGCGATCGAAGCGCTGCTTGGTGCGATCTTCATCGACGGCGGATTTGATCCGGTGCGCAAGGCGATCCGCGCGATGTATATACCGATACTCGATATCGTCGATCCGAAGACGCTGGGCAAGGATGACAAGACGCTGCTGCAGGAATTCTTGCAAGGCAAGAAAATCGCGCTGCCGCAATACAATGTGGTCGCCACGCATGGTGCTGCACATAACCAGCAGTTCGAGGTTGCGTGCCTGATACCGAAGCTGGAAATTCAGGTGTTCGGTGCCGGCGGCAGCCGCCGCAGCGCCGAACAGGCCGCAGCCAAACTGGCGCTGGAATCGGCGCATAAAGCGCTGGTCAAGACGCCCGCCACGAGCCGCAAGCGCAAACCGCAGGATGCGCAGCTTAAGCTGATCGGCATTGCGACGGCGCAGACCGGTGCTGTTGCCGAAACGGATGAAGGTGTTGCGGCTGCGACACCGAAAACCGCATGACCGAATCAGCACAAGCCAGTAATTTCCGCTGCGGTTATATCGCGATTGTCGGTCGGCCCAATGTCGGCAAATCGACGCTGATGAACGCCCTGATCGGTGCGAAGATCAGCATTACTTCGCGCAAGGCGCAAACCACGCGCCACCGCATTACCGGCATCCAGACCGCCGAAGATGCGCAATTTATTTTTGTCGACACGCCGGGTTTTCAGACGCGCCATGCCAGCGCGCTGAACAAGACGCTGAACAAGACCGTCACCAACACGCTGACTTCGTCGGATGTGATTCTTTATCTGATCGAGGCCGGAACCTTTGGCCCGGCAGACCAGCAGGTGATCGATTTGCTGCCAAAGGGCGTACCTTGCATCCTGGTGATCAACAAATCTGATCGCGTCAAGGACAAGGCGATTCTGCTTCCGTTTGCGCAGCAGATTGCGGCCAAGCATGACTTTTCCGCTGTCGTGCCGGTTTCTGCCACCTTGCGTTTTCAACTTGACAATTTGCTGGCCGAAATCAAGCGATTTCTGCCGGAAAACCCGCCGATTTTTGGCGAGGATGATCTGACAGACCGCAGCGAGCGCTTTATGGCGGCCGAGATTGTGCGCGAAAAGCTGTTCCGTTTTGTCGGAGACGAGTTGCCGTACACCAGCACGGTTGTGATTGAAAAGTTCGAGCAGGAGGGCAAGTTGCGACGCATATTTGCCGCCATTCTGGTTGGCCGCGACACGCACAAGTCCATGCTGATCGGCAAAAAGGGTGAGCGGCTCAAGGAGATCTCGACGCAGGCGCGGCTTGACATGGAGAAACTGTTCAATGGCCCGGTGTATCTCGAAATCTGGGTCAAGGTCAAATCCGGCTGGGCCGACAACGAAGCCGGGTTGCGCGCCTACGGCTACGAGTGATGACGGAGCTTGCGCCGGCGCCGAAGGCAGTTCGTGGCGGACGCGTCGTCAACCAGCCAGGCTTTGTGCTGCACAGCAGCTACTACAAGGAAACCAGCCTGATCGTCGATCTGTTCACGCGTGAACACGGTCGTGTTGCGCTGGTTGCAAAGGGCGCCAAAAGACCGCATTCGAAGTTGCGCGGCGTGCTGCAGACTTTTCAGCCGCTGTCAGTTGGCTGGAGCGGCAGATCCGAGCTGCGCACGCTGACGGCGGCGGAGTGGGTCGGCGGCATGGCGCCGCTGGAAAAGTCGGCGCTGCTGTGCGGCTTTTACCTGAACGAACTGCTGCTAAAACTGCTTGCTCGCGAAGATCCGCACCCGGCGCTGTTCGACCACTACATGACGACGCTGCATGAACTCTCGCAAACCGAATCGATACCGATAGCGCTGCGCAAGTTCGAGCTTGCCCTGCTGAAGGAAACCGGGGTTGGCGGCGATCTGTCGACCTGCATCACAACTGGCAGGGTGGTTGAGCATGGGGTTGAGTATGTGGTTGATCCGGAGCGAGGCCCACGGCCGGCAAGGGTGTCAGATGCGTGGCCGCGCGTGCTGGGCAAGACACTGCTGGACATGTCGTGCGAGGATTACGCCGATGCGGCAACCAAAATGCAGAGCAAATTCCTGATGCGTTTTCTGCTGGCGCACCATCTGGGCGGTGCGCAGGTCAAAACGCGCCAGATACTCATCGATCTGATGCAACTGTAGATATTCCATTCCCAGACCGCCCATGACTTTGTTGACTTCGCCTTGCCGTACAATTCGTACTGTCAGCGGCTCGTCGCCTCGTCACGGACGCTCTGACAATGGAATGGCACACACAGGAAATTGCATGAGCCCCACCCAATTAGAAAAAGGCGGAATATTTATTATTCTGGTTAGACAATGAGCTTCCTCCACCCCTCCGGCCCGGTCATCGATCTGGGCGTCAACATCGACCATGTCGCCACGCTGCGCAATGCGCGCGGCACCGTTTATCCCGATCCGGTGCAGGCCGCGCTGCTGGCGGAGCAGGCGGGTGCCGACTGCATTACGCTGCATCTGCGCGAAGACCGGCGGCACATGCGCGATGCCGATGTGATTGCCATCCGACCTTTGCTGTACACGCGGATGAACCTGGAATCGGCGATCACGACGGAGATGCTCGACTTTGCCTGCCGCATCAAGCCGCAGGACTCCTGCCTGGTGCCGGAACGGCGCGACGAGGTCACGACCGAGGGCGGCCTCGATGTCGTTGGGCATTTTGCGCAGGTGCAGGCGGCGGTCAGGCAATTGCAGGCGGAAGGCATCCGCGTCAGTCTGTTCATTGATGCCGATGCGGAACAAATTCAGGCAGCGCGAGAAGCCGGGGCACCCGTGATTGAGTTGCACACGGGCCGTTATGCGGAGGCGCACGATGCAGTGGCGCAGCAGAAGGAACTGGATCGCATCCGGCTGGGGGTGATTGAAGGCGTCAGGCACGGCCTGAAAGTCAATGCCGGGCACGGCCTGCATTACACCAATGTGCAGGCGATTGCCGCGATCCGCGACATCACCGAACTGAACATCGGCCATGCGGTTGTTGCGCATGCCGTGTTTGTCGGCTGGCAGAATGCCGTGCGCGAGATGAAGGCGATCATGGTTGCCTCTCGCCTTGCCGGTTTAAGAGCGGCGCAATGATCTACGGCGTTGGCACGGACATTTTGATGATTTCCCGTGTTGCGGCGGCGCTGGATCGCCACGGCGACCGTTTTGCGGAGCGCGTCCTCGGGCCGGAAGAGATGCAGCGCTACCTGCACCGCAAGTCGCGGGTCGAGGCGCGCGGTGTTCGTTTTCTGGCGACGCGTTTTGCGGCGAAGGAAGCGTTTTCGAAAGCGATCGGTCTGGGAATGCGCATGCCCATGACCTGGCGCGCCATGCAGACGCTGAATGCACCCAGCGGCAAGCCGACGGTGGTGTGCAGCGGCGCCCTCAGGGAATTCATGGAGAAAAACGGATTGAGCGCGCAAGTGTCGATTACTGATGAATCGGATTACGCGGTGGCGTTCGTGATTGTGGAAAAAGCGGAGAGTGATGAATGACAAAAGGAAGCGTTGAAGAAATCGGCGAGCGGGACGGGCTGGAAGGCGCACGGCGCACAGGGATCGAAGCGAATGTTAAGCGAAGCGGCCGGAGCCAGCGCCGCGCATCGGAGCAAAGCGCTCGCGCGGACATTTATCCAGCGATTCCGCTTGGCCCGGTGATGCTCGATGTGGTGGGCACGACGCTGACCGATGAGGATATTCGCCGCATCTGTCATCCACTGACGGGTGGCGTAATCCTGTTTGCGCGCAACTACGCTGACCGCGCGCAACTGGTGGCGCTTACCGGCGCGATTCACGCAGCGCGACCCGGTGTGCTGATTGCGGTTGACCATGAGGGCGGGCGCGTGCAGCGTTTTCGCACCGACGGTTTTACGCGAATTCCGGCGATGAAGCGCCTGGGCGATCTGTGGGAGCGCGATGTGCTGCTGGCGACCAAGGCGGCCACTGCGGTTGGGTATGTCCTCGCGGCAGAATTGCGTGCCTGTGGCGTTGATCTGTCCTTTACGCCGGTGCTGGATCTCGATTATGGCGAATCGGCGGTGATCGGCGATCGCGCACTCCATCGCGATGCCCGCGTGGTGTCGCTGCTGGCCAAGAGTCTGAACTACGGCCTGGCGCTGGCGGGCATGGCCAATTGCGGCAAGCACTTTCCCGGCCATGGATTCGTGCAGGCGGACTCCCATGTGGCGATTCCGGTAGACGGGCGCGGTCTGGATGCAATCCTGTATGACGATGCCGCGCCCTATGGCTGGCTAGGCATAGGGTTGTCGGCGGTGATGCCAGCGCATGTGATTTATCCCAAGGTGGACAGGCATCCGGCCGGGTTCTCGAAGAAATGGCTGACCATCCTGCGTGACGAACTGGGTTTTGAGGGCGTCATTTTCAGCGACGATCTCAGCATGGAAGGCGCAAGCGTGGCAGGGAATGTGATTGCGGGTGCGAAGGCGGCGCTGGCCGCCGGTTGCGACATGGTGCTGGTGTGCAATTCGTCCGACAAGGCAGATCAGCTTCTGGCGGGGTTGACGGCGCCGGCCGGGCAGGCGGCGGTGCGCTCGGCAGCCCGTATTGCGGCAATGGTGCCAACAGCGAAAGCGCTGGACTGGGATGCGCTGCAAAAGGAGCCGCGCTATCTGGCGGCAAAAGCGCTGATTGAGACCCAGATCCCCTAGTTCGGGAGAGGCAGGCTGCAGCGGTAATAACGCGACGCGTTATTATTTGCCCCCAACAGCCTTGGGCGGCGAATTTCTGATGCTCGCACGGCCATTTTGCACAAAAATTAGGCAAAAAATAACGCTAAAATGGCAAAAATATTGGGAGTATGTGCACGAAAATGGCTGATCGCCAGCATGGGTAAGCCGGATAGAAAATGCTCCGGTAGAGTATATATTTTTGAGGCCTGTTCTCGTCATGTTCCTTGTTATGCCGTTTCTCCCACTAAAGCTGCTAACCTAGCGAGATGACGGAAAGCAACCAAACCGACAACGCGCGCGAAGCATTGCTGCAGGCGGCCGCAACCCTGCCGCGCCTGCCCGGCGTGTATCGCTATTTCGATGACGAGGACAAGGTGCTGTATGTCGGCAAGGCGCGCGACCTGAAGCAGCGGGTGTCGAGCTACTTCCAGAAAACTCACGCCAGTCCGCGCATTGCGCTGATGATCGAGCGCATCGCGCGTATGGAAACCACGGTTACGCGCACCGAGGCCGAAGCGCTGCTGCTGGAAAATAACCTGATCAAGGCGCTGCAACCGCGTTTCAACATACTGTTCCGCGACGACAAGAGTTACCCCTACCTGAAAATTACCGCCGAGGATTATCCGCGCATGGTGTACTACCGTGGCGCGGTGGACAGGAAAAACCAGTATTTCGGCCCATTCCCGAGCGTCTGGGCAGTGCGCGAGTCGATGCAGATTCTGCAGCGCGTGTTTCGCCTTCGCACCTGCGAAGACAGTGTGTTTGCCAACCGCACACGACCCTGTCTGCTGTACCAGATCAAGCGATGCAGCGCGCCCTGTGTCGACTTGATCAGCCGCGATGCTTATCAGGCCGAGGTGGAAAGCGCGGCGAATTTCCTGCGCGGACGGCAGAGCGAAGTCATGCAGGTGATGGAAGCGAAGATGCATGCGTATGCGGCGGAGCTGGAGTTCGAGCAGGCGGCAACGGTGCGCGACCAGATTAGCGCCCTGGCGCAAGTGCTGCAGCAGCAAAGCATGGATACCGGCGGCGATGCCGACATCGACATTCTCGCGGTGGCGGTGCAGGGCGGGCGCGCCTGCGTCAACCTGGCCATGGTGCGTGGCGGGAGGCATCTGGGCGACCGCGCCTGGTTTCCCGCGCATCTGACGGATGCGATGGCTGCCAGTGAAGGTGCAGTCGAAGCCGAAGTGCTGAAAGCCTTTCTCGCGCAGCACTACATCGGCAAGTTCATTCCGGGTTTGTTGGTCGTCAATGTCGATTTTGACGAACCGGCTCTCATCATGGCGCTGGCAGAGCAATGCGGCCACCGTATCCACCTGACATTCCAGCCGCAGGGGCAGCGCCGCGTGTGGCTGGACATGGCGCAAAAAGGCGCAGAATTCGCGCTGGAGCGGTTGCTGTCCGAGCAGGGTTCGCAGAAAGCCCGTACGCAGGCGCTGGTAGATGCGCTTGGGCTGGAAGTTGAGGATCTTGACGCCTTCCGGGTCGAGTGTTTTGATGTCAGCCACACCCACGGCGAGGCGACGCAGGCGGCGTGCGTGGTCTACCAGCACCATGCGATGCAAAACCGCGAATACCGTCGCTTCAACATTGCGGACATCGAGCCCGGCGACGATTATGCGGCCATGCGTCAGGCGCTGACGCGCCGTTATGACAGGGTGGCGAATGGCGAGGGAGTGATGCCGGACATCGTGCTGGTCGACGGTGGCAAGGGGCAGGTTTCTGTCGCACGGCAAGTGTTCGAGGAGGTCGGTCTGGATACCGGTCTGATCGTCGGCGTTGCGAAAGGCGAAGGGCGCAGGGTCGGACTGGAAACATTGGTGTACGCGGACGATCGCAAGGATCAGGAACTGGGCAAGGACTCGGCTGCGCTGATGCTGGTCGCGCAAATTCGCGATGAGGCGCACCGCTTTGCCATCACAGGCATGCGCGCCAGGCGCGCGAGGGCGCGGCAGACATCCAGGATAGAAGAAATCGAGGGCATCGGTGCCAGGCGGCGGCAAAAGTTGCTGGCGCGCTTTGGCAGCCTGGCCGGCGTGGCCGATGCCAGCATTGAGGATTTGGCCTCGGTCGAGGGGATATCGCGGCAGCTGGCAGAGCGAATTTACCGGCAG
This sequence comes from uncultured Oxalobacter sp., assembly GCA_964488675.1. Taxonomy (GTDB): domain Bacteria; phylum Pseudomonadota; class Gammaproteobacteria; order Burkholderiales; family Burkholderiaceae_D; genus QZKY01. The sequence continues at coordinate 5,872 of CAZAWA010000055.1, read as the reverse complement.
TTGCATTAAGTGTTGCCATTAACACCGGTGTCAGTAGTCGAAGATCGTCAGCGCCATATTGACGGCGGCGAGAGTGTTGGCGTCGGCATGGGAGTTTTTGCCCTCGGTCAGGGTAACGGACAAGGTATTTGTCGCTCAATAGCAGCATATTCTGCGCGGCAAGCCCTTGGGAGATTCAGATTTAGTCCGATTTCGTTTACGATGCAGGGCTATGATGCACACTTGCAAATTTTCAACAAACAATCCCCATTTACGCTGAAATGCCATTTAACACCCCCATCCTGCTGACATGGCTGCGAGTGGCGCTTATTCCGCTGGTGGTTGGCGTGTTCTATGTGCCGGAAAGCTTGCTGACCGTGTTTGAGCAGGGCGTCGCGTCGACTGCTATATTTGTCGTGGCGGCGCTGACTGACTCGGTCGACGGCTATCTGGCGCGCAGCCGCAATGAGACGACAGCGTTCGGCGCGTTTCTCGATCCCGTGGCCGACAAGCTGATGGTCATCGGTGCCTTGCTGGTGCTGGTGCAACTCGATCGCGTCAATGCGCTGCTGGCTTTTGTCATCATTGGCCGCGAGTTGACGATTTCCGCCTTGCGCGAGTGGATGGCACTGATCGGTGCGTCGACCTCAGTGGCGGTCAGTTCACTCGGCAAGATCAAGACGATCGCGCAAATGATCGCGATTCCGATGCTGCTATATTTCGACACCCTGTTCGGTCTGATCGATACGCGAGAATGGGGCATGTGGCTGCTGATTCTGGCTGCGGTGCTGACGGTGTGGTCGATGTTTTACTACTTGCGCAGGGCTTGGCCGCTGATCAGGGAGTACGGCGGGCAGCTCCCTTGACACAACCCCCCGATTCTTTCTATAATTGCGGTCTGCATCAAAAATGCGGGAGTAGCTCAGTTGGTAGAGCGATACCTTGCCAAGGTATAGGTCGAGAGTTCGAGACTCTTCTCCCGCTCCATAATTCATGGGGGAGCGCAAGCGCGCCCCCTTTTTGTTGAGAAGCAGATTTTTCCGTTTTCATCGTGCGGTTTTGCGGGAGTAGCTCAGTTGGTAGAGCGATACCTTGCCAAGGTATAGGTCGAGAGTTCGAGACTCTTCTCCCGCTCCAAAGATTTAGCACACCTTTCCAGGGTGTGTCACAATCGCCCTTGTGGCGGAGTAGCAAAGTGGTTATGCAGCGGCCTGCAAAGCCGTCTACGCCGGTTCGATTCCGGCCTCCGCCTCCAATTTCCATTCCCAGCTGGTCAGGCCAGCGCCCGTGTTGTGACCCGTCGGGTGTTTTGGTCATTTCGAAAAGTCACTGAGGAGCCGGCAGGTTCCTGCAACCCTGCAAACATGCGCCTGATCTCATTCCTGGCAGCCATTCTTGCCATATTTTTCGCACTGACAGCCAGTGCCGCCAGCGTGCGGCCGAACGGCAAAAACGGCGTCATCATCGAGGGTGAAATTGCCCAGGGCGACTATGCCAGACTGGTTGCCGTGCTCGACAAAGGTGGCGGCGCCATCGACAGGGTTTCAATATTTTCAAATGGCGGAAGCGTTTTCGAGGCGATGAAAATCGGCGCCCTGATCAGGGGGTTGCGGTTGCGCACCATAGCGCCCAACAGGTTTGGTTTGGGCGGTAATGCCTGTTCGGGCATTGCCAACCAGAAGAATTGCACCTGCCTGAGTGCATGTGTGCTTGTTTTTGCCGGCGGGATTCATCATTACGGCAATGTTCTGGGGGTGCACCGCTCCTATGTCGGCAACGATTTCCACAAATACATGCGTGGCAGTCACGGTATCAACGCCAACGAGCAGCTTTCGTACACAGTCAGCGACTACCTCAAGAAAATGGGCTTTCCTCAGCAGTTCGTCGACACGATGAATGCTACGCGCTCACAGGACATAAGGTATCTGAAAGAGGTTGATATCAGACAGTTTTTGACGGGCTATGTTCCGGAATTTAACGAACTGGTCTCAGCCAAATGCGGCAACGGCAGAGACAATCAGCAAAGCTACGAACGGCTGGAAAAAAAGCGAAGAACCACCGGCCTGTCGCCTGCCGAACGGCAGCAGCACAGCGCATTGCTCACGGCGAACATGAGAAGCTTCCCGCAATGTCAGCAAGCCGCTGAAGCAAGCTTGCGCAAGGAGGTTTTTGATCGTGTGATGCAGGAAGCCAGAATGGGCGTTGCAAACCGCCGCAATGGCTTTTGGTAGGCATTAAGTAACGGCCTTCCGTATGCGCTTCGCCAACCCCGTCACCATTCCCGAAGCAGAAATCGAACTGACAGGCGTTCGGGCGCAGGGCGCTGGCGGGCAAAATGTGAACAAGGTTTCCAGCGCAATACATTTGCGCTTCGACATTCACGCCTCTTCCTTGCCGGATTATCTTAAACAGCGACTGCTGAGATTGCAGGATCAGCGCATCACCAAAGATGGCGTGGTCGTGATCAAGGCGCAATCTTTTCGCACCCAGGAAAAAAACCGGGAAGAAGCCGTGCGCCGTCTGCACGACATGATTGCCAGCGTGGCGGTTTTGCCTCGGGTGCGTCGTCCAACGAAGCCGACCCGCAGTTCACAGCAAAAGCGGCTTGAGAAAAAGATCATTCACGGGCAGACCAAGGCGATGCGCGGAAAGGTTATCGACTGATTCTCAGGCTGTAGTCAGGATGCGCGCTACTTCCTTATCCTCGACCTGCGGAAAATGGCGGTAAAACTGCCCGACCGCGCGAAAATTGGGCGGCGCTTCAATGCAGGCAACCGCATCGGCAAGATGCCTGACTTTTTCCAGGCTGTCGGGCGCAGCGACTGGCACGGCGCACACCAGTTCGGCCGGGCCCTGAGATCGAATGGCATGCAGCGCGGCAATCATGGTTGCGCCGGTGGCCAGCCCGTCATCGACGATGATGACGACACGGCCACTCGGATCGACTGGGTTTCTGAGCGGCGTGTACTGCCTGCGCCTTGCGCGTATCGCTTCCAGTTGCTTCGCTTTTTCCTGCTCGATGTAGGCAGGGCTGATGCCCGACAGTCCGGATTCAGGTGTCAGATATGTCCAGCCGTTTTCAACGATGGCACCAATGGCGTACTCCGGGCTGTAAGGCGCGCCAAGTTTGCGCGCCAGTACAACATCGATCTCACCTCCCAACCGCTCGGCGATGATTTTCGCCATTGGTACCGCACCGCGCGGGATGGCCAGCACCAACGGCCTGCGGCCGCGATAGGGAAGCAGGATTTCCGCCAGTTTTTCCGCAGCATCGCTGCGGTTTTCAAACAGAGGGGAGGCAAACATGGTCAGGTTCTCCTTGGAGGTAATGCCCAAAAGTCTAGCCACTATGCAGACTGATCGTTTGATGATGGTCAAAGCGAAGCTGCCACATGCAGCTGAACATGCCCGTAACCGGGGGTGCGGCAATCGCCTCACGCTTTTCATGACTAATCTGGCTGCCAGAATCCGTTTCGGATTTGACGGGGGCATCTTCGAAGACTCGTTTTCGCGTCCTGCAGCATTTTCATAATCGCCTTACAATGCAAATTCCTTCAATAACACTTGAACAACGGAAAGGAACCACCATGGAGCACACCCTTCCCCCGCTGCCGTATGCAATGGACGCGCTGCAACCGCTGATTTCCCAAGAAACCCTGGAATTTCACTACGGCAAGCACCATCAGGCGTATGCCACCAATCTGAACAACCTGATCAAGGGCACTGAATTTGAAAATTTGACTTTGGAGGAAATCGTCAAGAAATCGTCTGGCGGCATTTTCAACAACGCGGCCCAGGTTTGGAACCACACCTTTTTCTGGAGCGGCATGAAACCAAATGGTGGCGGCGTGCCGACCGGTGCCCTGGCTGCGGCGATCAATGCGAAATGGGGTTCCTTCGACAATTTCAAGGCGGAATTCATCAAGTCCTGTGTGGGCAACTTCGGCTCTTCCTGGACCTGGCTGGTAAAGAAGCCAGATGGCACCGTTGATATCGTCAACACATCGAACGCAGCAACACCGGTGACGGGTTCTGACAAGCCGCTGCTGACATGTGATCTGTGGGAACATGCGTACTACATCGACTACCGTAACTTGCGCGCAAAATTTGTCGAGAATTTCTTCCAGCTGGTTAACTGGGATTTTGTAGCGGGCAATTTTGCCTGAAGATTTTTATTGATGTTTACCCACAATAAAGTTTTGGACAAAACAATAAACTTTTGAACAAAACAATAAAGTTTTAAACAAAAAAGCCTGCACGCGCAGGCTTTTTTGCTGTCTACTGGACGAACGGTTTTCAGGTATTTTGTTGGTACAGATATTTCTGGAATCCCGTGAACATCTTCCCAATGTCATCCGGCTTGCCGAGGTCGGCTACAGCATCTGCCAGCGAATCGTGATACTTGAGGCGCAAGAGCGGCGTCAGTTTTGACTGATCCAGCTCTTCGACGCCAATATGGACGTACTGCGCCAGGACAAAATCAAGAAATGCTTGCTGCCTATCGCTGAAACGCGATTGGGTTACCTCCTTGGCGTGTGCTGCGCGCTCTTCGCGGGTCATGGGTACCGAAGAATACGCGACATAAGCCAGCACGTCGTACAGGTCGCTCTTTTCAGCATCGATAATTTTCTGCATTTCGACGAGTTGATCCTTGCCAAACCCCTTCTCGGCTAATCCTTCCAGAAGTTTCCTGCGCGTATCGGGGGCGCTCCACAGGATTCGCAATTCATCTTCGTTCTTGAAGAATTCCGGCAGCTTGCCAAAAAGGGCTTCCAGGAATTGGTGCGCGGACATCGGCGTGCCGTCCGGATGCCAGAAACTGGTCGCCATCATGTGCTGGATCGTGCGCGCCTTGCCGTCAGCGAGTTCGACCTTGGCTTTCTTCTTGCAAATGCAAGGTCGTTGCCCGCATTTCTCGCAAGGCGGCTTTTCGCATACGCAAGGCCGCTGTTCACACACAGGGCATGTTTGTGGTGGCTGCTTTTCGCATTGGCACGGATAACTGCTGCATGTTTTGCAGGTTTCCGGTTCGACCGGCTCGCCATCCCATTCAGGGTCACTGAAAAGATGGTGTGCACGCACGAAGTCGTAAATCGTGAAATAGTCCTTGCCGTCATACAGTCTTGTGCCGCGACCGATGATCTGCTTGAACTCCACCATCGAATTAATCGGGCGCATCAGCACGATATTGCGGATGTTGCGCGCATCCACGCCGGTGGAGAGTTTTTGCGATGTAGTCAGGATGGTTGGGATGGTTTTCTCGTTGTCCTGGAAATCGCGCAACCATTGCTCACCCAGATTGCCATCGTTGGCGGTTACACGGTGGCAGTAATTCGGGTCGGCGCTGGCCTTGGTCTGATTGATCAGGTCGCGCACTGCGAGCGCGTGATCCTGCGTCGCACAAAAGACCAATGTTTTTTCCTTCTGGTCGATTTGAGACATGAAGATGTCGACGCGTGCCTTCTCGCGCGCCTTAATCTCGATGATTTTGTTGAAATCGGGCTCAGTGTAGAGTTTTCCTGCTTCAACTTCGCCTTCGACTACCGTGTCGTCTGAGGTGTAAATGTACTCATCTAATGTGGTGGCAATCTGCTTCACGCGGAACGGCGTCAAAAAGCCGTCATTGATACCATCCTTGAGCGAATAGACAAACACCGGTTCGCCGAAATAGGCGTAGGTATCCACATTGTCTTTACGCTTTGGTGTCGCGGTCAGGCCAAGCTGTACTGCTGGCTTGAAGTACTCTAGGATGCCACGCCAGTTGCCCTCGTCGTTGGCGCCACCGCGATGGCACTCATCGATGATGATGAAGTCGAAAAAGTCCGGCGGATATTCGCCAAAATTGGACTTGTACCCTTCCCGTGGACAGTTTTTGGTTTGACCTCAAATGTGT
>CAZAWA010000054.1:0-15054 GCA_964488675.1 uncultured Oxalobacter sp. | reverse complement strand
GAGAACGGCGAGGAGGTGTTCTTCACGCCGCAGGATCGCATTGGCCAGCTGACCTTGCGCAACCTGGACATTACGGACACGCGCCAGAAGCTTGGTATCTACAGTAAGGCCGGCCTGCTCAATGCGGACTCGTCCGTTGCGCTGCCGCGCCTGGGCAAAAGCAGCGACAAGTAATTGCTGTCTTTATAGAAGCAGATGATAATTTTGGGTCCGTAGTTTTTTACGCGCAGCGTAAATTACTCTGACCCAAAATTTTCTGACTCCGAACTTTTACGAATTCTTAAATAAATCCCTAAAAATTTCTTACAAAATCACGAGCCGCTCATGACCACCCAATTCGACAATGTCAGCGTCATCAAAAAATCCAACATCTATTTCGACGGCAAGTGCGTATCGCACACCGTCATTTTTTCCGATGGCACCAGGAAGACCGTCGGCGTGATTTTTCCGTCAATGCTGACCTTCAACACCGGCGCGCCGGAAATCATGGAAATTCTCTCCGGCCAGTGCCGCGTGCAGCAAGCCGGGAGCAACGACTGGCAAAGCTATGGCGCAGGTCAGCGCTTCAATGTGCCGGGCCACTCCAGCTTCCAGATCGAAACAGTCGAGACCGTCGACTATGTTTGCCACTTCGCTTAACTATCTCTATTTTGCTCTACGCGGAATTGGAGCATATGCAAATAGTTTTAGCCTTGCTCAAATGATGGTGAAATCGCCTGCAGTCAGCGCAGGTTTGCCCACCAGTATCGCAAACTGGATAGCCTCCACATTTCCGTTACCGTCTGCATCATAATAAAGACAGCCAGTCGCCGTATCGTAGAGAATGAAATCGTCAGCATCAAGTGCGATAGCGTTCGCATTTTTTACGAACATCTCCGCCGACATCATGCCTTCGATAGTGAATGCCGCAAAGAGACTATTGTCGAGATGAATAGTGTCGTCCTTCACCACAAATCCGTTGATACTGTCTATGTTTGTGTCGTCCGGCGTGGTGTCGAAAATGAAAATGTCTTTTCCTGAGCCACCGTTGAGAATATCATTTCCGGATTGCCCGTTCAGCGTGTCGTTGCCTGCGCCGCCAATGAGGATGTCGTTACCATGGCCGCCATCAAGAACATTGCTCGCACCATTTCCGGTGAGAGCATTATCCATGTCATTGCCCAAGCCATTTATTACCCCTCTGCCTGTCAGCACAAGGTTTTCGACATAGCTGGTTAAGTCGTAACTTACGCTGCTTTTGACGGTGTCCAACCCCATATCCTCTTCTTCGACCACCGCGTCAGTACTGACATCCACAATATAAATGTCGTTGCCGAGACCGCCGATCATTCCGTCCCTAGAAGCACCGCCGTCTAGAATATCGTTTCCATCGCCGCCAATTAGGATGTCGTGGCCGAGACCCCCTTTCAGCTTGTCGTTACCCGCCTTTCCATCAATGATGTCTGCTTGAGATGTTCCATTTATTGTATTGTTGCCATCCGAACCCTGGATAGTGCTTTCGGTGAAAAGCATGACTCTTTTTTCGACTCTAAAATAGACGACTTCAATACTTGTCGTTATGTCTGTCTCGCTGCCATTGGTAAGCGTTAACTCTCCATTCACATCCGTGATCGTGAATGTATTGTGATCTCCCTCGTACATCAACCAGTCGATTCCCGCACCGCCGTCAATAATATTTATTCCATCAAGTCCAAACAGCAGATCGTCCCCATTACCCCCACTGAGCGTGTCGTTACCTGCACCACCCCAGATGTGATTATGGAGATCATTGCCGGTGCCGCTGAAATTTCCTGAACCCGCATATCCAAGGTCTTCAACATGAGCGCCGAGCAGGTAACTGTCTAACTTTGTAACGACGGTATCAATTCCGCCACCAGTTTTTTCAGTCACCGTATCGCCGGCACTTTCAATACAGTATTTGTCGTCCCCAGCACCACCGATAAGTGTATTGCTTCCTGTGCCACCATATAGCGTATCGTTTCCGCTTCCCCCGTTAAGGCTGTCATTGCCGTCGACACCATACAGTTCATCATCGCCAGCACCACCGGTTAGCGTGTCATTGCCAACATTCCCTTGAATCTTGTTACTGAGGCCATTGCCGACACCGAAAAAGTCCGCAGTTCCTCCATATCTAAGATTTTCGACATTTGCGCTCAATGTATATTTTGTGAGAGATGAGAAAACCGTATCAATTCCTTCGCCTGCCTTCTCCATCACAGTGATGGAGCCAGTGCTATACAAATAGTAACTGTCGTCACCTGCACCACCATATAACCTGTCGTTTCCTGTGCTACCGCTATATAGCTTGTCATTGCCAGCATTGCCATAAAGAATATCGCTGCCAGGGTCACCGTAAAGAGCATCATCGCCGTTGCCACCATAGATAGTATCGTTACCCAATTCACCATCCAAATAATCGTCTCCGTCGCCACCATAAAGGCTGTCGTTTAGAGAGGTGCCGTGAAGCGTATCAGCTCCAGTAGTGCCTTTGAAAGTTGCCATCAATGTCTCCCGATCATGCCCACAACAACCATTTTCGAAATTGCAATTTTTGTTTTAATTTCAGCAAGTTAACACAGCAAGCTCGCAAATTATGTAGTATTGGCAATATTTTTGAGTGCCACAATAACTTTTATATTGAATAAAACTTAAGGGGCCGGAAAATAAGTTCGCGCTTGATTAATTATTGATCTCTGCATGGCACTAATAACGCGGCGCGTTATTAGTGCCCCAAAAACGCGTTCTGACGCGGGATTTGGACGCGTCAACTCGCATTTTGCACAAAAAATAGGCAAGAATTGGCATCAAAATAGCATTTTTTTGGGAGTATGTGCCTGAATCTGGCTGATCGCCAGTGTGGGCGAGCCGGAGAAAATATACTCCCTGTCGAGCGGGTTTGGCTGCCTGGCGATGACCCGTCAGACCAGCACCGGCTCCGTTTCCAGCTCGAGCCCGAATTTGGCCGCCACATCCGCACGGATAGCCTGCGCCAGTTGCGCGATATCCTGCCCGCTGGCGCCGCCGCGATTGACCAGCACCAGCGCCTGCGTTTCCGACACGCCCGCTGCACCGGCTGTCCGGCCTTTCCAGCCGCACTGTTCGACCAGCCATCCGGCCGCCAGCTTGTAACTGCCGTCAGGCTGCGCATAGCTGACCAGTTGCGGATAACGACTGACAAGCGCGTCTTTCTGCGCCGCCGACACCACCGGATTCTTGAAAAAGCTGCCGGCATTGCCCAGTTTGGCCGGGTCAGGAAGCTTGCGCGTGCGAATGGCGATCACCGCGTCGCTGATGTCGCGCGCGCTCGGATGGGCGATGCCCCGTGCTGCCAGCTCCTGCGCCACATCCGCGTACGAAGTGTTGGCTTGCCAGCGTTTCGGCAACGCAAACGACACATCGAGAATCACCGCCCGGTCGCGCAGCGCGTGCTTGAAAACGCTGTCGCGATAACCAAAGGCGCAATCCTCCCTGGTGAGCGTTCGGGTTTGGCCGGTTTCAAAGTCAAACAAGGTGAGCGCATGGAAGCAATCCGACAGTTCTGCGCCGTAGGCGCCGATGTTTTGCACCGGCGCTGCGCCGACGCTGCCGGGAATCAGCGACAGGTTTTCCAGCCCGCCCATGCCCCGATCCAGCGTCCACAGCACCAGCGCGTGCCAGTTTTCGCCCGCCGCCGCACACACATAATTCGCCTGCGCATCTTCACCCGCCAGCGCGATGCCGGTCGTCGCCATATGCAGCACCAGCCCGGGGAAATCGCGCGTCAGCACGATATTGCTGCCACCGCCCAGCACCAGCCGTGGCAGCGCCATCAGTGCCGCATCCTCCCGAACGGCGGCCAGTTGCGCCGCGTCCGTCACCCGCAGGTAAGCGCTTGCTCTCGCGTCGATGCCGAAGCTGTTGTAGGGGCGCAGCGACATATCGCGCTGTATCGGAAGGGGCTGACTCATGGCGGGTGATTATACAACTAGCCTCTTTGTGGCATGTCCGATAAAATCACCGAAATTGTCCCACCGAACAAAGGAACCCGCCATGCCATCGTTTGATGTTGTTCTGGAAGCCAACATGGTCGAAGTCCGCAATGCGGTCGATCAGGCCAACAAGGAAGTCGGCACCCGTTTTGACTTCAAGGGCAGCGATGCCCGTATCGAACAAAAGGAGCGCGAGCTGACCGCTTACGCCGATTCGGAATTTCAGCTCAATCAGTTGCGTGACATCCTGACCGGCCGGATGACCAAGCGCAACATAGATGTCCGTTTTCTGGATTCCGGCAAAATCGAGAAAATTGGCGGCGACAAGGTCAAGCAGGTGATCAAGGTGAAAAACGGCGTCGAAGCCGATGTCGCCAAAAAGATCGTCAAGGTCATCAAGGACAGCAAGATGAAGGTGCAGGCCAGCATCCAGGGCGATGCCGTGCGCGTGACCGGCACCAAGCGTGACGATCTGCAATCGGCTATCGCGCTGCTGAAAAAAGATGTCTCCGAACTGCCGCTGGACTTCAGCAACTTCCGCGACTAGCGGCAGCCTGATTTCGTGGCGCGCCGAGAATTTCCAGTTTACATCCATTTGAAAGGCATCCCGTGCGCCACACCCTGCTTGCCATTTTTCTGTCCCTCGCCGCGCTGACTGCGCAGGCGACGGATGTCAGCGTCGTAGGCCTGTTCCCGGGCAAGGCAGTGCTGGTGGTCGATGGCGGATCGCCTCGAACCTATTCGGTTGGCTCTACCGTATCGCCCGGTGTAAAACTGGTAGCAGCCAGCAACTCCAGCGCAACCATCGATTTCAACGGCAAACGACAGACACTTGCCATCGGACAGCATGGCGGTGGCGGCAGTGGTGGCTCGGATGGCGGCAGCGTCACGCTGCACGCCGACGGGCGCGGACATTTCACCGCCGAAGGACAAATCAACGGCAGCATGGTGCGGATGCTGGTCGATACCGGCGCCAGCCTGATTTCACTGCCGGCGCATGATGCCGTGCGCTGCGGCGTCAACTACAAGCAGGGCACGCCCGCCATGATCAGCACTGCCAACGGGATAGCGCCTGCCTACCGGGTGAAGCTGGATATCGTCAAAATCGGAGACATCGTGCTGCATCAGGTTGATGCGCTGGTACTTGAGCGCGGCTTGCCGATTGCCCTGCTGGGAATGTCTTTTCTGAACCGCACTGAAATGCAGCGCAATGGCGACAAGATGACGCTGAAGAAGCGGTTTTGAATGGGCGAGTTGGGAGTGGTATCAAAATGTCCCGCGACCTATTCCAGATCGTCACCCGTATCTCTCAGCCGTCGTTGCCTCACTGCCTCTGCCAGCCCCTCCAGCACCGCGACCGTATCTTCCCATCCGATACAGGCATCGGTAATAGACTGGCCATAGGTCAGATCCCTGCCAGCAACCAGATCCTGGCGGCCCGCAACCAGATAGGACTCAATCATGACGCCGATCAGGCGGGTGTCGCCGGATGCGATCTGTCGGGCAACTTCGGCGCAGACCGGGATCTGGTTCTCCGCCTTTTTAGAGCTATTGCCGTGCGACGCATCGATCATGATGCGTGCTGCGATGCCGCCAGCGGATACTTCCTTGCAGGCAGCCTCGACACTGGCCTCATCATAGTTCGGCTTCGCGCCGCCGCGCAGGATGACATGGCAATCCTCGTTGCCGCCGGTGCGAACGATGGCGGAATGGCCACCCTTGGTGACCGACAGGAAATGGTGGGGTTGCGAAGCGGACTTGATCGCATCGATCGCGATTTTTACATTGCCGTCGGTGCCATTCTTGAAGCCGACCGGACAGGACAGGCCCGACGCCAGTTCGCGGTGCACCTGCGACTCGGTGGTGCGCGCGCCGATCGCGCCCCAGCTCACGAGATCCGCGATGTATTGCGGGCTGATCATGTCGAGAAATTCCGTTGCCGCCGGCAGGCCCATCTCATTCACCTTGACCAGGATGTCTCGCGCCATGTGCAGACCATCGTTGATCTGGAAGCTGTTGTCCAGATACGGGTCGTTGATCAAACCCTTCCAGCCGACGGTTGTGCGCGGCCTTTCGAAATAGACGCGCATCACGATTTCCAGTTCGTTGATGAAGCGCGCGCGCTCGCGCACGAGGCGGTGAGCATAAGCCAGCGCCGCTTTGGTGTCGTGAATGGAGCACGGACCGATTACGACGATCAGGCGATCATCCTGACCATGCAGGATGCGGTGCATGACGACGCGGGAATCGGCGACGGTCTTCGCCGATTTGGGCGTGCAGGGCAGCTCGCGGATCAGATGCGATGGCGTCACCAGTTCCTTAATTTCACGGATGCGTAGATCGTCGGTTTTTGGCATGGTGCTCTCCTGATACTGGCATTACAAAATGGTCAAACAAAAAAACCGCCATCGCTGGCGGTTTTCTGGGATTCGGTTTGCTCTTACTCGTGTGCGTTCCGCTGATCCACCGCCTTTGGGCTGGAATAGCTAAAAAAGTAAAAAAAGAAGTAATGAACTTGGCGCATGGCACGAATCTTTAATCAAGACGGCAACTATAGCAGAGTTTTCGGGAGAGCGCCATACCCCTTCCCCCTGCGGGAGGGCAATCAGGCACCCGTGCCGCCAACAGTGACCCCATCAATCCGCATTGTCGGCTGCCCGACCCCGACCGGCACGCTCTGGCCTTCCTTGCCGCAGACGCCGACCCCGAAGTCCAGCCGCATGTCGTTTCCAATCATCGACACCCGGTGCAGCACTTCCGGCCCATTGCCGATCAGCGTTGCACCCTTGACGGGATAAGTGATTTTTCCATTCTCGATCATGTACGCCTCGCTCGCAGAAAACACGAACTTGCCGTTGGTGATGTCCACCTGCCCGCCGCCAAAGTTCGCCGCATACAGGCCGTGACCGACCGACGCAATGATTTCCTGCGGGTCCGTGTCGCCGCCCAGCATGTAAGTGTTGGTCATGCGCGGCATGGGCAAGTGCGCGAAGGATTCCCGCCGCGCATTGCCGGTGGTTTGCATCTTCATCAGCCGTGCATTCATGATATCGAGCAGGTAGCCCTTCAGGATGCCATCCTCGATCAGGGTTGTGCACTGCGTGGCACTGCCCTCATCATCCATGTTGAGCGATCCGCGCCGATCGGCAATGGTGCCATCGTCCACCACGGTCACCCCCTTGGCCGCAACCCGTTCGCCGATGCGACCGGAAAAGATGCTTGACCCCTTGCGGTTGAAGTCGCCTTCCAGCCCGTGTCCGACCGCCTCGTGCAGCAGCACGCCGGGCCAGCCCGGCCCCAGCACCACCGTCATCGGTCCGGCAGGCGCCGCGCGTGATTCCAGGTTGATCAGCGCCGACTGCACGGCGTTGGCGGCATATTGTTCCAGCAGGTCGTCGGTGAAATAGGCATAATCAACACGGCCGCCGCCGCCGCTGGTTCCCATTTCGCGCCGTCCGTGCTGTTCGGCAATGATCGTGATCGAGAGCCGCACCAGCGGCCTGACATCGGCCGCCATGACACCATCGCTGCGCGCAACCAGCACCACATCGTATTCTCCTGCGAGACTGGCCATTACCTGCACGATGCGCGGATCCTTCTTGCGCGCAATGCGTTCCATCCTCTCCAGCAGGCTGACTTTTGCCGATGCATCGAGCGATGCCAGCGGATCCTGCGGCAAGTACAGCGACCGTCCGCCGGCATGGCGCATGGCGGAGGCAATTTTCGCCTTGCCCGCACCCTGTCTGGCAATGGTGCGCGTCGCGGCGGCAGCCTTTGAGAGTGCCTCGACTGATATTTCGTCCGAGTAGGCAAACGCTGTCTTGTCGCCCGAAATCGCGCGCACGCCGACACCCTGATCGATCGAGAAGCTGCCGGTTTTGACGATGCCTTCTTCCAGGCTCCAGCCCTCGGTTTTCGTGAACTGAAAATACAGGTCGGCATAATCAACCCGGTGCGCAAACACTTCGCCTAACGCGCGGTGAAGCCGTGACTCATCCAGCCCGAAGGGTGACAGCAGGATGTCGCTGGCGGTTGCAAGGATGGCGGGATTGGGAGAAAACGAAGTCATCTGTCTGGTTCTGGTTATCGTAGAGGAGGTGCGATTATGCGCGCAATTTTGCAATCAGGCCGTCGAGCACATCCAGATCGGAAAAATTAATGATCATCTGGCCACGACCTTTTGCGCCCATCTTGAACGACACTGGCGTTGCCAGCGCATCCGACAACTCTTCCTCCAGCCGTGCAATATCGCGAGATTTTTCTTTCTGCCGCCGACTGCCCGTCGATGATTTTTCGCTTAGTGCACGCGTCACCAGTTTTTCCGCGTCGCGCACCGTCATGCGTTTGGCCACCACCTGGTTGGCCAGCGTGATTTGCGTTGCACTGTCCACCGCGAGCAGGGCACGCGCATGACCCATGTCGATGTCACCGGCCATCAGCATGGTCTGCACCGGCTTGGCCAGGTTGAGCAGTCGCAACAGGTTGGAAACCGCACTGCGCGAACGACCAACCGCGACCGCTGCCTGTTCGTGCGTGGCGCCAAAATCCGTGATCAGTCGATGGATGCCCTGCTCTTCTTCCAGCGGATTCAAATCCTCGCGCTGAATGTTTTCAATCAGCGCCATGGCCGCAGCCGTCTGATCGTCAACTTCCTTGACCAGCACCGGCATGTCCGAAAGGCCGGCAATTTGCGCAGCACGGAAACGGCGCTCGCCCGCGATCATGTCGTAGGTGTCCGCGCCATTTTTTTGACCTGCGGGGCGCACCAGTATCGGCTGCGTTACGCCCTGCTCTCTGATGGAGGCTGCCAACTCGTTCAGTGCGCCCTCATCCATGCGAGTGCGCGGCTGATACCGGCCCGCCTGCAACTGCCCCATCGGTAAAGTTGCCGTCGTTCCAGGCGTCGCTTCAGCCACGCTGGCCGAGCCGCCCAGCAGTGCATCCAGCCCGCGCCCCAATCCTTTTGGTCGTTTGGTTACCATGATTTCACATCCCTTTTTTCAACTCATTTGCTGAATTCGCTGCAGCATTTCTGCGCCGAATTCGATGTATGCCTTTGCGCCTCGCGATGTCGGATCGAAGCTGACGCCGGGCACACCAAAGGAAGGGGCTTCTGCCAGCCGCACATTGCGCGGGATAATCGTCTTGAAAACCTTGTCGCCGAAATGCTGTTCCAGTTGTGCCGAGACTTGCTGCGACAGCGTCATGCGCGGATCGAACATGACCCGCAGCAAGCCGATGATTTGCAAATCCCGATTCAGATTCGCATGCACCTTCTTGATGGTGTTGACCAGATCGGACAAACCTTCCAGGGCGTAGTACTCGCACTGCATCGGAATGATTACCCCATGCGCAGAACAAAGCCCGTTCAGGGTCAGCAACGACAGCGCCGGCGGGCAGTCAATCAGCACAAAATCGTAGTCGTCATCCACCGCTGCAAGCGCTGATTTCAAGCGCGTTTCGCGCCTATCCAGATCGACCATCTCGACCTCCGCGCCCGCCAGTTCCCGATTGGAGGGCAGCACATCGAATCCTCCCGACTCCGATGCCACTCTGGCCTTGCCGATGTCTGTTTCACCCAGCAGCACCTCGTAGGTCGATGCCTTCAGCATGGCCTTGTCGATGCCGGCCCCCATGGTGGCGTTGCCCTGTGGATCGAGGTCAACCAGCAACACGCGCTGATTGAGTAGTGCCAGCCCTGCCGCCAGATTCACGGTGGTGGTGGTTTTGCCGACGCCGCCCTTCTGGTTGGCGACGCAAAATATTTTGGCCATGATTTGCCTTGTTATCGGTATAAAAAATTCTCAGATTTCCTGTTTCGTCCGTTCCAGCTTTTTCACATCAAACCCTTGCTTCTCTGCCTGTTTCACCGCTTCAAGATATTTTTCTTCCGACAGGGTCGGCGTGCGCGACAATACCCACAGGTATTCGCGCTTAGGTTCGCCAACCACGACATAGGAATAATCCTGCGCCAGTGCGATGATCCAGTAATCACCCCACACCATCGGCAACCATGACAGCCAAGCTGGCGCAAACCGCACTTTCAACTTGGCATTGCCGGAGCCCTCGACCACCTTCGCCACGCCAGCTGCCTGCTGGTTGATGCCATCAAGTTTCATGCAACGGTTGGTCACGCTGATGCGACCGTCTTCCAGCTTGTGATACTCCGCCGTCACATTGCCGGCACAATTTTTCTGGAACCGGTTGGGAAACTTCGCAACCTCATGCCACTTGCCAACATATCGATCCAAGTTGACCGATTCCACCGTTTTCACTGCGGACGGCTGCGCACTTGCAATCGATCCCATAAGCATTGCTCCGATCACGACATATTTTTTCATTCCTTGCTCCTTTGAATGACCACCAGATGCCGCTCCGCCTGCAACCCTGGCACGGCCAGCGGAAGGATTTCCGCAACCGTCCACTGCGACGGCAATTGTGCGATTTCCGCCTGCGGTATGGCGCCCTTCATCGCAATGAAACGCCCGCCCTCTTTCAGCAAATGTCCGGACAAGCTCACGAAGGAGGGCAGGTCGGAAAACGCCCGCGAAGTCATCACATCGTATTTATTCTCACCCTGCAACTGCTCCACCCTTCCGGTGTGGATGCTGACATTCGCAAGACCGAGTTCTGCCTTCACCTGGTTCAGGAAGGCGGTTTTCTTTTGTACCGTATCGATCAAGTCCACCTGCATTTCCGGTCGCGCGATCGCCAGCGCAATTCCCGGCAAACCACCACCGCTGCCGACATCCAGCACGCTCGTCGCTGTGTCAAATGCTGGCAATGCGGCCAACGAATCCAGCAGGTGCTGCGTCACCATTTGCGCCGGTTCGCGCACCGCCGTCAAGTTGTACACGCCATTCCATTTCTGCAGCAGGGCGAGATAGTCGATCAGTTTCTGGCACTTTGCATCATCCAGCGGCAGCGACAATTGCTTCACGCCCTGTTTGAGCATACCCAGCAACTGTTCGCTGTTGAAAGTTTTCATTCGCGCTCCGTCACCGTTGCCGCTTTGCCCTCATTGGCAAACCCAACCCAGTTGCGCTTTTTCAGGTACACCATCAGCAAAGAAATCGCCGCCGGCGTGACGCCCGAAATGCGCGATGCCTGCCCCAGTGTCTCTGGACGCTGGCTTTCCAGTTTTTGCCGCACCTCAACCGAAAGGGCCGTCACTTCGCCATAATTCAAATCTTCCGGCAACAGCAAATTCTCAAAATTCCGGTGGCGCTCAATTTCCTTGGCTTGTCGTTCGATGTATCCGGCATACTTGATCTGGATTTCGACCTGCTCCCGAACGGCAGTATCCGGTTCACCCGGCCCACCTAAATTACGGCCGTCATTCGTGGTCAATGTCACCAGATTGTCATAGCGGACGGCTGGTCGCGTGAGCAGGTCAGCAAGCGCATACTCTCGCTCTATCCCTTTACCAATAACGCGCTTCGCTTCAGAATCATCCAGAATCTTGGGGTTGACCCAGGTTGATTTCAGGCGCTGGATCTCTCTCGCCACGGCTTCCCGCTTGCGGTCAAAAGCCTCCCATTGCGCATCACTAACGCAACCCAGCTTGCGCCCAATCTCGGTCAAGCGCATGTCTGCGTTATCTTCTCGCAGGCTCAAGCGGTATTCGGCACGACTGGTGAACATCCGGTACGGTTCTGTCACGCCCTGCGTTACCAGATCATCCACCAGCACCCCAAGATAGGCTTCGCTTCGGCGCGGTGTCCACGCTTCCTCCCCCTGCGACAAACGCGCGGCATTAATTCCAGCCAACATGCCCTGTGCAGCAGCCTCCTCGTAGCCGGTGGTTCCGTTGATTTGCCCCGCGAAGAAAAGGCCTCGGATCTGCCTGGTTTCCAGGCTTGCTTTCAAACCTCGCGAGTCGAAATAATCGTATTCGATAGCATAGCCAGGTCGCAAGATGTGTGCATTCTCCAAACCGACCATCGAGCGCACCAGATTGAGTTGCATATCAAACGGCAGGCTGGTCGATATGCCGTTTGGGTAGTATTCATGCGTCGTCAAACCCTCTGGCTCAAGAAAAATCTGGTGCGATTCCTTGTCAGAAAAGCGATGTATCTTGTCCTCGATCGACGGACAGTACCGTGGGCCAATCCCTTCAATCACGCCGGTAAACATCGGGCTGCGATCCAGTCCGGCGCGAATGATGTCGTGGGTTTCAGTATTGGTATGGGTAATCCAGCATGGCACCTGTCTGGGGTGCATGGCTGCCGAACCCATCACCGAAAAAAACGGAACCGGATCGAGATCGCCCGCCTGCTTCTGCATCACGGAAAAATCGATGGTGCGGCCATCTATTCTTGGGGGTGTTCCTGTTTTCAGGCGCCCCTGTGGCATTTTCAGTTCCCGTAACCTTGCTGCCAGTGATATTGCCGGCGGGTCTCCCGCCCGGCCACCAGGATAACTATTCAAGCCGACATGTATTCTCCCATCCAGGAAAGTCCCTGCCGTCAAAACGACTGTTTTACCTTCAAATGAAACCCCTGCCTGGGTTACGACACCACTAACCCTGTCACCATCCAGAAGCAGGTCATCAACTGCCTGCTGGTACAACCATAGATTTTCCTGGTTTTCCAATCTGGTTCGGATAGCCTGTCGGTACAAAACTCGATCTATCTGGGCGCGCGTTGCCCTCACTGCCGGGCCTTTTGAAGAATTCAGAATGCGAAACTGGATACCAGCCTCATCCGAAGCCAGTGCCATTACACCACCCATCGCGTCCACTTCGCGAACAAGATGTCCTTTACCGATGCCACCAATTGATGGGTTGCAGGACATTTGCCCAAGTGTTTCTAGACTATGTGTGAGCAGCAAGGTTTTTTTGCCCGTGCGCGCAGAAACCAGAGCGGCTTCCGTTCCCGCATGGCCACCACCGACCACAATGACATCAAACTTTATTGGGTAAAACATTCAATGGTAATAATTTTTAAAAGAGGTAGGATTATAAGTAGTTTTTAACCCCAAACACGGATAAAGATTGTTTTGTTCCACATGAAACCATTTGTTTACATGTTTCACGTGAAACTTTGTGGGTAAGTTTGTGGGGTTGGTTGGGATAATATGTGGTGATTGCCTGAGTTTAATAAATCTTAAAAATTATCCCAATTCGGTTAGTTCTCGCTACAGGGGTTATACATGGTGTAACTGTTTGATTAAAGTTGGGTTTTAAGGTTTATCCACCAAAAACACCCTCCTTCAGTATCAGTCTTTATATATAAGAACTAAAAACTAAACAAATTAAGACTGCTTCCATTCAAGTTTTTCCCCAGAACCCAGAGGAACAACTGTTGTATCACCAAATTTCACTTCATCAGGAATAATCCATGTTTCTCGTTTGAGGGTAACCTTAACCTTGTTCCTGGGCAGTCTGTAAAAATCTGCGCCATTGAAACTGGTGAATGATTCCAGTCGATCCAGTGCGCCAACCTGGTCAAATGCAGCGGCATACAACTCCAGCGCATGCAAGGCGGTATAACACCCTGCACAACCACAAGGATGTTCCTTCAGTTCTTTGGGATGTGGCGCTGAATCGGTACCTGCAAAAAATCGATTGGTATCACCAATGGCTGCGGCAACCAGCGCCTTGCGGTTGATTTCCCTTTTTAGTACAGGAAGGCAATAATAATGAGGACGGATGCCGCCCTGAAAAATGACATTCCGGTTGTATAGCAAATGATGTGGCGTAATTGTTGCGCCAATTGGACCGGATGCACTGGCAACATATTCAGCGGCTTCCTTGGTGGTAATGTGCTCGAAGACGATGCGTAATTCCGGCATGTCGCGGCGCAAAGGTAAAAGTACCTTGTCAATGAAAACCGCTTCCCGATCAAAGATATCTATATCCTGGTCAGTTACCTCCCCATGCATCAACAAAGGCATCCCAAGCTCCTGCATAGTTTCCAATGCCTTGTAGCAATGCTTCAAGGCAGTTACTCCGGCATCCGAATTAGTGGTAGCGCCGGCTGGGTAAAGTTTTACACCGTGTACAAAACCACTTTGACTTGCCCGACGAATTTCCTCAGGTGTCGTCAAATCGGTCAGGTAAAGGGTCATCAGGGGCTCAAAATCCATTCCATGTGGCAGGGCGGCCAGAATGCGTTCGCGGTACGCCTGAGCCTGCTCCGTGCTTGTGACGGGGGGTCTGAGATTGGGCATGATGATGGCGCGAGCGAACTGTCTTGCCGTGTGTGGCAAAACACTTTGCAATCCGGCGCCATCGCGCAAATGCAGATGCCAGTCATCGGGCCGGGTAAGGGTGATATGTTGAATAGTCATATTGTTTCCTTGTTTTTCAATACTGCAATTTTAACCTTGCTTGCTTCGCAGGAAGCGGGTTAGTAGCAATTGTGCAGGTGAGCACGAAAATTAATGAATTGTTCGTGCGGGTTCAATATGGTTCTGTTTTGGCGTATGCTTCAACGACAACATATTGATGAAGCGGCGTAAATGGGTAATCGACTGACAAAAATTGTGACGCGAACGGGTGATGATGGCAGCACGGGTTTGGGCGACGGCCGTCGCACCGGCAAGGATAGTCTGCGAATCCAGGCTATCGGTGATGTGGACGAACTGAACTCGCTGCTGGGCTTGTTGCGCTGTGAATCTTTGCCTGAAAACATGCACAAGGAACTGTCGGGCATTCAGCAAAAACTGTTCGATCTGGGGGGTGAACTCTCCATCCCTGGCCACCAAATGCTAAACCGGCAGCAGGTTACGAAACTTGATGACTTGCTGCAAAAATATAATGCAGGCCTGCCCCCGCTGAAGGAATTCATTTTGCCTGGCGGATCGCGCGCAGCGGCCATGACGCATGTTTGCCGGACCGTATGCCGCCGCGCAGAGCGCTCGGTGGTGGCACTACGAAAGCAGGAAAGCGTCAGCGAGTTGGCCTTGCAGTTCCTGAACCGCCTGTCTGACCTGTTGTTTGTAATGGCGCGAGTACTTAACCATCTGGCGGAGCAAAAAAATGAGCTTTGGGAAAAATAGATTTGGCAGGCTTAAAAATAAAAAACGGGAGGGTGTCATAAATTTTGTGTGTGAGGCATATTATGTCGAAAATTAGGAGCAT
>CAZAWA010000053.1:12655-15247 GCA_964488675.1 uncultured Oxalobacter sp. | reverse complement strand
CGCGCCGCATCGAGACGCGCTTCCCGGATCCATCGGCCAATCCCTATCTGTGCTTCTCCGCACTGCTGATGGCTGGTCTGGACGGCGTACAGAACAAGATTCACCCGGGCGAAGCCGCATCCAAAGACCTGTACCACCTGCCGCCGGAAGAGGATGCATTGATCCCGACGGTTTGCTCTTCGCTGGATCAGGCACTGGAAGCGCTGGACAAGGATCGCGAGTTCCTGACCCGTGGCGGCGTGTTCAGCAACACCATGATCGATGCGTACATCGAGCTGAAGATGCAGGAAGTCACGCGTTTCCGCATGGCGACGCATCCGGTCGAGTTCGATATGTACTACTCGCTGTAAGGCAGCGCAGGCATGAGGTGACGAAGCGGAGAGAGTTCAGGCTTTCTCCGCTTTTTTCATAAGGATTTCATGCTTTTGCCTGTGGATGTTTGTGTTGGTTTCATTCTTGACATAAACTGGCACCGGTTCAAACCAGTTTCCGGGATACAGCATGAAACCTCAGTTTGCAGCAATCCTGTTTTTTGCGGCAGTGACAGGCGGTGCGCACGCCCAGTCGGGTTCCCGTACCGTTTACCTTTGCACTGATGCAAACGGCAACAAGGAATACAGAAATACCGGCATCACCAAAGGCTGCAAGAAGGTTGAACTGCCGGGGTTGACCACCGTACCGCCGCCGCGCAAGCCCGCATCAGACAGCGCCAACGGTAAAAAAGCGGATGCGCCAGGTTTTCCCAAGGTGGATACCCCGACGCAAAAATCGCGAGACAGCGACCGCAAGCAGATTTTGCAGGATGAGCTGAGAACGGAAGAGAAAAAACTCGCCGATCTGAAAGAGCAATACAAGGGCGGAGAGCCAGACCGTCTGGGCGACGAAAGAAATTACGCGAAGTATCAGGAGCGGGTCGCCAAGATGAAGGAGGACATCGACCGTACCGAAAAGAATGTCGAGGCGCTCAAGCGCGAGCTGGCGAACCTGAAGTAGAGCTATCGCATCGAAAGATGCGAGCGCAAATCAGGCCGCAGCAGCGCGGCCTTTTTTGTTTACTGGCAGGGTTCAAAGCGAACATCATGATTTCAAGCAGGGCTTCATCGAAGCCAAATTTGTCTGGCAACCCATCCGGTTTGAGCGGGCTGGATTTGCTGGCATCGGCGGTGCTTCTCCTCGACGCTTACGGCTGCATCAGCTATGCCAACCCTGCGGCAGAGCAATTGCTGGAGAGTTCCCTCAAGAGCCTGCTTCACCAGAAACCATCCTCGTTGTTTACAAACGGCGACAAGCTGGACAGCATGTTCGAGCAGGCGCTGGCGCATGAATTTTCGGAAAAACGCCAGGACATGTCATTGGAGCGCAGTGGGCGCGAGCCCCTGCATGTTGATTGCATCATGTCCGTTCTGGTCGAGCCGGATATGCCGGTACTGATCGAATTGCGCGAAAACATACAGCAACTCAAGCTGAACCGCGAAGAACGCATGATCGATCAGAGTCAGGCCAACAAGGAACTGATTCGCAATCTGGCGCATGAAATCAAAAACCCTTTGGGTGGCATTCGTGGCGCTGCGCAATTGCTGGAGATGGAATTGCCAGAGCGGCATCTGAAAGAGCTGCGCGAATACACGCAGGTCATCATCCGCGAGGCAGGCAGACTGCAAACGCTGGTCGACCGGCTGCTGGAGCCGCACCGGATGCCGCACATCGTCGGCGATGTCAATGTTCATGAAGTCTGCGAGCGGGTGCGCAGCCTGATCGTTTCTGAATTTCCGGCCGGGCTGATCATCAAACGAGATTACGACCTGTCGATTCCGGAATTCCGTGGCGACAAGGAGCAGTTGATCCAGGCCGTATTGAATGTTGCGCATAACGCTGCCTTGGCGCTGAATGAGCGGATATCGGCCGGTGACGCCGAACTAACCATCAAAACCCGTATTTCCCGTCAGGTCACGATTGCGAAGGTGCGCTACAGGCTGGCACTAGACTTGCATATCATAGACAACGGGCCGGGCATTCCGCCGGAAATCAGCGAACGCATTTTTTATCCGCTGGTCTCCGGCAGGGATGGGGGCAGCGGTCTGGGACTGACCCTGGCGCAAACCTTCATCCAGCAGCACCTTGGGGTGATTGAATGCGAAAGCCGTCCGGGGCGCACGGATTTCAGGATACGGATACCTTTGCCTTAAATAGAAAATAATATGAAACCGATCTGGATAGTAGACGACGACGAATCGATTCGATGGGTGCTGGAAAAGGCACTGGCGCGCGAAAACATCGCCACCAAGAGCTTTTCCAATGCGCGCGATGCGCTCGCCACCTTGGAGCACGAATCGCCGCAGGTGCTGGTTTCCGACATCCCCATGCCCGGCACTCCCGGCCTGGAGTTCCTGCAAAAACGCAAGGCGGATTTCGTCGGACGATAATCGGACCGGGGTTGACGTGCGCGTTGTGCGCTCCCTTAGGTTGCCGCGTGGAAATCGAAACCAATCTGGGTGAGGATGCGGGCAGCACGCGCGCGCCGCAGGACGCTGCGCCTCCCGCCGACGCCAGCCCCACCGCCGAAGCCTGGGCCGCGCTCGCCGCCAAGGAAGT
>CAZAWA010000053.1:0-12645 GCA_964488675.1 uncultured Oxalobacter sp. | reverse complement strand
TGCAAAAAGCCAAGGCGATGCACCCGGAATTGCCGGTCATCATCATGACCGCCTTTTCCGACCTGGATTCGGCCGTGGCGGCCTTTCAGGGTGGCGCCTTTGAATACCTGGCCAAACCTTTTGATGTCGACAAGGCTGTCGAACTGATCCAACGAGCGCTGGAAGAGAGTTTGCGCGAAAGTGTGGTCGAGCAGGGCGCCAGCGAGGCGCAGGAGATCCTGGGGCAGGCGCCCGCGATGCAGGATGTGTTCCGCGCCATCGGCCGCCTGTCGCAATCGAATGTCACCGTGCTAATCACCGGCGAATCCGGCACCGGCAAGGAGCTGGTGGCGCGTGCCCTGCACCGCCACAGCCCGCGTTCATCGCAACCCTTTATCGCGCTTAACACGGCAGCGATACCGAAAGACCTGCTCGAATCCGAACTGTTCGGACACGAACGCGGCGCCTTCACCGGCGCGCAGACGATGCGGCGCGGCCGCTTCGAGCAGGCGGAGGGCGGCACCCTTTTTCTGGACGAAATCGGCGACATGCCTTTCGATCTGCAGACCCGCCTGCTGCGGGTGCTATCCGACGGCCATTTCTATCGTGTCGGCGGACATCAGCCGCTCAAAGCCAATGTGCGCGTGATTGCTGCGACGCACCAGAATCTGGAAAAGCGCGTCAAGGAAGGTCTGTTCCGGGAAGACCTGTATCACCGCCTGAATGTCATCCGTCTGCGCCTGCCCAGCCTGCGCGAGCGGCACGAGGACATACCGCTTCTCACGCATCACTTCCTGCAACTCAGTGCCAAGCAGCTTGGCGTTGAAGCCAAGCGCATGACTGACAGCGCGATGCAGTTTCTCTCCAGTCTCGAACTGCCAGGCAATGTTCGTCAGCTCGAAAACCTGTGCAACTGGATCACAGTGATGGCACCGGGACAGACGGTTGAAATCAAGGACCTTCCACCGGAAATGCTGCACGGCGAAGACATGCCGCCACTACCTGAATACAAGTCGGCAGCCATATTAACGCCGAATGTTGGGACAAATGCAGCAGCATCCATGTTGCCAGTCGCAAACGGAGCCGACTGGGCCTCACTGCTCGATGCAGAAGCGGCGCAACTGCTGGCAAAAGGACAGGCTGAAGTGATGGATGTCCTGAACCGTCAGTTCGAAACCGTGGTCATCAAGGCCGCCCTCAGGCACACCCACGGCCGCAAGAACGATGCGGCACTACGCCTGGGGATCGGGCGCAACACCATCACGCGCAAGATTCAGGATCTGGGCATTTCCGGCGTCAAGGACGATTGATCCCTCACCGTCGGAAAATTCGGGATCAGCGTCGGAATATTTCAAGCAATATTCGACTGCCGATCCCGGCTTTCCACTAATAACGCGGCGCGTTATTATTCCTCCAAAAACGGTCTCGGGATGCGATTTTTTGACTCCCGGACGGCCGCTTTGCGCAAAAAATAGGCAAAATATACTCCGAAAATGGCCGATCTTATGGGAGTATATGCCTGAAAGTTGACAATCACCAGCATGGACGAGCCGGAGAAAAAAAGCTGGGTAGGAGTATGATGATATTTTCTCGCATGGTGCGTGTGTGCGGATATCAGTCCGTGATCGCCAGCGCCACTGCCTCCGCCACCTTGATCCCATCCACTGCCGACGACAGGATGCCGCCCGCATAGCCCGCACCTTCGCCCGCCGGGTACAAACCTTTCACATTTACGCTTTGCAAGCTTTCGTCATCGCGCCGGATACGAACCGGCGATGAGGTGCGTGTTTCCACGCCAGTCAGCACCGCGTCGTCGCGCGCGAAGCCCTTGATCTGCTTGTCGAAGGCGGGTAAAGCCTCGCGAATCGCCTCAATCGCAAAGTCGGGCAGGGCAGTGGCGAGATCGCAAAGATTCACACCGGGTTTGTAGGAGGGAATCACTGCGCCGAATTCGGTTGAAGGCCGTCCCGCAAGAAAATCGCCGACCAGTTGCCCGGGCGCATCGTAGGTGCCGCCGCCAAGCACGAATGCGCGCTCTTCAATCTTTCGCTGGAACTCGATTCCCGCTAATGGGTGGCCGGGATAATCGTCAGGGGAGATGCCGACCACAATGGCGGCATTGGCATTGCGTTCCGCGCGCGAATACTGGCTCATGCCATTGGTGACGATACGCCCCGGCTCCGACGCCGCCGCAACCACCGTGCCGCCCGGACACATGCAGAAGCTGTAAACGGATCGCCCATTCCTGCAGTGGTGCACCAGGCTATAGTCAGCTGCGCCCAGAGCGGGGTGTCCGGCATTGGGGCCGAGACGACACTGATCGATCATCGATTGCGGATGCTCGATACGAAATCCCACAGAAAACGGCTTGGCTTCGATGGCGACGCCGCGTTCGTAAAGCATCTGGAAAGTGTCGCGCGCGCTGTGGCCAATCGCCAGCACCACATGCCCGGTGGCGATATGCTCGCCATCTGCCAGCGTCACGCCATGTACGCGACCGTTTTCGATCACAATGTCGTCCACGCGGCTCCGGAAGCGGAATTCGCCACCCAGCGATTCAATCTCGGAACGCATCTGCTCGACCATTTTCACCAGCCGGAAAGTGCCGACATGCGGCTTGCTGACAAACAGGATTTCTTCCGGTGCGCCGGCTTTCACGAACTCGGCCAGCACCTTGCGGCCGTAATGCTTGGGGTCCTTGATCTGGGTGGACAACTTGCCGTCCGAGAAGGTGCCGGCGCCGCCTTCGCCGAACTGCACATTTGATTCCGGGTCGAGTTTGCGCTTGCGCCAGAAGCCGAAAGTGTCAACGGTTCGTTCGCGCACCTTCTTGCCACGCTCGATGATGATGGGCCTGAAACCGCTCTGCGCAAGGATCAGTGCGGCGAACATGCCGCAGGGGCCGAATCCGACCACAACCGGGCGGAGCCTGGGCTCGCCGGATGCCTGTGCGACGAAATGGTAGCTGGTATCCGGCGCCCGTTTTACATGCGGATGACCGGACAGTCGCGCCAGCACTGCCGTGTCGGTGGTCGTCGTGGCATCTATGGTATAGACGAACAAAATTGCATTTTTCTTGCGCGCATCCACGCCGCGACGGAACACGGAGAAGCAGACAAGTTCACTGGCTGCGATCCCGAGCCGCCCGACGATGGCATGGGTCAAGTCATCATCGCTGTGGTCGATGGGAAGCCGGATTTCAGTGAGTCGCAACATGAGAACCAAGAGTGAAGGCGGCGACAACGCCGACGGTACACTATTCTACCTGCGCGACATGCGTGATAGTGTTCGCCGACGGTTTTATCTGCCACGACTGCGATTCAGAAGCCTAACCTTCATCATGATTTCGATCGCTTCACTGTAGGTGGGTTCACCCGTATGCGAGCGAGCAAGTTCCGTTTCCAGATGCTCCGCACGCATGAAGGCGCTCGCAAACAGGCAGGTCTCGTGCGTGGGCGACCACGGATGCGGGGTGAAACATGGCGCTTCTATCCTGCACACAACACCTCTCTCACAACCGTGAAATACGGGCAAGGACTGAGGCTTGTTTTGTGGCATGGACCCCCCTTGTAAAACTTAACCCAGGAAATTCGCGGCCGCTTTGATTATAGCGTGTCACTATCCCCTCGCTTATTGAGGCATCTCATGGGCTCTCCTTTTAAGGCAAAATAGGCGGCATGTCATCCAAACACAAACATCAGCCCTCATCGCGGCGCTGGGCGTTTGTTTACGCCGTATTCCTGATACTGACGCCGGCAGTTGCGCAAATTCTGCCGCCGATCGAAATGGGGGCATTCCGGCAGCCAGAATTGGTCGAGCTGACCCGCATCGACCCGTCGCTTAAACTGGATATCCGCTACGCAACTGCGAACAATTTTGTCGGCCAGCCGATTTATGACTCTGCACGCGCATTTCTGCAGCGCCCGGCGGCAGAGGCGCTGACGCGAGCGCATCGCAAGGCCAAGGCAAGGGGCTACGGTTTCCTCGTATTCGATGCCTATCGCCCCTGGAGGGTAACAAAACTGTTCTGGGAGCGGTTTCCGGATTTCAGACCTTACCTTGCCGATCCGGCCAACGGGTCGCGCCACAATCGTGGCTGTGCAGTTGATCTGTCGTTGTTCGACCTGAAGACAGGGCATGAGATACAGATGCCCAGCGCCTATGACGATTTTTCCGAACGGGCGCATCCCAATTACAAGGGTGGCACGGCCAGCCAGCGAGAAGCGCGCGATTTGCTGTGCGCGCTGATGGAGTCCGAGGGTTTCAGCGTGTACGCAAACGAGTGGTGGCACTTCGATTGCAAGGAATGGCGAGAGTATCCGATCATGAATATCCGTTTCCTTGATGTCGGGAGTTAGCAGGTGCGGCCTCATAAATCAGGCTATCCTGAGCGCTTTATGCCATATCAGAGCAGGACATGAACAAAAACTCAGCGGCGCGGCATACCCTTTATGAACTGATCGGGGGAGAGGCGGGAGTGCGTGGTCTGGTTGACCGCTTCTACGACCGGATGGATGCCGATCCCGCATACGAGGGCATTCGCCAGATGCATCCTCCCTCCCTTGATGGCGCACGCGACAAGCTGTTCTGGTACTTGTCCGGCTGGATGGGTGGGCCGGAAATGTATATCGAACGCTTTGGCCACCCGCGCATGCGGATGCGGCACATTCACTTTGCGATTGGTCTTGCTGAGAGGGATCAGTGGCTGAACTGCATGCGTCTTGCGCTGCGGGAGGCAAGCCTTGAGGATTCGGTCAAAACCAGGCTTATGGAGGCTTTCGGAAAGATTGCCGATGCCATCCGCAATCAGTCGGGGTGAAGCGCAAATTTTCACGACATGAGATGTCCTCCCCGGGCGATAATGACCAAGGGATTTCTTACGCACATACATTTTCCTTGACACCATGAATCAGAGCGAGTTTTTCATTTTGCTGTTTGTCCTTGCGATTGCCGTAGCACTGTTGGTTGTCCTGCTTTTTCGCCGTCGAACACTGGATGTTTTGCCACTACTGAATCAGCTTCAGCAAACCAGCGAGCGCACCGAACGCGAATTGCGTCAGCAGATACAAACCAGCGCGCAGGGCACGCGGCAGGAACTGGGGGGTAATTTTTCCCAGTTTCAGCAGGCGCTGACCACTCAGATGACCAGTGTGGCGACGCTGCAAAACAACCAGATCGAGACCTTCGCGCAGCAACTGGCCAAACTGAGCGAAAGCAACGCACTGCAACTGGAAAGCATGCGCCAGGCGATGATGACGCAGGCGCAATCGGCCCGCGAAGAGCAGTCAGTGACACTCGGGCGATTCGGCGAATCATTGCAGCAGGCGCTTGCGACATTGACCGAATCCAACGCGCAGCGCATGGCGGAAGTGCGGGCGACGCTGGAAGAAAAAATTCAGGCCCTGCAGACAGACAATGCCGCCAAGCTTGAGGAAATGCGCAAGACGGTTGACGAAAAGCTGCACGCAACGCTGGAGCAACGCCTGGGTGAATCATTCAAGCTGGTATCTGAGCGCCTGGAAAAGGTACATCAGGGTCTGGGGGAGATGCAGCAACTGGCGATCGGCGTCGGCGACCTGAAACGGGTACTGACCAATGTAAAAACCCGTGGCACCTGGGGCGAAGTACAACTGGAAATGCTGCTGGAACAGGTATTGACCCCGGAGCAGTACGCCAAAAATGTGGAGACCGTGCCGGGAAGCGGGGAGCGGGTCGAGTTTGCGATCAGCCTGCCAGGCAAGGGTGACGAGAGGGTTCCGGTCTGGCTGCCGATTGACGCCAAATTTCCAAAGGAACAATACGAACGGCTGGCCGAAGCAGCCGAACGCGCTGATGCAGAGGGTGTGCTGGTTGCCGGTCGCGAACTGGAGCGGGTGATGCGAACAGAGGCCAAAACTATCGCTGACAAATACTTGTCCCCGCCGCTCACCACCGATTTTGCGATTCTTTTCCTGCCGACAGAGGGGTTGTACGCGGAAGTCATGCGCCGTCCTGGCCTTGCAGATGAACTGCAGCGGCTTCATCGAGTCAGCATCGCCGGGCCATCCACCCTATCCGCGCTGCTCAACAGTCTGCAAATGGGCTTCCGCACTCTGGCGCTGGAAAAGCGCTCATCCGAAGTCTGGCAAGTCCTGGGGGCGGTCAAGACCGAGTTTGGCAAGTTCGGGGAGGTGCTTGCATCAACCAAGGCAACGCTGGAGCGCGCTGCCAAAAATATCGAGAATGCCGAAGTCCGCACCCGTCAGATGAGCCGCAAACTCAAGTCGGTCGAGGCCATGCCTCTGGAGGCCGCCGAACTACTATTGGGTGTCGATGGCTCGCAAACCCAGGATTTGGATGAGGTTTGATGAAAACTAGTGAATATTCGTTTGATATATATCAAACTTTTTTGCTTTTAACAAATGCGGAAGCTTTCCCGCACTGCTAGGATCCTTTCCTTGAAGCATTGTCGACGGAAGATTCCATGGACTACGAAACTTTCACCTTTGAAAAGGTGTCAATAACCGAGGCCATTGCTGCCAAAAGGGAGGATGAGACGCCTCCCAGGCAGGAGATAGACTGGGAGCGGAGGCGCCAGCCGTTGCTACCTTCCGAAATGAAACTCCAGAACGAAACCTGCGCGTGGCTGGTGGCTTTGCCGGCACATGTGCGCCCCCTTCACCTCGCGCGAAAATTTCCCCGGATAGCGAACAAACTCGCTGCCGAGTGGGCGCGTCCGGTTATGTGTGACAAGACTTTCGAGGAACTGATGATTGACCATCGCGGAACCCGCCAGGGCTTTCCGGTTGAGATAGCGAAGGAAATCACCGAACTGAGAGCTTATTACAACACCGAAGTCTTCGTTGCAAAGCGAGACACCTGGGAATTGACGCTGTAACGCGATTTCTGCCTGCCGCCAATCAAGTCAATCCATCTAACAGGATGACATCGACCATATCACCGGCCTCAATGCCGTTCTGCTCGTGATTCAGGACGATCATGCAGTCCGCCTCCGACATTGATCGCAGAATGCCCGATCCCTGCGAACCAGTGATGCTTACCTGCAATTCTCCCTGATCGTTACGAGAAAGGATTCCGCGCTGGTATTCGGTGCGCCCGGCCTTTTTCCGGATGCTGGATTGCGAACGAACTCGCACCAGTGGAAGTGGTTTGGCGTTAGCGCCCATCATGCGTAGCAGGGCATCGCGAACAAAAAAATAAAATGTGACCATCACCGCCACCGGATTGCCCGGCAGACCGAACAGGACAGCGTGGTGGCCATTTGAGTGAATTTTGCCAAAAGCCATCGGACGGCCGGGGCGCATGCCAATTTTCCAGAATGTCATGTCTCCCAGAGTTGACATGGTTTCTTTCGTGTAGTCTGCAGCGCCAACGGAAACGCCGCCGGAAGTAATGATGGCATCGGCGTTTTCGCACGCGCTTCGAAACGCGGCTTCCAGCAGCGCCGGATCATCTCTGACCACGCCCATGTCGACAATGTCGCATCCCAGTCGCGTCAGCATCCCGTATAGGGTATAGCGGTTGCTGTCGTACACACTGCCTTCATCGAGCGTCTGGCCAATTGAGCGCAGTTCGTCACCAGTCGAGAAAAAGGCCACGCGCAGCCGTCGCTGAACGGGTGCTTCGCCAACGCCGAGCGATGCCAGCAAGCCCAACTCCGCAGGCCGCAAAAGGGTTCCCTTGTTCAGCGCCGTTTTTCCGGCTTCAAGATCTTCGCCTCTCAGGCGACGATTGTCGCCCGTTGCGACTGCACCGGGTGGAACGGTGATGCGCTGGCCTTCGAGCGAGACAAACTCCTGTGGCACGACCGTATCGCAATCGACTGGCATGACGGCGCCGGTCATGATCCGCACGCACTCACCCGCGCTGACCTTGCCGGCATGTGTCTCGCCAGCCAGTGTCGTGCCAACCACGATCAGCGCAGTGGGAGCGTCATGCATCAGATCTGCGCCGCGAAGCGCATAGCCGTCCATGGCGGAATTATCGTGGGCTGGCACATTGATTGGGGAAACGATGTTTCTCGCCAGTACGCGCCCAAGCGCACTCCGCAGGGCAACCACTTCGACCGCGTCTATCGGAACGACAAAATCGCGAATGATTTGCTGCGCCTGCACAACGGGAAGCGCATCAGGGTCGTAACCGGCAAGGCAGCTGACGATTTCAGAGAGGGTTCGCTTGGGCATGACTCTTCCCGACAGAAGCTGTAATGGCTCGAAAGGTGCTTTAGTCAGCGTCAGACTGAAGCAACTCCTCCATTGTATTGATGTTGCGAAAGGCCGCCTCCTCCTCAAACAGGACTTCCACGAATTGGAGCGAAGCATACCAGGCATCAATTCTGCGTTTGCCGCTGCGCAGAAATTCATTCAGATCCGGCAGGAGCGAGGATTTCAGCAGGCAGAAAACCGGGTGCGGCTGGCGCGTCGCCCCCTCGCCCGTGACCGCCACCGCCAAATCTGCGCCTTGCTGCTCCAATGCCGTTCCCAAACGCTCGACCAAATCATTCGGCAGGAAAGGGCTGTCACAAGGAACGGTCAGCAGATAGGGCGTCTGGCAGTGGCGCAAGCCCGCCTGGAATCCAGCCAGCGGTCCGGCATATTCGTTCAACTCGTCCGGCCAGACGGGAGCGCCAAACTCACGGTAGCGCTCTTGGTTGCGGTTCGCATTGATCATCAGTGCGCCAACCTGCGGTGCCAGTCGCCTGATAACGAACGACACCATCGGTTCGCCGCCCAGAATCTGCAAACCCTTGTCCACACTGCCCATGCGGGAGCCGCGACCGCCAGCAAGTATGAGACCGGTAATCTGATTTTTGTCCAGCATGTGGAATAACCTCTAATCGCTTGCGAGAGGCGGCGATTGAACTAACCGCCGATGTAAGACATTTCGACCTTCTTCATTGGACGGCTGGCTTGCGACGCAATTTCGTGCCGCAACTCGGAATAGCGGTCATCCCGGACACGCCAGAGAAAAGCAAGCGCGGCTGAAATTTCTGCATCCGTGTGATCGCCGCGAAGCAGGGCACGAAAATCGTGGCCGTGCGTGGCAAACAGACAGGTGTAAAGCTTGCCATCGGTTGAAATTCTTGCTCGCGTACAGTCGCTGCAGAATGCGTTGGTCACGCTGGCGATGACGCCAATTTCTCCGCTGCCGTCGCGATATCGCCACCGCTCTGCCGTTTCACCGGTGTAGTTTGGTTCGACTTCTTCCAGCGGCATTGCTGCATGGATCAGGCTGATGACATCAGCGGACGGAAGGACTTCGTCAAGCGCCCAATTATTCGATGAGCCGACATCCATGTATTCGATGAATCGAAGAACGAACGGCGTGTTTCTGAAATGCCGTGCCATCGGCAAAATTTGATTATCGTTCGTACCGCGCTTGACCACCATGTTGATTTTCAGGTGGGAGAAACCGGCCTTGCTGGCAAACTCGATTCCGTCCAGGACATCGGATACCGGGAAATCAACATCATTCATTTTTCTGAAAATCGCGTTGTCGAGCCCATCGAGCGAAACTGTTATGCGATTCAGACCCGCATCGCGCAGGCTCTGTGCCTTCCGACGCAGCAGCGAGCCATTGGTGGTGAGGGTCAAATCCAGATCCTTGCCGGAAGGAGTCTTGATTGCGCTTAGCATGCCAATCAAGCGTTCGATGTCCTTGCGCAATAAGGGCTCGCCGCCAGTCAGGCGCAGCTTTTCCACGCCGTGCGCAACAAAGATGCTGGCCAAACGCGTAATTTCCTCAAAGGTAAGCAGCGATGCATGCGGTTGAAACGCAAAATTCTTGCCGAAGACATTTTTTGGCATGCAGTACACGCATCGGAAATTGCAGCGATCCGTAACGGAAATACGCAAATCACGCAATGGCCGGTTGCGTGCATCGGTTATGGCGCCAGCAGAGCGTTCTAAATCTGCAGGTGCGGTCGGAACTGCGTTGGAATAGCGATTGGCAGCGATGGGAATAATCTTCTTCGTCATAGAGAGCAAGATAGCACAAAGTGCTCAAACGCACAGGTGGTGGCTATTGCGCCTAAATCAAAAAAAGGGGGCAGCAAGCCCCCCTTTTCAATTGAAAAATAGCTTAGTCGTTGCGGGTGTCAACCTGTATCAACGGCTCCGCCGGGAGCGATTGCACCGGTTTGCGTTGCCGTCCTAGCCGGGGTGCAAGCTCGTTATGTAGTACCGCTTCCTGAGCCGCACGCAGTTTCTCCGGATCGGTCGCTGCCAGCGACAATCCTGCCGATGCCAGCATGGCCTCAACAGGCAGCGATCGAGAGGCAACGGGCTGCGGTTCTGAACGGACGACTTCCGTTGCAACCACTTGTTCTGCGGCTGGGGACGATGCAATCGATGCCTCAGCGACCGGCATCGGCATGGCTTCAGCCGACGACTCGGCGACTGAAAGGGTGGACTCCTGGGGCGGTTCAATTTCACTCATAGCCGACCCAGGGTTTGAAAAGGTGGTTTTCTCAGCCTGCTCCGTCACTCTTGGGGGTAGCTCCGGCGTTGTCCAGCAGAAGGGCGGTTCAACCAATGCTGCCGGCTGGCCAGATATGACGGGTTCATCTGCCGACACGGAAGGCATCACTTCGACCGTCTGCACGATTTCAATCGGCGAGCTGACAGGCAATGACGATGCTTGCTGATAAATAATTGACATCTCAGAAACTGGCGCAACGGATTGAGCAGAGACGGCTTCAACCTGCGGCATCGATTCGACGGACTCTTCCGACTGGACATCATCTGCAGCGTCAAGGCCAGAGTCATCTGTTGTGTCATCAATCGCGCCCTTCGCATTGACATCGCGTTCCCGGCGATTGCGGTTGCGGCCACCACGACGACGGCGACGACGCGGCTCATCACCCTGTGCGGCGGCATCTGCCACACCTTCGGCGGAACCTTCTGTCAATCTCACATTCAACAACTCGTCTGCCACTACCAAAGAACCGGGCTCAACTGCAACCACGGGTGCTGCCACCGCAACGGGTGCCGCAGCCTTCTGAGGTTTATCGGCAGAGGACGCATCCTTGCGCTCGTCACGCTGACGATCATTGCGGCCACCCTCTCGCGGCGGGCGGGCGGGGCGAGCCTGACGGGTTGCTTCGGTTTGCTCAGCTTGTGGCCGCTTTGGCTGCTCATCTCGCTGGCCGGTACGCGTTGCTTCACGACGGTCTTCCCGGTCTCTTCCACCACGGCGGTTTCTGCCACGGTTGCGACTGGGGCGTTGCTCAGACTGTGGCGTGCGTGTCTCTTTCGCAGGTGCTGTCGCAGGAACCGGCTCAGCAGACCTCTTACGGAAAAAGCCGAAGATCTTGCTGAAGAAGCCTTCATCAAGAGGGGCGGCTTCCAGTTTTGGTTGAACCACGGGCGCCCGCTCGTAAACAGGCGCCGGCTGATCCGGCGTTATGCCCTTGACGACTGCTTCCTGCTTGGGCCGGACTTCTTCCTTCTGTCGCTTGCTGAATCCTTCGTCCGTGTCGGCCAGTTCGGCCAGCGTGTAACTTGCCTGGTTTTCTTCAAGTCGCGGATCGTCATGCTTGATGCGTTCAAGCTTGTAATGTGGCGTTTCCAGATGCTTGTTGGGGATCAGGACAATCCTGACATGATGTCGTGTCTCGATCTTGAGCACTTCGCCGCGCTTCTCGTTTAGGAGAAAAGCCGCGACATCCACAGGCATTTGCGCATGGATCATCGCTGAATTCTCTTTCATCGCCTCTTCTTCGATAATGCGAAGAACCTGCAGCGCCGAGGATTCGGTATCGCGAATGTGCCCGGTTCCGTTGCATCGTGGGCAGGTGACATGGCTACCCTCTGACAAAGACGGCCGCAAACGCTGGCGGGAAAGTTCCATCAACCCGAAGCGTGAAATCTTGCCCATTTGCACGCGCGCCCGGTCGTGATGCAGCGCATCTTTCAGGCGATTCTCAATTTCGCGTTGATTCCTTGAGCTCTCCATGTCGATGAAATCGATGACGATCAGTCCGCCCAGGTCGCGCAGACGCAATTGTCTCGCCACTTCTTCAGCCGCTTCGCAATTGGTGTTGAAGGCCGTCGTCTCGATGTCAGAGCCTCGAGTCGAGCGCGCCGAGTTGACATCAATCGAAACTAGCGCTTCGGTATGGTCGATTACGATAGCGCCGCCAGAAGGAAGCGGAACGGTTCGCGAGTAGGCGGTTTCGATCTGGTGCTCGATCTGGAATCGCGAGAAGAGCGGAACATTGTCAGTGTAGCGCTTTACCCGATGTACCATGTCCGGCATGACATGGCTCATGAACTGCTGTGCCTGCTCGTAAATTTCGTCCGTGTCGATCAGGATCTCGCCAATGTCCGGCTGGAAATAATCACGAATGGCGCGGATGACCAGACTGCCTTCCTGATAAATCAGGAAAGCGCCCTTTTGCTGGTTCGCGGCACCGTCAATGGCCTTCCACAACTGCATCAGGTAGTTGAGGTCCCATTGCAGTTCCTCTTCGTTGCGGCCAATGGCGGCGGTACGGGCGATCAGGCTCATGCCCTGCGGCACCTGCAACTGATCCATCACGTCGCGCAATTCGGCGCGTTCGTCACCTTCGACACGGCGGGAAACACCACCGCCTCGCGGATTGTTTGGCATCAGAACGAGGTAGCGTCCGGCCAGACTGACGAAGGTCGTCAGTGCCGCGCCTTT
>CAZAWA010000052.1:0-15475 GCA_964488675.1 uncultured Oxalobacter sp. | reverse complement strand
TGAACAGCACTTCGGCTGCGGCAAAGCCGGGGAAAATGTCCACGCCAAGCGCTTCGGCCTGCTCACCCAGCCAGCGCGCCAGGTTGCCAAGCGAAGCGATGTAGTTGCCATCATTGTGAAAGCACGGCGGCAGCATCCAGTTGGGCGTGCGGATCGATTTCGTCTCCGACAGAAACAGGAAATGGTCTTCAGTGACGGGAACACTCAGGGGTGCGCCGCGCTGCTGCCAGTCGGGGAACAACTCATCGAGTGCGCGCGGATCGACGATGGCGCCGGACAGGATGTGCGCGCCGATTTCGGCACCTTTTTCCAGCACGCAGACTGACACATCGTTGCCTTGTTTGGCCGCCATTTGTTTGAGCCGGATTGCGGCGGAAAGTCCGGCGGGGCCGGCACCGACGATCACGATGTCATATTCCATTGCTTCGCGCGAACCGAAATCTTGTTCCATGTCAGAGGCCTGGTATTGCGTCATAAGTATCCTGCCGATAAGAAAGAGTTGCACGCGGGTGGTTTCGAACGCCCTCCCGCCTCGACGCCGCCTTCAAAACCGGCGAAATGTGTAATGATATCGTTTCTGGCGCGAGATGGATTGCCGGACACGAAACCGCCAGGAGAAAGATCATGGGAATCGAATTCAACTTTGACGGAAAAACGGCGCTGGTGACCGGTGCCTCCAGCGGTTTAGGTGCTCGCGCGGCTCGCGTTCT
Organism: uncultured Oxalobacter sp.; assembly: GCA_964488675.1. Lineage (GTDB taxonomy): Bacteria > Pseudomonadota > Gammaproteobacteria > Burkholderiales > Burkholderiaceae_D > QZKY01. Next base: position 14,765 of record CAZAWA010000052.1, on the reverse strand, counting down.
GGCGCAGGCTGGTGCCCGCGTTGTGCTGGCGTCGCGCCGCATAGCGTTGTTGAAGGAAATGCGCGCAGAAATTGAGGCTGATGGCGGTTCTGCTCATGTGGTGCATCTGGATGTGACCGATCTCGCCAGCATCAAGGCGGCGGTGGCGCAGGCAGAAACGGAGGTCGGGCCGATTGATATTCTGGTCAACAATTCCGGGGTTGTCAGCAACCAGCGTCTCGAAGAGGTGACGATGGATGACTACCTGCACATCATGGGCACCAACTTGCGCGGGGCCTTCTTCGTGGCGCAGGAAACGGCCAAGCGCATGATCGCGCGCGGCAAGGTCGATCCGAAAAAGCAGCACAGCATCATTAACATTGCGTCGGTCGCCGGATTGCGCCCGCTGCCAAAGTTCGGCATTTACTGCATGAGCAAGGCGGCGATGATCCAGATGACCAAGTCGATGGCGCTGGAGTGGGGGCAGTACGGCATCAATTCCAATGCCATCTGTCCGGGCTACATGCTGACCGAAATCAACGCGGAGCACTTTAACAGCGAGAAGGGGCAGAATTTCATCAGCCAGTTGCCGCGCAAGCGCGCTGGCAAGCCGGAAGATCTGGATGGTTTGCTGCTACTGCTCGCATCGGACGAATCACGCTTGATCAATGGTTCAATTATTACTGCCGACGATGGCATGAGCGTACTCTGAAAGGAGGGATATGAGTGAACGGAAGCTGGTGTACATTGCGCGCATCCCCATGCGCTGGGGTGACCTGGACGCAATGGGGCATGTGAACAACACCATCTATTTCCGGTTTCTGGAACAGTCCCGAATCGAGTGGTATACGGAGATTGGTCGAGGTCGCGAAAATGGCGTGGTGGAAGCCATCGTCGTCAGCGCGCATTGCACTTTTTTCCGTCCGCTGACTTATCCTGGCACGGTCGAAGTGCGCACCTACGCCGGTTCGCCGGGGCGGTCCAGTTTTGAAATAACACAGGAAATCCGGCGCAGCGACGATCCGGATACGATTTACGCCGCCGGCGGCGCAAAGGTGGTGTGGGTGGATCATCAAACCGGAAAATCCATGCCGTTGCCTGACGAGATCCGCGCACTTATCACGAACTGAGCCCTTTTTTTGGGCGACATACCACCACATCAACATGAGAAAGGGAGCCGATGAAATCCGCAAGCAAGTATCTCAGCAAGTCTTTTCTGTGCGCAGTGATAGGGATGATCTGGCTGACGGCGTGCGGCAATTCGGCATCCAGTGACGCCAAACCGAAGGCGGCTTCAGTGACACCCTCAACTTCCGCAGCCTCCAGCCAGCCGATCAACGGTGCGTTGCCGCCGCCGCAGACGACTGGCGGCAAGCCGTTGATGCAGGCGTTGAAGGAAAGGCGCACAGTGCGTGAATACGGCAGCCAGCCGCTATCTCCGCAAATGCTGTCGAACCTGTTGTGGGCGGCGAATGGCGTGAACCGCCCCGAGTCCAGGGGCAGGACGGCACCTTCGGCGCACGATCTGCAGGAAATCAGCATTTTCGTCGTCACCGAAAAGGGAGTATCGCTGTACGAGCCGTTTGCAAACCGGCTGCTGCCAGTGAGCGACAAGGACATCCGCGCCTTGACGGGCAAACAGGCGTTTGTGAAGGAAGCGCCAGTGAATCTGGTATTCGTGTCGGATTACGAAAAGTTCAAGGACGACGACGAGGATTACAGGAAGTTTTATTCCGCGACGGATACAGGCTATGTCAGCCAGAATGTCTACCTGTTCTGCGCATCGGAGGGGCTGGTGACGATGGTTCGCGCCTACATCGACAAACCGGCGCTGTCAAAAGCGCTGAGCCTGAAGAAAACCCAGCACATCATCCTGGCTCAGTCGGTGGGCTATCCGAAAAAATGAAGTTGAGCCAAGTCTGATTCTGGACCCACCGGCGTTCCATTGCTTGAAATAAAGACATCGGGAGCAAAGCTGTGCAACTCAAGCTGCCGCCACAGGCAAAAATTGGAGACTCCCTGGATTTTGTCAGTTCTCCCGCTTTGTTGATAAATCTCGATGCGTTCGAAAACAACCTTCGCCAGATGGCAGAGTTGGCCCGCCGTCACAAGGTTGCGGTTCGTCCGCACGCCAAGGCGCACAAATCGACAGCAATTGCCAGGGCGCAGCTTGCCACTGGCGCAGTGGGCGTATGCTGCCAAAAACTGAGTGAGGCATATCCATTTGCAAATGAAGGCGTAGGCAGCATACACATCAGCAACCAATTTTTTGGTGCTGACAAGATCGCTATGGCCGTCGATCTGGCCAGACATGTGAATTTGAGCGTGTGCGTTGATCACATTGCGCAAATTGTTCCGCTAGGCAAGGCAGCGAGGAATGCGGGAGTTCATATTTCCGTGTTGCCTGAGGTGGATGTTGGGCAGGGGCGGTGCGGCGTATTTAGAGCCGATGATTTGCTTGAATTGATAGATGTGATTTCGTCGCATGAGGCACTTCGGTTTGGTGGATTGCAGGCATATCATGGCGGCGCCCAGCATGTCGGCGACTGGATTCAAAGGCAGTTGGCTGCGCGCCGATCGGCCGATGCCACTGCCGAGTATTTAAGATATCTGGATGTGCGCGGAATAGTGTGCGAGGTTGTGACCGGAGGTGGAACCGGCACGGCAGAGTTTGATATGGCAAGCGGCGTCTATACTGAAATTCAACCAGGTTCATATGTGTTCATGGACAGACATTACGGTTCCTGTCAGTGGAATGGTGACCTGAAGTTTGAGCATAGTTTGTTCATCATTTCCACCATCATGAGCGCTTCCAGAAAAGATAGGGTCATATGCGATCTGGGCCTGAAAGGTGTGGCGGTCGACTCCGGCATGCCACTGGTAATCTCGAATGAACACAGATCTTCGCTAAACTATGCTGCCGCAAACGACGAGCACGGAATTATCGAGGTTCATGGAGACAACTTTCGTGATCGCCTTGGAGAGAGACTCATGCTGATTCCGGGGCATTGCGACCCTACGGCCAATCTTTACAGCCAGTATGTCGGTTTCAGGCGGAACAAGGTAGAGTGTCTGTGGGATATCGAGGCGCGTGGCTTGAGTCAGTAGCAGGCTTCCTGACATTGCATAAATATCTATTCATGAACTGATCTTTTGTATCAATACCAATGCGCTTTCGGCGGAAGCAGACGCTCGTGTTTTCCTCGTTATTTATGTTGGTGAAGTAATCCCGTAAATATTTTGGAGGTATAATTCATCCGTTCATTGGGGAGTAGCCGCTCTTCTTCAGAAGAAGTTTATGTCAACATACTTGGCTTAAGGGCCATGGCGTAAACGGCTTTATCGCTTGGCAAGACCTTTGATCGCCATGCTTCCGTTTCGGTCGGGGAGGCATCGTGGTCATTCGTCTTAACCCCGGCCTTGGACAAATAATGGAAGCCTTTCTCGTATCAACGGGTGTCGTCGCCCTTGCAGAAATTGGCGACAAAACCCAACTCCTTGCTTTTATCCTTGCCGCTCGTTTTAAGAGACCCCTGCCTATCATCGCGGGTATTTTTGTTGCCACGATCATCAACCATAGTCTTGCTGGCCTTTTGGGCGCATGGATCACAAACGCGATTAGCCCAGAGGTTTTGCGCTGGGTGCTGGGACTGTCTTTTGTCGGCATGGCCGCTTGGACGATGATCCCAGACAAAATTGAAGAGGAAGAGACCAAGATTGCGCAACACCTTGGTGTTTTTGGAGCCACATTTATTACCTTTTTTCTCGCGGAGATGGGTGACAAGACGCAGTTTGCCACTATCGCCATGGCTGCTCACTATGCAGCGCCTCTGACGGTCGTGATTGGCACAACACTCGGCATGCTGATTGCCGATGTCCCGGCAGTCCTAGTTGGCGACAAATTGGCAGCAAGAATCCCAATGAAGCTTGTCCACACCATTGCCGCCGCAATATTCGCAATACTTGGCATCGCTACTCTGATGGGGGCTGGTGCCGGCCTCGGTCTATAAGCGGTAAAACAAGCGGAAAACCGATATGACTGAACTATTTAACAGCCCTGCAGCCTGGATTGCGTTCCTGACCCTTACCGGTCTGGAACTCGTGCTTGGAATCGACAACATCATTTTCATTTCGATTCTGGTCGACAAGTTGCCGCCAGATAAGCGCGAATTTGCGCGTCGGCTTGGCCTTTTTCTTGCGCTCTTCATGCGCATCGGACTGTTGCTTGTATTGTCCTTGATCGTTGGGCTGGTCAAGCCGATTTTCGCCATCTACTTGCAAGATGGCGGATGGAAGATGATTTTGGATGCGCCGCCCATGCTTGACAGTGTCAGAAAAATGATAAGTCTTTCGGGCCGTGATCTTATCCTGATTGGCGGGGGCCTTTTCCTCATTTGGAAAAGCGTGAGTGAAGTTCACCAATTAATGGAGGGCGAGGAGGGACATGAGTCCAGCAAGGTCAGGTCGACTTTCCTGACAGTGATTACGCAAATCATCATTGTTGACCTGATTTTCTCTCTGGATTCTATTATCACAGCGGTTGGCATGGTCAATGAAATTGAGGTCATGATTGCCGCTGTGATTACATCTGTCGGACTCATGATGGTATTTGCATCACATATAGGGCGCTTTGTATCACGGCATCCCACGGTCAAGATTTTGGCACTGTCATTTCTGATCGTGATTGGCTTTACATTGCTGCTTGAAGGGTTTGGCAACCATGTGCCTAAGGGCTACATTTACTTTGCCATGGCATTCTCGGTGGCTGTCGAAATGCTAAATCTCCGCATGCGCAAAAAAGCTGCGCAGCCTGTCCGATTGCATGAGCCTTACATAAAGGATGGGCAGGATTCGTCGGCCAATTAGTGCCGGGATATTTCTTGTTTGCGGCCTATCTTCTTTGGGGGAGGCGAAGGGATCAGCTCAAGAAGAACTTTGACGGCGGGACAGCCCTCAATCCCGCTTTTGTCGGCAGGATGTTCAGCGACCGGTTGCGCGACTATATCGCCAAAGTCGATACGCAACTGGCCGTCGCACTTAACGGCGCAAAATGAGTGCGCAAAATGAGTAAAACGGGGTCAGTGTTATTGCGCCATGCACCACGCACACTGCGCAAGCCAACCCCGTTTTCCCCTGGTTCATGGGCACTTCGCGGCACCGCGCTTCAATAAATCCTGCATTTCAGCTTGCGAAAACTTTTGCTTTCCATCCATCCACCCGCGCCGTTTTGCCCGCATGATCGCATAATCGCTGATCGCATAAATCTGCTCGCCAAGCTTGTAGGTCACAATTATCTGTTTGGTTGGCCCCCTTGATTCCACCTGACACATCAGATTCGCTGATGAACTATCCTGCGGTTTGACAACGCCCGCCGACGGTACGGGCTTCACGCTGGCGACCGGAGGCGCTGGTGGTGGTGTGACTGGCTTCACGCTCGCGGTCGGAGGCGAAGGTGGTGGGAGTGCTGGTGGCGTGCTGCCAACCGTGGGGGCCACCGGCGCAGGCGAATGAGACGGTCTTGCACCATCGCGCGGCCAGCCATTGCCACCTTGTTGTTGCCTGCCATCAGCCCACGAAGGCCTGCCACCGCCATGCGGCGATCTGCCGTCCGACTGTGATCTGAGAAATTCGGCGGCTTCCCTTTTTCTCGCTGAAATCGCTGCTTGATAAGGTGTGCGACCATCATTGCCGATAGCATTCGGGTTGGCTCCCGCCGCCAGCAACAATTTTATCGTTGGCACATGACCCGCATAGGCCGCCATGATCAGCGGTGTATCGCGGCTGCCGTGATCGTTCGGATTAGCCCCTCGCGCCAGCAATAAGCGGACGCTATCCACTTTTCCGTCGGCAGCAGCAAATGTCAGTGGCGTCCATCCTTTATCGACCCTAAAATTCGGGTCGGCACCAGTGTCGAGCAACATGCCCAATATCGCCGGATTGCCAACACCGCTTACTGCGGCGATGCTGAGTTCGTTTCTGGTGTATTTCATGCTCGCATCCAGCAGATATCTGACGACTCTGGGGTTGCCGCCAAGTGCCCCCGCCCGCAAAGCGTCGCCATCAACATGCGCACCCGATTCAGCCAGCAACTCAACCACAGCTAGCCTGCCTGCATATGCCGCGCGGGAAACCGCTGTGTGACCAGCCCTGGAGCCGTAGCGCCTGTCATCACCGGCTTTTCGGTTGATGTCATATCCGGATGCCATATATCTTTTAACGCCAGCGATGTTGCCTGATTCTGCTGCATTGATAAACGCAGAAAATTCCGAAGCGGAGGCTTGCGGATAGGATTTTTTGGCTGGAAGTGGCGAAGGTGCCGGATATGTCGGCGCAGGCAACGCGCTTGGTTGCGCCGGCAATGCAACTGGTGCTGAAACCACTGGGCTTGCTGCCGATGCTGAAGCATTGGGCGCAGCACTGGGGCTGCTGCTCGCAGTATCAGTCTTGCTGCAAGCGACAAACAGACATGCCATTAAGATGCCCAGCGCCAAACTTGCAATCGTCCCATGTCTTTGCGTCATGATTATCCTCCCCGTTGTTATATGCTTGTCCATCTTAAGCCGGATTTCTCTAACCTGTTGTATTCGCTTGTAAGTTTGCAATCCATATAGCAGATATTGCGCACGCATCCTGCTGAAGAAAGATCAGGCAGAATCTTGCAATTCGTTATCCCATCATACAAGAAAGAAGTAGCAGTTTCCCGCCTGCTTGGATCGATTCAACTTGCCACTTTTTTCCCTCGCTTGCTGATCGAAGCCATGAGGTCTCTTATTGATCATATGTTGAGCGGGAGAGAAAGAGCAAGGAAAAAGGGGAGATGAAAAATCACCTACCCCTTTGATAACACTACATAAAATTTGGTGGGCCCCCGGGGAGTCGAACCCCGCACCAACGGATTATGAGTCCGCTGCTCTAACCAACATGAGCTAGAGGCCCTGTGTTGTTCGATCAGTTGCTTTCAAGGAAGCTCTTGAGTTTGTCTGAGCGCGACGGATGGCGCAGTTTTCGCAGGGCTTTTGCCTCTATCTGGCGGATGCGTTCGCGCGTGACATCGAACTGTTTGCCAACCTCTTCGAGCGTGTGGTCGGTCGACATTTCAACGCCGAAGCGCATACGCAGCACTTTGGCTTCACGAGGTGTGAGCGAGTCCAACACATCCTTGACAACATTGCGCATGGACGCATGCAGCGCGGCATCGGCGGGCGCGAGCGTGTTGTTGTCCTCGATGAAATCGCCAAGATGCGAATCGTCGTCGTCGCCGATCGGTGTCTCCATCGAAATCGGTTCCTTCGCGATTTTCATGATTTTGCGAATCTTGTCTTCCGGCATTTCCATTTTTTCCGCGAGTGTTGCCGGATCCGGTTCGGAGCCGGTTTCCTGCAGAATCTGGCGCGAAATGCGGTTCATCTTGTTGATCGTTTCGATCATGTGCACAGGAATGCGGATGGTGCGGGCCTGATCCGCAATCGAGCGGGTAATTGCCTGACGGATCCACCAGGTTGCATAGGTAGAGAACTTGTAGCCGCGGCGGTATTCGAATTTGTCCACCGCCTTCATCAGACCGATATTGCCTTCCTGAATCAGGTCGAGGAACTGCAGGCCGCGGTTGGTGTATTTCTTGGCGATTGAAATGACCAGGCGCAGGTTAGCTTCGGTCATTTCGCGCTTGGCCTGCCGTGCGCGCTTTTCGCCAGCGGACATTTTACGGTTGATGCCGCGCAGGTCGGGCAGCGGGAGCACCACGCGCGTTTGCAGGTCGATCAGCTTCTGCTGCAACTCCTTGATCATTGGCACATTGCGGTTGAGGATTGCGCTGTACGCGTGTCCTGCACTGACTTCTTCATCGACCCAGTCGAGGTTGGTTTCGTTACCGGGAAAGACCTTGATGAAGTGGGCGCGCGGAATACCGCAGCGGTTGACTGCCACTTCAAGGATCTGTCTTTCGACATTGCGTACTTCATCAACTTGGCCGCGAAGCGTGTCGCATAGTCGTTCGATGAATTTGGCGGTGAAGCGAATCCCAAGCAGCTCGTTTGAAATGGTTTCCTGTGCCTTGACATACGCTTTCGAGTTGTAGCCTTCGCGTTCGAAAGCCTTGCGCATTTTGTCGAATTGGTAGGCGATTGACGAGAATTTATCGAGCGCGTTCATTTTGAGGCGCTCAAGCTGTTCGGCAGTGAATCCGGCTGCAGCGCCGCCACTGTTGGTTTCTTCCTCTACCTCTTCTTCCTCGTCTTCTTCTGCGCCCTCTTCGCCTTCGTCGTCGTCGGCAGAGGCCGCACCGGACGGCAGGGGCTGCTCCACGCTTGCCGCTGGGTCGACCAGGCCATCGACAATCTCATCGATTTTGATTTCGTTGGCGGCGACTCTTCCTGCGGCTGCGATGATTTCTGCGATCGTAGTCGGGCATGCTGAGATGGCTTGTATCATGTCCATCAGGCCATCTTCAATGCGTTTGGCTATTTCTATCTCGCCTTCACGGGTGAGGAGTTCCACCGAACCCATCTCTCTCATGTACATCCTGACAGGGTCTGTCGTACGGCCGAAGTCCGAGTCGACGGTAGACAGCGCGGCTTCGGCAGCCGCTTCTACCTCTTCGTCGCTGGTGACGGTCGGAACATCGTCGGTAAGAAGTAGCGATTCGGCATCAGGTGCCTGCTCGAAAACAGCGATCCCCATATCGGTGAAGGTGCCGATGATGCCCTCGATGGCCTCCGGCTCAACGATGTTTTCGGGCAGATGATCGTTGATCTCGGCGTAAGTCAGGAAGCTTCGTTCCTTGCCCAGTTTGATCAGCGTCTTGAGTTTCTGCCTGCGTCGTTCGAGTTCCTCTTCGGTCGCTTCCGTGTCGGCGGAAAACGCATCCTTCAGCAAGGCCCTTTCCTTGGCCTTTCGATCCTTGGCGCGTGCTTTGTCAGCGGCCTTCATTTCGGCGCGTTCGACGGCGTTCAGCGCGGCGACTTCATCATTCTCTGGCTGAAATTCCTTGGGTTTGCGTCCGCGTCTTCCGGGCACTTTGACAGAAGGCAGAAAATAACCGGATGTGTCGATGGCTGCCAGCGTGGCGGCATCGGTAGTCTGTACAACATTCGATGTTGAACTGACCATCGGCTCGGGAGAAACTTGTTTGGCTGTGGCTTTCGAGGGCTTGGCAACAGCTTGCGCCTCAGCCTTCGGCTGAACTTTTTCCTTGGGCAAAGCGCTTTTTGCAGGAGTCGGCTTTACTTCCTTGGTTGCGGAAGCTGGGGAAGGCTTTGTTTTTTCGCTAACCTTGGGGGCAGAGGCAGCCACTTTCTTGTTTTCAGTTTTTGCAGCAATTTTTGGCGCGGGCTTGTTTGCCGTCTTTTTAGTTGATGCAGCCGTTCCGGCGGGCGCAGACTTCTTTGCGGGAGCAGGTTTGGCAGAAACTGTTTTTTTGGATTTTGCGGGAGCTGCTTGGGTTTTCGCGGTTTTCTTCATTGCGTTTGCCATGTGATTGTCTATCGCCTCTTTACTCGCGTTGTGAGTGCCAGGATCTGACCGATTTGCTTCCGGCCAATGCCTTTGGTATTGTCGTTGGCGCAATATTTAACATTGCGCACCAAGATGAACCAAGTTGCTGAATAGAAAACTTACAATTGTACCATAATATGCAATTCCTCTGCAAAAAGGTAGGTGTCGAAATCACCGCTTGGCAATTTCTTTTTCTTCCTGCTGCAGCAACTTTTGCAGTTTTGTCAGTTCGCGGTATCGGGTGCTGATTTCTTCCGTGCTCAGCCCGGAGGATGAAAGCGCATTCAACTCGGTGACGATGGCCTGCAGCTTGATTTTTCGGACTGCATCAGCCATTTCTGTGCGGGCAAGGTCAAGGTCGTAATCGCGGTTGGTCGCGATTTCTTCGATGATTTGGTCAAAATCCGGCCCGGAAGCGCGCAACTGTTCAGACAATGCGGCAAAGTTGGCGCGCATACCCATGTCGCGCGCTGGTTCCAGCAATTGCATGAACATTTCGGCATGGTCCGGTGCGAAACGGGCTATTGCGTCGACTGCGCTTGCCTCCAATTCGATGGCAAGTGCGGGGTGTGCTAGCAACAGGCGCATTATCTGGCGCTCCAGACCGACTGGTTGCAGTCGTTTGGTACGGGGTGCGGTTTTTCGGGTTTGTGCAACAGGTTTGGCAAGCGCAAGCATATTTTCCATTTCTGCGGGCGTTGTTTGCGCGAGTTGAGCAAGGCTACGGACGATTTGCAGGCGCAAGGCTGAGGGGGGCATCGCCTGGAGTAAGGGTTTTGCGTCGAATTGCATGCGTGCCCTGCCTTCGGCGGCATTCAGGTCATTGCCATCCATTACCTCCCGCAGCAGAAACTGAGAAAGCGGCATGGCATCTTGCACCAGCTTGCCGAAGGCTTCGGTACCGAATTCCCGCACATAGCTGTCTGGGTCGTGTTCCGATGGGAGAAAGAGAAATTTGATGGTCTTGTTGTCGGCGGCATGCGGCAGGCTGGCTTCCAGTGCGCGGCGGGCTGCGCGTCGGCCGGCGGTGTCACCATCGAAACTGAAAATGACCTGGTCGGTCTGGCGCAGGAGTTTTTGTACATGAATGGGTGTGCAGGCCGTTCCGAGGGTGGCGACAGCTTGTGGGAATCCCAGTTGCGCCAGTGCGACAACATCCATGTAGCCTTCAGTTACCAGGACGAAGCCGGCTTCCCGCATGGCTTGTCGTGCTTCGAACAGCCCGTACAACTCGCTGCCTTTGTGAAAAAGCGGCGTTTCCGGGGAATTCAGGTATTTGGGTTCGCCGGTGCCAAGGACGCGGCCGCCAAAACCGATGGTCTGCCCCTTCGTGTTGCGAATGGGAAATATGATGCGATCGCGGAAACGGTCATAGCGTTTTTTGCTGCCACCTTCTTCATTGTCTCTGTCGATGAGCAAACCCGACTCAACCAGGACATTCGCATCGTAGTCGGGGAAAATGGCGCGCAAGCCGTCCCATCCGTCAGGGGCGTAACCAAGGCCGAATTTTGCGGCAATTTCGCCGGACAACCCTCGCCTTTTCAGGTAGGAAACAGCCTCCTGCGAGGTGCGTAACTGGTTGCGGTAATGTTGTGTTGCCTTGGTCAAAACATCGGACAGGGCAAGGCTCTTGGCCTGCTGCGCCGCACGATGCGCGGGCGGGATGTCGCTTCGTTCTTCCGGCACGGTCATGCCGACGCTTTGCGCCAGAGTTTGTATGGCTTCGACGAAGCCGAGGCCGGAGTATTCCATCAGGAAGCCGATGGCGGTTCCGTTCTTGCCGCAGCCAAAACAGTGAAAGAACTGCTTGACGGGGCTGACCGTGAAGCTGGGTGATTTTTCGGAGTGGAACGGGCATAGCCCCTGCAAATTGGCGCCGCCCTTCTTGAGCTTGACATAGTTGCCGACCACATCGACGATGTCAACGCGGTTCAGAAGATCCTGGATGAAGGATTGCGGGATCACGAAGCTGTCAAGTGATGTTCAGTTTGGAAGTATGTGCATGCGTATGTTTGCACATAATGTTCCGAACGCAAAATCAGCTCTTCGTCAGTGCGGCTTTGACCAGTGCCGATACGGTCGTCATGTCGGCTCTGCCGGCCAGCTTTTGTTTCAACACACCCATGACTTTCCCCATGTCCTGCGGGCCGGATGCGTTGGCAGCGGCCGCTACTACTTCGGCCTGAATTTCTTCATGTGACATGGCGACTGGCATGTAAACTGACAGGATAGCCAATTCCGTCTTTTCAATATCCGCCAGATCCTGACGGCCACCGGCCTCGAATTGGGTGATGGAATCCTTGCGTTGCTTGATCATTTTTTCGATGATTGCGAGGACATGCGCGTCGGTCAATTCGACCCGATCGTCAACTTCTTTTTGCTTCATGGCGGCCGTCAGCAAACGGATGGTGCCCAGTTTCTGCGCATCCTTGGCACGCATCGCCGCCTTCATGTCTTCGGTAATCTGTTCTTTCAGGCCCATACTTCCTCCAGATCAAATCGATAAAAATACCAAAACCCGCTGCGGACGGGCCGGAGCGGGTTTGCAGTCAGGCCGCACGCAGGCGTGCGGCGAAAATCAGTACATTTTTTTTGGCAGTTGTTGACTGCGGATACGCTTGTAGTGGCGCTTCACGGCGGCAGCGAGCTTGCGCTTGCGTTCGGAAGTCGGCTTCTCGTAAAACTCGCGTGCACGCAACTCGGTCAACAGGCCGGTTTTTTCAATCGTGCGCTTGAAGCGGCGCATGGCAACTTCGAACGGTTCATTATCTTTAAGGCGTATTGTGGTCATGTAAATTGTAGAAAGAGACTTCTTGTGAAAAGATCGAAATTATAACAGCTTTTTTCTGAAATGAAAGCTTGCTCGGGGATTATATGCGATAAGGAAAAAAGGCGCATCAATGACGATGCGCCTTTGCAGCATGGCAACACAAGGGCTTTGGCTTAGCGCCTCTCGTAGACATAGATTTCTACACGGCGGTTGCGCTTGCGTCCCTCGGATGTTGTGTTGGATGCAATGGGTTCGTACGAACTACGACCATCAACGGCAAAGCGGTTGGGTGCAACGCCTCGGCTGATCAGGTAATCGCGGGTTCGCATGGCGCGGTCACGAGAGAGAGGCAGGTTAACCGCATCCGACCCGGAACTGTCTGTGTGTCCGACGATGGCGACAGCCGTGTAAGGGTAATTAACTAAGTTGGCGGAGAAGCGATCGAGGAACCGGGAGAATCTCGGCGAAATATCCGAGCGACCGGACGGGAATGAAATGTCGCTGGGGATGTACAGTTTCAGACGATTGTCGTCTGTTTTCGTGACAATGATGCCGGTGCCATAGGCGGCGCGCTGCATTTCGACCCGCTGCCTTTCCATGTGATTGGACCAGGCGTTTCCGGCGACCGCACCCAGAATCCCGCCGATGACTGCCCCTTCTCCAGCACGACCGGATTGGTGCCCGATGACTGCACCGGCAATGGCGCCAAGCCCCGCCCCGGTTGCGGTATCCCGTTCTGTTTGATTCATGTTGGCGCAGCCAGCCAACGAGAGTGAAGCGACCAGAACTAAAGCTGTGATTTTAACGCGCATGGCAACTCTCCCAATAACGATGGTTTAAAGAATTTGCATTCTGACACGAATAAACAAAGATTGCCATTTGGCGATTTTTCCATTGGCATGCATTTTCGCTTCATCAAATGAAAAAAGGCAGCTGCGGCTGCCTTTTTTCAAGTACGGAAATGACTTATTTTGCCTCTGTGTCCTTGGCGGATGCAGCAGGCGCACTTGCGGGTTTGTTGGCGAGTGCAGCCGGAATGGACGGAGCGGAAGCTGCCGGCATGATGACCGCTTTCGTTACGGGTGCAGACGGGGAATGAACATCAACTGCCTTAAGGCCAGTCGAGGGTAGCAGAGGAACGATCAGCAGGGCAACGATATTAATAATCTTGATCAATGGATTGACTGCCGGACCAGCGGTATCCTTGTACGGGTCGCCAACGGTGTCACCGGTTACCGCGGCTTTGTGCGCTTCGGAGCCTTTGCCGCCAAAATGCCCGTCCTCGATATATTTTTTGGCGTTGTCCCATGCGCCGCCGCCGGTAGTCATCGAGATGGCGACGAACAGGCCGGTGACGATAGTGCCCATCAGCAGGCCACCCAGTGCCGCCGCACCAAGCGTCAACCCCACCACAATGGGTACAACGACGGGAAGCAGTGATGGAATGATCATTTCCTTGATGGCGGCTGTGGTCAGCATGTCGACCGCCTTGTCATATTCCGGTTTGCCGGTGCCATCCATAATGCCCGGGATGTCGCGGAACTGGCGGCGCACCTCGATCACAACGGCACCTGCGGCACGACCAACGGCTTCCATCGCCATTGCGCCGAACAGGTACGGAATCAGCCCGCCGATGATCAGGCCGACAATGACTTTCGGATCGGACAGATCGAAAGTCGTGCTTTGTCCGACTGACTCGAGCGCATGCGTATAGTCAGCGAACAGAACCAGCGCTGCCAGACCGGCCGAACCGATGGCGTAGCCCTTGGTCACTGCCTTGGTGGTGTTGCCAACTGCATCCAGAGGATCGGTAATGGCGCGAACAGAATCAGGCATTTCGGCCATTTCGGCAATGCCGCCGGCATTGTCGGTAATCGGGCCATATGCATCGAGCGCAACGATGATGCCAGCCATCGAAAGCATCGAAGTGGCGGCAATGGCTACGCCGTACAGGCCGCCGAGCTTGTAGGTAACCAGAATTGCAGCACAGACAGCCAGGACCGGGTACGCCGTGGACTTCATCGACACGCCGAGGCCTGCGATGATGTTGGTGCCATGGCCCGTGACCGATGCCTCTGCAATGTGTTGTACCGGCTTGAAGTCAGTGCCGGTGTAGTACTCGGTGATGTACACCATCAGGCCGGTCAAGATGATACCGACGATAGCCGAACCGATCATTGGCCACAGCATGTTGGCGGGCATGACCAGATAGGTCACGATGACAAAGCCTATCAGCGACAGGCCGGCAGCCCACCACAGGCCGGTGTAGAGCGCGGACATGATTTTCTTGCCCGGTTTTGCCTTGACCATAGAACAGCCGATGATCGATCCGATAATGGATACGGCGCCCAGCAGCAGCGGGTAAACGATGGCTTCAGTGGTGGCATTCGTGATCAGTAACGCACCCAGCAGCATGGTTGCGATCAGGGTGACCACATAGGTTTCGAACAGGTCGGCAGCCATGCCGGCACAGTCGCCCACATTGTCGCCTACATTGTCGGCAATCACGGCCGGATTGCGCGGA
>CAZAWA010000051.1:0-15689 GCA_964488675.1 uncultured Oxalobacter sp. | reverse complement strand
ACTCTCATGCCGCATGCATGGAACATCGCCCCGGACCGCATCACCCGGAATCCCCGGAGCGGCAGACTGCCGTGCTCAAAGCACTAAGAGCGCCCGAATTTGACGACTTGCTTTGGCGCGATGCGCCTATGGGCAAACGCGAGCATGTTCTGATGGTGCACACCAAAGGGTATGTGGAGCGCGTCGAGAAAGTCTCTCCACAAGAGGGCTACCGTCCGCTTGACGGTGGCGACACCATCATGTCGCCGGGCTCGCTGGAAGCCGTCATGCGCTGCGTCGGCGCTGCCGTCAGTGGCGTAGATGCCGTTATCAACAAGGATGTCGACAATGTCTTTTGCGCCACCCGTCCTTGCGGCCACCACGCCGAAGCCGACAGGGCAATGGGGTTTTGCGTTTACAACCAGGCAGCGATCGCTGCTTTCTATGCGCGCGATGTGCGCAAAATGAAACGCGTCGCCGTCGTCGACTTTGATGTTCACCATGGCAATGGCACGCAAAATTCTTTTTACAACCAGCCGGATCTGTTTTTCGGCTCCTGCCACCAGTCGCCGTTTTATCCGGGCACGGGTGCCAAATATGAAACCGGCGTTGACCACAACATCGTGAATGTTCCGCTAAACCGGGGCTGCGATTCCGCAACTTTCCGGGCGCGCATGTCGGCAGAATTGCTGCCTGCACTGCGCAAATTCGCACCCGAGTTGCTGATTATCTCGGCCGGTTTCGACGCCCATTACAAAGATCCGCTCGGCGGCCTCAGCTTCACCGATGACGACTATTACTGGATCACCAAGGAGATGATGAAAATCGCGGACGAAACAGCCGAAGGTCGTGTCGTGTCCATTCTGGAAGGTGGCTACAGCATGGAAGGCCTTGCGACCGGCACCGCTGCCCATGTACGCGCACTGATGGGCAAATAAGCAAGCTTTCGTTTCCTTGAAAAGCCTCCGGACCTTTTGGTCTGGAGGCTTTTTCAGCAAAAAGTCAACCATCGATCTGCGCACCGTAAATATTATTCGCGCGCCATCTTTGTGACCCCGTGAACATGGCGCAATCGACGCATCAGGCGCGCCAGGTGATCGCGATCCTCAACTTGCAGGATGAACCGCAACTTGGTGAATACATCACCTTTGCCCTCGTCCATGCTGACATAAGTAATGTTGGCGTCAGCCTCGCTGATTTCCGAAGCAATGCGCGCCAGTAAGCCCTGCTCGTCCTGCGCAAAGATGGTCAGACGGCAATCGAAACGCCGGTTCAACTCCTCACCCCAAGCCACTGGTATCCACTTTTCCGGTTCCTTGAAAATCAGGCGTTTTGCCTGCTCGCAATCCGAAACATGCACCACCAGTCCGCGGTCGAAATTCAACTGACCGACGATATTGTCTCCGGGAATCGGGCGACAGCATTCTGCCAGCTGCACCGTCATGCCCTCAGTGCCGTAGATAAAAATCGGCTCTAGCCTCGCTGGAATATCGTCGCCGGCGGCGTCCTGCTTTCCCTTCCCCTTGGCCTTGCTCCGAACCAGGCTCAGGACACGGTGCGCCACCATCATGGCCAGGCGTTTTCCGGTGCCAATGTCTGCGTAAAAATCATCCAGAGTCTTGGTGCCGGATTCGGCCATCAGCCTTTCAGCAATCGCAGGTGAAATCTCCGGGGCTAAATTCAGGGTAGTCAATGACTGGCCAAGCAAGTGCCTGCCGAGTTCAACCGATTCGGCGTAGCTGGCGGTGCGCAGATAACTGCGAATCGAAGATCGCGCCTTGCCCGTGCGAACGAAGGTCAGCCACGCCGGGTTGGGGCGCGAAGTCGGTGATGTAATAATTTCGACAATGTCGCCATTCTGCAGTTCTGTACGCAAGGACGCCGGTTCGTTGTTGATCTTTACACCGATGGTCTGGTCGCCGACATCCGAGTGAATGCTGTACGCAAAATCAAGCGCCGTTGCCGCTCTAGGAAGCGAAATGATTTTGGCCTTCGGCGTAAAAACATAAACGGAATCCGGAAACAAATCGAATTTGACATGCTCCAGAAACTCCGCAGAATTTCCGGTCTGCTGCTGAATGTCGAGAAGCGACTGCAACCAGGCAATGCTGTGCTGCTGGATGTCGGTCAACTCCTTGTCCGGCCCCTGCTTGAACATCCAGTGTGAAGCAACGCCAGATTCGGCAACATGATGCATTTCGTCCGTTCGGATCAGAAATTCAACCGGTGTCTTGAACGGTCCAATCACCGTCGTATGCAAGGATTGGTACTTGTTCATCTTCGGTATGGCAATGTAGTCTTGCACCTTTCCGGGAATCGGCTTGTACATCGAATGCAAAACGCCCAGCGCCTGATAGCACTCTGCCAGTGATTTCACTACGACCCGAAATCCATAAACATCAAGGATCTGCGAGAACGCGAGGTGCTTGTTTCGCATCTTGCGATAGATGCCGTACAGCGTTTTTTCCCTGCCGTAAATATCAGCCTGAATCCCGGCATTTGCAAGCGCATTCTTGACGGCATCATGCACCGTTCCCAGCACCTCATCCCGATTGCCACGAGCTGCCTTGATCGCCTTTGCAAGCGCCCTGTGTCGCAACGGATACATGTTGGCAAACGACAGATCCTGAAGTTCTCGATACAAGCTGTTGATGCCGAGCCGATGCGCTATCGGGACATACACTTCCATCGTCTCATGCGCGATGCGCCGCCGTTTGTCCGGGCGCATAGCCGCCATCGTGCGCATGTTGTGCAGTCTGTCGGCCAGCTTGATAAGCATGACCCGAATGTCGCTGGCCATTGCCAGCAGCATCTTGCGAAAATTCTCCCCCTGCGCCTCAATATGGGACTGAAATTCAATCTTGTCGAGCTTGGAGACACCGTCAACCAGATCGGCAACGGGGGCACCAAAACGCTCGATCATCTCCTGCCGGGTGACGCCTTGATCTTCCATGACATCATGCAACAGTGCAGCCATGATCGCCTGTGCATCCAGTTTCCAGTCTGCACAAATCTCGGCTACGGCTATCGGGTGCGAAATATAGGGTTCGCCCGACATGCGCATCTGTCCCAGATGCATTTCGTCAGCGAAACGAAAAGCGTCTCTTATCCTCGCCAAATCAGCGCCAGGGAGATAAGCAGCAAGTATTTCCGTGAGTTGCGAAAACGAAGCAACGCCAGACTTTGCCGCTGCCTGTGGCTCAAGCAAGGTCGGATCTTCGTTTGAGGCGGTTTTGAGGCGCCCCCCGGTTCGTGCTGTCTTTGCAAGCATGAGATCCATGGGGGGCGCCTAGTGGTCAGTAAAGTTTTTTTAGCCTGGGACTTTTTTCAGCATTTCGGTTCCGATCTTGCCGGCAGCGATTTCTCGCAGCGCAATGACAGGCATCTTGTCCTTGGCGTCAACCTTGGGCGTATGACCCTGCAGCAACTGGCGTGCACGATAAGTCGCGCACAGCGTTAGCTGGAAACGGTTCGGGATTTCCTTTAGACAATCTTCGATGGTAATACGAGCCATACTGTACTCCTGGTAGTGAAATCAGCCTTCGCTGGGCCGTATGCCCAACTCGGCAAACAGGGCTGCGTTGTGCACAGCCTGCTGTGAAAATCTGCAACGAGCCGCCGAAACGATAGCGGAAAACTCGGAAAAAGCGCTTGCAAAGCTTTGATTTATAATAACATATTCACATTCTTCAGCGTGTGCTATTTCGCTGGCCGCCGCGTCCATGCGCCTCGCAATAACATCTGGCGTATCCTGCCCCCGTTTTACCAATCTTTCCTCAAGTGCAGCAATCGACGGAGGCAATATGAATATGCCAATGGCCGCAGGAAAAAGTTTTTTTACCTGCTGCGCCCCCTGCCAGTCAATCTCCAGCAACATATCGGTACCGGACTGCATATGTTCCGCAATTTTTTTCGCGGATGTCCCGTAATAATTTCCGTATATCTCGGCCCACTCCAGAAACTCGCCACGCTCCCGGCGCACCAGGAAATCCTCGACAGTCAGGAAATAGTACTCTCTCCCATCCCGCTCACCCGGACGAGGTGGGCGCGTCGTGCTCGAAATTGACAGACTGATTGACGCATCCTGCTCCAGTAACGCATTGACGAGCGTCGACTTGCCCGCCCCTGACGGAGCGACGACCATGAACAGATTGCCGCGAATTGGCGCTTGTGCTTGAAACATGTAATCAAACAGGTAATCTGAAATCCGCTATCCGGTCAGGAAAAAGCTGTGGGCATCACCAAATTTTCCACCAGGGAATATCCTTTTTCGGCCCCCCCCTCAAATACACGCTGTTCGGGAAATTTTTCTGAAATACGCGATCCGCGTCATCACGCAAATCGTTCAACCCGAGCTTGTCATAAGAGCGGATAAGTACAAACAAGGCTTCCTCGATCGCAGGAGCATCACGATACTTCTGCACCGCCTGTTGCGCACGGTTGGCGGCTGCAAGATAGGCTCCACGGCGATAATAGTAGTTCGCAACATGCACTTCATATTGCGCCAAAGCGTTGACTAGGTATTTCATCCTAATCATCGCATCGGGTGCATATTTGCTGTCCGGGAATTTGGTCACCAGCAGCTTGAACGAGTCAAAAGCTTCCTGCGCAGCTTTCGGGTCGCGTTCGGTCACATCCTCTTTTGAGAAATACTGCAAAAGGCCAACCCGGTCGTTGAAATTGGCCAGCCCGCGCAGGTAGTACATGTAGTCCACATTCGGGTGGTTCGGGTGCAACTTGATGAACCGGTCGACAGCCGCCAGCGCCAGCGCCTGTTCGCTCTGGCGGTAGTGCGCATACGCAATTTCCATCTGCGCCTGCTGCGCAAAAAGGCCAAACGGGTAGCGCGTTTCCAGCTTTTCGTAGTATTTGATCGCTTTCTCGTAATTGCCGCTCGACGACTCGGCGCGCGCCTCTGAATACAATTTCGAGGCTGACCATGCAGCGGTTTCGTCTATCTGCTCCGGCATCAGGCCGCAAGCTGACAACATGAGCGCCAGGGCAATCACTGCAATCTTCAATAATTTCTTTTGCATGATGTATGTGCTGGTAGGCAGGTAAAAAGGTAGACTGGTCAACCTGACGATTATAGCCCATAGGAAGCAACATGAAGGCACCCCCCGCGCCAAATACCAGCCACATCCCCGCAGACGCCGATCCGGACGATCTGGACGAATTGCTCGCCATCGTAACAGACAACCCCCCCATTAGGCTGAATCTGACGGCGGATGACTGCGGAGAGCGTCTGGACAAGGTGCTGGCGCGACGAGTGCCACAATATTCGCGCAGCCGCATTCAACAGTGGATCGAATCTGGTCATGTCACCCTCAATGGCGTATCTGCACAGGCAAAAATGACCGTGCTGGGCGACGAGGAGATCGTCATCACGCCGCAATCGGCGCCAGGGGATGCGGCATTTCTCCCTGAACAGATGGACTTGTCGATCGTGCATGAAGATGACCAGATCATCGTCATTGACAAGCCCGCCGGGCTGGTCGTGCATCCGGCTGCGGGAAACTGGTCAGGCACGCTGTTAAACGGCTTGCTGCACTATTCCCCGCCGATTGCCGGGGTGCCGCGCGCCGGCATCGTCCACCGCCTCGACAAGGACACCAGCGGCCTGATGGTCGTCGCCAAGACACTGGAGGCACATACCGACCTGGTGCGCCAGTTACAGGAGCGCACCGTCAGTCGCGAGTATCTGGCGCTGGTATGGGGTGCGCCTCACATTCGCGGCAGGGTCGACGCCGCGATCGGCCGGCATCCACGCGATCGCCTCAAAATGGCCGTGGTGGATCATCCAACGGCAAAACCGGCCGTTACGCATTTTGAGCGGCTGGCTACCGGCTCGCTTGATCGACACCGTGTCAGTCTGATCCGATGCCGGCTTGAAACCGGCCGCACACACCAGATTCGCGTGCATATGCAATCGATCGGCTACCCTCTGGTTGGCGACACCAGTTACGGCAAGCAGCATCTCGCCCATTACTTTGGAAGACAGGCACTGCACGCGCGCCGTCTCGGTCTGATGCATCCGAAAACCGGAGAGGATTGTTCCTGGGAAGCCCCTTTGCCGAAAGATTTCGTCGAACTGCTGAATCGCGCGGGCATTATCGATCTGGAGCAGGCATGATGGAGACGATTTTCCCGGACTGGATCGACGCGCCCAGAAATGTCGGCGCACTGACGACGCTGCGAAGCGGCGGCGTCAGCCTCGCGCCCTACGACGACGGCAATACCGGGCTCAACGGGCTCAACCTTGCCGCGCATGTCGGTGACCATCCCGATTTCGTGCGGCAAAACCGTGCGCGGCTTCGTCGCCTGCTGCCGTCCGAGCCCGCCTGGCTGACACAGGTGCATGGCATCAAGGTCGTCGATGCCGCCAGCGCAACCAATGCCCCTGAAGCTGACGCCAGTTTCACGAACGAACGCGGCGTGGTGTGCGCAACGCTGACTGCAGACTGCCTGCCAGTCTTGTTTTGCGATACGCAAGGCACCGTCGTAGCCGCTGCCCATGCCGGATGGCGCGGACTAGCTGACGGCATTCTCGAACAAACCGTTCAAAAAATGCGAAGCGCAGGCGCCCAAGATATCCTTGCGTGGTTCGGCCCGGCGATCGGGCCGGGCAGTTTTAAAGTTGGCAATGATGTGCTGGAGGCCTTCGTCACGCGTGGCGAAAGTCGGCGCGCTGCCTTCATCCCGCTACACGAGCAGGACGGCAAATATCTGGCCGATATTTACCGGCTGGCGCGCATGACACTCAAGGATGTTGGTGTCGAGCGGTTTTCCGGTGGCGGACTGTGCACCGTTATCGACAGCAATCGTTTTTACTCTTACCGTCGCGATGAGGTCACGGGACGCATGGCATCGCTGATCTGGCTAAAATGAACGCATGCCGTCGCACAAAGCGAACATTGACTGAACGCCATATTTGCTGGCGGCAATGAAATACATTTCCATTCATACCCCTGTTCGAAAGGAAATCATCATGAGCACCGATATGAAAATTGCAGTTAGGCGCTTGGCTCTTTCAGTTTTTGCCGCATCTCTGCTCGGTGGGTGCGTAGCCTATCCCCCCGGCGCCGAGCCTTATCCCTATTATGGTAATCAGCCCGGATATTATTACGGAGAGCAGCCCGGTTACTACTATGGCGACACATACATTTTCGATGATGGTCGCCACCACTATCAGCCGCGCCATCGTCCGAGGCCCCCACCGTCTAATCCCGGGCCGCACCCCAAACCACCCTCAGGAACCGGGCCACACCACAATCCGCCTCCAGGCGCTACGCCACACCCGACGCCCACACCCACGCCGAGTTCTGGCGAGCATCGTAGCGGCACCGGTAGTCATAGCAGCTCAAGCGACCGTGACGGCCCAAGTGGTCGTGACGGATCGGGCGGCCGCAAATAATTCCGGATTCCACCTCAGGGAAACCCGCACCTGCGGGTTTTCTTGTTTGAACTCTCAGACCATTGCCGGCACGCCTCTCGCTGCATGGCGTCAATACGCAATACAATGACGGGGTATAAGGAATAAATTCATGTCCCGGATAAATAAAACCGCACCAAAAATTGGCTTCGTGTCGCTCGGCTGCCCCAAGGCGCTGGTCGACTCCGAGCACATACTCACGCAACTGCGCGCAGAAGGTTACGAAACCACCCAGTCCTACAAGGATGCCGGCCTGGTCATCGTCAATACCTGCGGCTTCATCGACGCGGCGGTGGAAGAATCGCTCGAGGCGATTGGCGAGGCACTGGACGAAAATGGCAAGGTGATCGTCACCGGCTGTCTCGGCGCAAAGAAAGAAGTCGACGGCAGTGACTTCATCCTGAAAATTCACCCGAAGGTGCTGGCCGTTACCGGCCCGGATGCGCTGACCGAGGTAATGGATGCCGTACACAAGCACTTGCCGCGCCCGCATGAACCCTTTGTCGATCTGGTGCCGCCGCAGGGTATCAAGCTGACACCAAAACATTACGCCTACCTGAAGATATCGGAAGGTTGCAACCACAGCTGCACATTCTGCATCATCCCGTCGATGCGCGGCGATCTGGTGTCGCGCCCGATCGGCGATGTGCTCAAGGAAGCCGAAAAGCTGCTGACCGCCGGCGTCAGGGAACTGCTCGTCATTTCGCAGGACACCGGCGCCTACGGCGTCGATGTCAAATCGCGCACCGGTTTCTGGGGCGGCAAGCCAGTCCGGACGCATGTGACGCACCTCGCCTCCGCGCTGGGCGATCTGGCGGCACAGCATGACGCGTGGGTTCGCCTGCACTATGTCTACCCTTACCCGCACATCGACCAGGTCATCCCGCTGATGGCCGAAGGAAAAGTGCTGCCCTATCTGGATGTGCCCCTGCAACACGCCCATCCGGAAGTCCTGCGCCGCATGAAGCGGCCTGCCAGCGGCGAAAAAAATATCGAGCGCATTCAGGCATGGCGCAAAATCTGCCCCGAACTCACGATCCGATCCACCTTCATCACCGGCTTTCCCGGTGAAACCGAGGCTGAATTCGAATACTTGCTGGACTTCATCCGCGAAGCGCAAATCGACCGGCTGGGATGTTTTGCCTATTCCCCGGTTGAAGGGGCCGCCGCAAACGAACTGCCCAATCCCGTGCCGGAAGAAGTGCGGGAGGAACGCCGTGCGCGCTTGATGCTGTTGCAGGAAACCATTTCGAAAAAACGCATGGAAACAAAAGTCGGCACAACGATGCGCGTCCTGATCGACGAAGTCGGTCGCGCAGGGAACGCAACCGGTCGTTCCGCGTCGGATGCGCCGGATATCGACGGCGTGGTGTACATTTCGCGCCCCTACGAACCTGGCCGCAAGCTGTCCGCTGGCGAGTTTGTCAATGTCACGATCACGACCAGCGACGCCCACGATTTGTGGGGCGAAATCCAATCCTGAAATCCTGGAGAAAAACATGACCGACAGCAAATCGCTGGGTACCCTCCTGAACCACAGCGACTACCTCGCACCGGACGGCTTTGGCGCATTCACAGTACCGATTCATCACGCCTCGACCGTGCTGTTCAAGAATGTCGCCGCCATGCGCACGCACGGCTGGCAGGACAAGTCGTCTTACCGCTACGGCTTGCACGGCACGCCGACCACCTTCACGCTGGAAGCGCGGCTGGCCGAAATCGAGGGCGCCAATCACTGCCTGCTGGCGCCAAGCGGTCTGGCCGCGATTGCCATGGTCAATTTCGGTTTGCTCGACACCGGCGATGACATGCTGCTGCCGGACAATGTCTATGGCCCCAATCGCGAGATGGGCAACTGGCTGTCGAGCAGTTTCGGCATCTCCGCGCGCTTTTACGATCCGATGATCGGTGCGGGCATCGCGGAACTCATTCAGGCAAACACCAAACTGATCTGGGCGGAAACGCCGGGATCGGTGTCAATGGAAGTGCCGGACATTCCGGCCATCTGCAAGGCCGCGCACGAAAAAGGCGCGCTGGTTGTGCTGGACAATACCTGGTCGGCTGGCATTGCCTTTCGTTCGTTTGATCATGGCGCCGATATTTCGCTTCAGGCGCTGA
This sequence comes from uncultured Oxalobacter sp., assembly GCA_964488675.1. Lineage (GTDB taxonomy): Bacteria > Pseudomonadota > Gammaproteobacteria > Burkholderiales > Burkholderiaceae_D > QZKY01. Next base: position 6,160 of record CAZAWA010000051.1, on the reverse strand, counting down.
CCAAATACCAGTCCGGCGGGTCGGATGTGCTGATGGGCGCGGTCATCACCCGCGATGAAGACTTGTACCAGCGCCTGAGCATGGCGCATGGACGGCTGGGCCTTGGCGTCGGGCCGGATGATGTGTATCTGGTACTGCGCAGCCTGCAATCGATGAAGGTGCGATTTGACGCACATGACGCCGCCGCCCGCACGGTGGCGGCATGGCTGAAAACGCGCCCGGAAATCGCAAAGGTGTTGCATCCGGCGTTTGAGGATTGTCCGGGGCACGATATCTGGAAACGCGATTTCACCGGCGCGGGTGGGCTGTTCTCGGTGCTGTTCGGACCGCGCTACACAGAAGCGCAAACCGACCGCTTTGTCGACAGCCTGAAATACTTCAAAATCGGTTATAGCTGGGGCGGGTCGCACAGCCTGTGCGTGCCGTACCGCATCGCGGCGATGCGCAATTTCTGGAAGGGCGAAGGGAATCTGGTGCGCTTCAACATCGGGCTGGAAGATCCGCTGGATTTGATTGCGGATATTGAGCAGGCGCTCAAGCAATTGTAAGCACTGCAGCGCACTGTCGCCAAACGGCATGACGCATCGTGCAACGAATAAATCTGCCACATCAAGCATGAAATTCCGAAAATACACGACGATGTGGATTAGCGCCAATTTACCCTACGCTACTTAGCACTGCCACAATTCATTTCGCACCCACACATTATGGTTAAGCGGAGGTTAAACAGGTCAGTCCACAAGGACCATCGCGCATAACATCGAATGTTTATTGCACAGAACTAGCGAATATGGACAGCTTCGGTTTGCCAACCCCAGACTCATCACGCCAACAAATCCGGCCTGTGCGTGCGCAACCAATCAACGACCTTCGATTGCAGCATCCCGGCCTGCCGCAGGGCTTCCGCCGCCAGTGAAGCACTGACCAAATCGCCGGAATAATCGATTACATTGCGCTGCTTGCGCATCTGATCCAGCAAAATCATCTGCGCATTGTCCAGACCAATTGTCGTCGGCAAAGTTTGAATCATCGTCTGGTGGTGTCCCGGCCTGCTCGTCAGCGTGCGAAATCCGTTGGCCTGCAAGGCGGCATTTGCCACTTGCATGATGGCCTTGTAAGCCAAGTCGAACTTGCCTTCGTTGCTCAGTTGCGGCAATTGTGCGTCTGCGAGGCTGTTTTGCGATGCCTCCAGCAAGCGGCCGATGGTCGCCGCATCCGGTTCCACGGTTTCCAGTGTGCGGCCAAGCAGATTGCCAGCGTCATGCTGCTCCCCCGAGGCGCGTCAATGCCTGCTCATCGCCAATGACAAAAACACGCGGCTTGCCCAGGACATCGCGCACAAAAGCGCTTTTTTTCGCCACCAGCGATGCCCACTCCGCGCGGGTATAGAGCTTCGGATTGATCTCGCGCCCTAGCGTTTCCTGCAAGGGGTGCAGTTTCGCCACCGCATCGGCAAAGCTTGCGCTGCCAATGAGCAACAAATCAATGTCGCTCCCTGCATTCGCCTTGCCGCTGGCCACTGAGCCGAATACCAGCGCCGCCTCGATTTGATCGGCCAGCGGTTCCAGCCCAACGGCTAGAACATCCGCAAGACCGCTGGTCTTGCGCACGATGCTCGCCAGTTCCTCGAAAATCGGGCAGGCACAGTTGGCAGAGTAATGCGCCTGGTTGCCCACGCGCTCCAAATTGAGCACACCTGCCTCGGCAAGCTTGGACAATTCGCGCGCCAGCGCACCAATAGCCGCCGTGCCTGTCAGACGGGCGATTTCACGCAGGTGATAGCCTTTATCCGGATGGAGCAGAAGCAAGCCCAGCACCCTGCGGCGGTAATCGGGAAAGAGAATTGCAGCGAGTGATATACGCACTTTTGACCTTGTTGTATCCTTTACGGGAACAAATGTACCCTTTGAGAGAACACTAGTCAAGCCCCTGGAGGCAACTGGCGCGGTCGCTACGAAAGTTTGTCACTCACCCGATCAACATTCATTCGATACATTTCAGGCGGAAATCTCTGAACCGCTGCAATAGCGCCGCAGCCTCCGTCTCCACCATCAGCAAATCGGCATGGGCGGGGCGCAAAAACCCCTGCTCGACCAGATGCTGCACAAACTGAATCAGTCCGTCAAAAAATCCGTTCGCATTCAGCAGGCCGACCGGCTTGTCGTGGAAGCGCAATTGCGACCAGGTCAGCACCTCGAACAGTTCCTCCAGCGTGCCCAGCCCGCCCGGCAGCGCGATGAAACCGTCGGACAAATCCATCATCATCGCCTTGCGCTCGTGCATGTCCTTGACGATGTGCAACCGCGTGAGGCCTTGATGGGCGACTTCCATTTCCAGCAAGCCTGTCGGGATAATGCCGGTCACTTCGCCGCCCAGCCGCAGCACCTCGTCGGCAACGACACCCATCAGCCCGACATTGCCGCCGCCATACACCAGCGCCATGTCGTTCCTGACCAGTTCCCTCGCCATCAGTCTGGCGGTTTCAGCATGGACTTCCGAATGCCCCGTTCTGGAGCCGCAATAGACGCAAATGGTTTTCATGATTGGGCGTTAAGTGGCATGTTCTGATTTCTGTCGCGGGTACTGTACCGCAAGCAGCGCCAGCGCGCAAAAAACGGCTCCGGCGCCAAACGCATATTCCGCGCCCAGGCCATCCCACAGCAAGCCGGCCAGCGGGCTGGCTACCAGCATCGCCAGGCCGCTCGCAAGATTGAAAAAGCCGAAGCCGGTGCCACGCAGGTCTTCCGGCGCCGCATCGGCCACCATCGCCGCAAGCATCCCTTCGGTCATGGCGAGATGCAAGCCCCACAGCGCAACGCCGAGCAGAATGAGCGGCCACGAATTGCCGCTGGCAAGCACGAGGTCAGCCGCGATCAACGCGACCATGCCGAGCGATAGCAACTTGCTGTGGCTCATTGTGTCAGCCAGCTTGCCGAACGGATAGGCTGCCAGCGCATACACCAGGTTCATCGCCACCATCACCAGCGGCACCAGGGCCAGCGCCATGCCGCCCTGCTGCGCGCGCAACAGCAGAAATGCCTGGCTGAATCGTGCCAGCGTGAATATCGCGCCGATTGCCACCACCCGCCAGTACGCACGGCTCATGCGCTTCAGGCTTGCCCACCGGATCGGGTTTTCCTGCGTTTCACCTTCCTTGCGCACCGGTTCGCGCACCCAGAAAATCAGCACCACCACCGAAAGGGCGGCAGGAATCCCCGCGACCCAGAACACCGCGCGGAAATCGTTCGCCCACAGCAGCATCAGTCCCATCGCCAGCAACGGGCCGATGAAGGCACCGACGGTGTCCAGCGCCTGACGCAGGCCGTAGGCCGCGCCACGCACCCCGGGCGGCGTGATATCCGCAATCAGCGCATCGCGCGGCGCACCGCGAATCCCCTTGCCGATACGATCAACGATGCGGGCTGTGAAAATCAGGCCAATGCCGGATGCCAATGCAAAAACGGGTTTGGTCACGGCGGCAAGACCGTAACCGATGACGGCCAGTGCCTTGCGTTTTTTCAAAAAATCGCTGAGCGCGCCTGAAAACACTTGAACCATCAGCGCAGTCGCCTGTGCCGCGCCCTCGATCAGTCCAACAGCGAACACGCTCGCGCCCAGCGCCGTCACCAGAAACAAGGGCAAAAGGCTATGCACCAGCTCGGACGACACATCCATCAGCAAACTGACAAGACCCAGCGCCCAGACACTTCTGGGGATTTTGCCCATCGTGGAAGTTTTGTGTTCTGCCATCCTGCTCTCCGGCTTTACTGTCTCGTGATGAAAAACACTTTACCTGAGCGGCACGGATTCCGTTCCTCATTCGAACCGCGCGCATGATACAGCGCAAAGAATTTCCGGCATGTCACACAAACGAAACCGAACCGTCATCAGCCTGAAACCATCCTTCGCCATACTGTCCACAACGGGTCAGCATCTGGCGCACGGAATTTCAACCATTCAAGACGGAGACAAACATGAACGACTCGCTCCAATCGAAAACGGAAACCGCCGAAAGCATTTACCGAATGGTTATGGCAGGAATCATCGTCATGACTGCACTGTTCGGATTCATGCTGGCATCAGCAGCTTTCTAAGAACATGCATACTCCCACCAGCATATATTATCCGGCTCTCCCAATATGATTAATATACAGAATATGGCATATACCCCAATAAAAACGGGGTTATATGAGGCATTTTTTGCCTATTTATCGGGCAAAATCGGGGGGGTGTGGTCCTCAGACCAGAAAACCTGCCTGTTTTGGGCCGACTATTAACGCAACGCGTTAATAGTGAAATATGGGGTCGGCAGTGGATTCCGGCAACACGGGCAGCGGCGAAAATCGAGCCTCTAACCGTTGGCAGGTATCAGACGGGTGAGTCCACCCATGTACGACCTCAACGCAAACGGAATCTCCACGCTGCCATCGGCCTGCTGGTAATTTTCCAGAATCGCAACCAGCGCGCGCCCCACCGCCAGACCGGAGCCGTTCAGCGTGTGCAGCAGTTCGGTGCGCCCCTGCGCATTGCGGAAGCGCGCCTGCATGCGGCGCGCCTGGAAGGCTTCGCAGTTCGATATCGACGAAATTTCGCGGTAGGCGTTCTGCGCCGGCAGCCAGACTTCGAGATCGTAGGTTTTTGCCGCGCCGAAACCCATGTCGCCGGTGCACAGTGCAACCACACGGTACGGCAGGCCGAGCCGCGCCAGCACCGTGCCGGCATGGCCGACCATTTCTTCCAGCGCCTCGTAGGATTTGTCCGGGTGGACGATCTGCACCATCTCGACCTTGTCGAACTGATGCTGGCGGATCATGCCGCGCGTGTCGCGACCATACGACCCCGCCTCGGAGCGAAAGCACGGCGTGTGCGCCGTGAACTTCATCGGCAACTGGTCGTTCGTCAGCATCACGCCGCGCACGATGTTGGTCAGCGTCACCTCGGAGGTGGGGATCAGGTACAGCGGCTCGCTGTCGCCCTCCTGGCCGCCCTTCTTCACCGCGAACAGATCCTGTTCGAACTTGGGCAATTGCCCGGTGCCGCGCAGCGTGGCCGCGTTGACGATGTAGGGCGTGTAGCACTCGGTGTAGCCGTGCTCGGTGGTGTGCAGGTCGAGCATGAATCGCGCGAGCGCGCGATGCATGCGCGCGATGGGGCCGCGCAGCAGTGCGAAGCGCGAGCCCGACAGCTTGCTGGCGGTCTCGAAGTCCAGGCCCAGCGGCTCGCCGACGTCGACGTGATCGCGCGCGATCTGGTTGTCGAACACCCGCGGCTCGCCCCAGCGGCGCACTTCCTGGTTGCCGTGTTCGTCCTTGCCCACCGGCACCGACTCGTGCGCCACGTTGGGCACCGTCAGCAGCCAATCGGCCAAGCGGGCCTGGACCGACTCGTTGACCTGCGTGGACTTGGCGAGTTCGTCGGCGATGCCCGCCACCTCGGCCATCAGCGCGGTGGTGTCATCGCCCTTGCCTTTACTCGCGCCGCTCTGCTTGGACAGCGAATTGCGCCGCGACTGCAGTTCCTCGGCGCGCACCTGGGCAGCCTTGCGTTCGGCCTCCAGCGAGCGATACCAGTCGGTGTCGAGCGTGAAGCCGCGGTCGGCCAATCTGGCGGCGACCGCGTCGAGGTCCTTGCGGAGCAGTTGCGGATCGAGCATGGCAGCGGGGACCCGGCACAGGGCCCGTAGATGGGAAAGGACAGCGATGGTATCAGGGGCGCGCCGGTGATCGGCCCACGCGGCTTGCGAGTCAGACCGGTGCGCAGGCCCGCGCCGGCGCGGGGCGCCGGCCCTGTGCTGAACGTTCAGCCGGGAGGCTCATCGTCCAGCGAGCGCAGCCACTTCAGCTTCTCAGCGATGCGCCCTTCCAGCCCACGATCGGTCGGCTGATAGAACGCCGGCTCGCGCAGGCCGTCGGGCATGTAGGTCTCGCCCGCGGCGTAGGCATGGGGCTCGTCATGGGCATAACGATACGCATGCCCGTAACCCAGCTCCTTCATCAGCTTGGTGGGTGCATTGCGCAAGTGCACCGGCACGGCGTCGGACCCCTGACGGCTGACGAATTCACGCGCGGTGTTGTAGGCGTTGTAGCCGGCATTCGACTTGGCTGCGCAGGCCAGGTACAGCGTCGCCTGGGCCAGCGCCAGTTCGCCTTCGGGCCAACCC
>CAZAWA010000050.1:0-16092 GCA_964488675.1 uncultured Oxalobacter sp. | reverse complement strand
CAGGACTGGTTCCAGTTGTCGCTGAAGGAAGGGCTGACCGTGTTTCGCGATCAGGAATTCTCCGCCGACATGATCGGCACGGCGTCCGGCCGCGCGGTCAAGCGCATCGAGGATGTGCGCGCGCTGCGCCAGATGCAGTTTCCGGAAGACGCCGGGCCAATGGCGCACCCGGTGCGGCCGGACTCCTTCGTGGAAATCAATAATTTTTACACCGTCACCATCTACGAAAAGGGTGCCGAGGTGGTGCGCATGGTCCAGACGCTGCTTGGCCAGGATGGCTTCCGCAAGGGCATGGATCTGTATTTTCAGCGTCACGACGGGCAGGCGGTCGAATGCGACGATTTCCGCGCCGCGATGGCCGATGCGAGCGGGCGCGACCTGAGCCAGTTCGAGCGCTGGTACAGCCAGGCTGGAACGCCGCGCGTGAGGGCCAGCACAAGCTACGATGCCGATGCGCAGACACTGACGCTGACGCTGGCGCAATCCTGTCCGCCAACGCCGGGCCAGCCCGAGAAACTGCCGTTTCACATTCCGGTAGCCGTTGGCCTGCTCGGCAGCGATGGCCATGACCTGCAGCTGCACCTCGACAACAGCGCCGTTGCCGGCCCGATTGCAACCATGACGCTGGAACTGACGCAGGCAGAGCAGACATTCACCTTCACGCAGGTACACGAAAAGCCGACCGTTTCGCTGCTGCGCAATTTTTCCGCGCCGGTGATTCTGGAATATAATTACACTGACCCGGAACTCGCGCACCTGTTCGCCCACGACAGCGATCATTTCAACCGCTGGGAAGCCGGCCAGCGGCTGATGATGCGCCGCCTGCTCGTCCTGACTGCAGCCGCACAAAAGGGCGAAGAACTGTCGCTGGACGAAGCGCTGATCGCTGCCCTGCGCGCAACGCTCAACGATGCGGCGCTCGATCCGGCTTTCCGCGAACTGGCGCTCACGCTACCCTCGGAAACGATGATTGCCGAACAGCTTGCCGCCGTCGATCCGCAAGCCGTGTCCGCCGCACGGCGATTCATGCGCAACGCCATTGCGCAGGCGCTGAAAGCCGACTTCCTCAACGCATACGAATCCTGCCTGACGACCGGCGCCTACCGGCCCGATCCGGCCTCGGTCGGCAAGCGCAGCCTCAAAAACCTGGCCCTGTCCTACCTGCTCGAATGGGCAGACGATTCCGCCTGCCAGTTGGCGCAGGTGCAGATCAACGGCGCCGACAACATGACGGACCGGCTTGCCGCCCTGACCGCGCTGGCCAACGCGGACACCGCAACGGCGATTGCCGCAACCAGCGAGGCCTTGCGCGCTTTCTACCGCGAGTTTCGGAACGAACCGCTGGTCGTCGACAAATGGTTTGCCCTGCAGGCCATGGCGCATACCTGCGATGTTGCCGCCGTAAGGGATCTGATGCGGCACCCGGCCTTTTCGCTGACCAACCCCAACCGCGCGCGCAGCCTGATTTTCAGCTTCTGCAACGGCAACCCGTCCCGCTTCCATGCAGCGGACGGCAGCGGCTATGCGCTGTGGGCTGAACAGGTGATTGCGCTCAATGCCATCAACCCGCAAGTTGCGGCGCGACTGGCGCGCTCGCTGGATCGCTGGCGCAAGTTCGTCCCGCCCCTGCAGGGCATGATGGCCGCAGCGCTGCAACAAGTCGCCAGATCGACAAAACTGTCGAAAGATGTGCGCGAAGTGATCACCAAATCCCTGACCGCCTGACACAGAATCATCCCCAACCACCCACGCCGGAATCATGAAACGCATCAGCCTCACCCAATATCTGGTCGAAGAACAGCGCCAAAACAATTCCATTCCATCCGAATTGCGGCTTTTGCTGGAAGTGGTCGCGCGCGCCTGCAAGAACATCAGCCATGCCGTCGGCAAGGGCGCGCTGGCCGGCGTGCTCGGCAGCGCGGATATCGAAAATGTGCAGGGCGAGGTGCAAAAGAAGCTCGATGTGATTTCCAATGAAATCCTGCTGGAGGCCAACGAGTGGGGCGGTCATCTGGCGGCCATGGCGTCCGAAGAGATGGAAACTATCCATCCGATTCCGAACCGCTACCCGATGGGCGAATACCTGCTGCTGTTCGACCCGCTGGACGGTTCGAGCAACATTGATGTCAACTCGTCGATAGGCACCATTTTTTCCGTTCTGAAAGCGCCGGATGGCATGGAAAATCCGACAGAACAGAATTTCCTGCAATCAGGCGCCAGACAGGTCGCCGCCGGCTACGCGCTCTACGGCCCGCAAACCCTGCTGATCCTCACCGCCGGCAACGGCGTTGCCTGCTTTACGCTGGATCGCGAGCTGGGTGCTTGGAAGCTGACCGAGCGCAACATCCGCATCCCGGCGGAAACGAAAGAGTTCGCCATCAATGCCTCCAACGCGCGCCACTGGTATCCGCCGGTAAAACGCTATGTCGATGAAATGCTGGCCGGCACGACCGGGCCACGCGGCAAAGATTTCAACATGCGCTGGATCGCGTCAATGGTGACCGATGTGCATCGCATCCTGAGCCGCGGCGGCATCTTCATGTACCCGGCAGATGCGCGTGAGCCAGACAAACCGGGCAAACTGCGACTGATGTACGAAGCCAATCCGATGGCCTTCATCATCGAGCAGGCAGGTGGCGCAGCAACCGACGGCGTGCAGCGCATTCTCGACATCGAGCCGGAAAAACTGCACCAGCGCGTTGCCGTGTTTCTCGGATCAAAAAATGAAGTGGAACGGGTGACCCGCTACCATCAGGACTGAGCTTGGTCGCAGGCCGTAGCGCGTTCCCGCGCTCGCTCCCCGCGAAAGTGCAGGAACGCGAGCACCAGCGCTGCTGCCTGCAACAGCGCGCAAAAATACAACGGCGCGCCGATGCGCCAGTCGCCTTGCGGCAGGTGCGACACAACCCCCAGCAAGGGCGCAGCCATCACCGGCGCAATCACCGCCATCAGACTGTTGAGCGAACTCACCGCCCCCATGGTCTGGCCCTGATGCTGCGCCTCGGCCGAGCGCGACATGATGCTCTGGATGCAAGCCGTCACGGTAAAACCGAACACATTCACAAATATCACGGCAAACATCATCCAGCCTTCCGTGGCCACACCCCACAAGGCATGCGCGATGGTCGATGACGCCAAGCCGATGACCGTCAACCGATGGGCATCGAAACGCTTCAAGAGTTTGCCCAGCAGGAAGCCCTGCACAATCACCGACATGATGCCCACCGCCGCCAGCGACCAGCCATTTTCGCTGGGCCCCCATCCAAATTTGAAGCTGGTGTACAGAACCCAGGAAGTGTGCAGGACGAACTGCGCCAGCCCGCTGCAGCCGATGACAACCACCAGTTTGCCAACGCCCTTGAGCTGCGACAGCGTGCGCAAGGAAGCAATCGGGTTGGCTGCGCGCCAGTTAAACGCACGGCGACGCTCGGGCGGCAGGGATTCCGGCAGCACGAAGAAGCCGTAAAGCAGATTCAGCAGCGCCAGACAACCGGCTGCGTAAAAAGGCAGGCGCAGGTCGATGCTGCCAAGCAGGCCGCCCATCAGCGGCCCGATGATAAACCCCAGCCCGAACATCGCGCCCAGCATGCCGAACCGTCGCGCGCGATCTTGCGGAGCCGAAATGTCCGCGACAAAGGCATTGGCCACAGCGGCGTTCGCCTGCATCGCCCCGCCGATCAGTCGTACACCGATCAGCATCCACAGGCTTGTTGCCAGTGCCGTCGCGAAAAAATTGAGCGCAAGGCCGAAAAAGCCGAGCAGCAACACCGGACGGCGGCCGTAGCTGTCTGACAGCGCACCCAGAATCGGCGAGCCGATGAAATTAGCCAACCCGAAGGCGAATACAACGGCGCCGAACCACCACGCCTGATCTTCCTGCGAGCCGGTGAAACCGCCGACCAGCGCCGGCAACACCGGAATAATCAGGCCAATCGACACCATGTCGATCAGCACGGTCAGCATGATGAAGGCCAGCGCCGATCTTTGGCTGGGTGGAGAGGTCGAACCTTTGAAAGGCGCCATGTCGATTCTCAGCCATGACTAACGGCTGGCAGCTGCGATGCGTTGAAACAATCAGGCCGTGGTATTGATATTCCGTCCGAGATGACTGGGAAGATTGGCAACCGATTGCGCAGGGGGAAGCGCCTGCAGCAAGGTCAGAGCCGTTGAGGCCGCCGCATCCAGCGCCTTCTTCAGCACAGCTACCCCAACCTGCTGCTGCAGGCGGATCTGCGACATTTGCGTTGCCAGGCTGGCGATATCGGTCACTTCCATTTGGATCTCCATGCGGTGTGTTCGAATGAAGAATAGCAGGTTTCGGCAACCAGCGCCGATCCTGCGGCCCGGTCAACTTACAGGTGATCTGACGAAATCAATGCCGTTTTGCGTCCAGCACGCCCTTGACCTCGCGAATCACGGCCAATGCCTTTTGCAGTTGCTCGGTCGAACCGATTTCCGCGGTGAACGACATGCGCGCCATCCCCTTGCTGCTTTGCGTATTGACGCCGATCACATTGATTTTCTCGCGCGAAAACACTTCGGAAATATCGCGCAGCAAACCCTGACGATCGCTGGCCATGACAAAAATATCAACCGGGTACACGGTATCCGGCGCCAGCTTGCCCCATGCCGTCTGAATCACCCGCTCCGGCGTCTTGAGCTGCATTTCCGCAAAATTCTTGCAGTCCGTGCGATGAATCGAGACCCCCTTGCCGCGCGTGACGAAGCCGACAATGCCATCCGGCGGCGCCGGCTTGCAGCATTTCGCCAGTTGCGTCATCAAGCCGTCGGTACCAACCACCAGCACGCCGGACTTTGCGCCTTGCTCCACGCTCGATGCCCTGCTTTTGCGCGTGACGACAATGTCCTCCTCCGCCAATTCCTTGCCCGCATGAGCGGCATGCAGGGCCACCTCGATATTGCGCAGGCTGAAGGACTCCTTGCCGACCGCGAGAAAGAAATCATCAACTTTCGGAAATCCCAGCCGGTGCGCCAGATCTTCCAGATTGACCGCAGTCTTGCCCTCGCGCTGCAGCGTTTTTTCCACCATGCTGCGCCCTGCAGTCAGTGTTTCCTGCTGGTCTATCGTGTTGAACCAGGCGCGGATCTTCGACTTGGTGCGGGAGCTTGCGGTATAGCCGGGACTGAGCCAGTCGCGCGATGGGCCCGCCACAATGTTGGAGCCTTTGGCCGTAATGATTTCCACCGTCTGCCCGTTCTTTAGCGGCGTGTTGAGCGGCACCATGATGCCGTTAACCTTCGCGCCGCGACAGCGGTGGCCGACATCGCTGTGCAGGTGGTAAGCGAAGTCGATCGGCGTGGCGCCGTGAGGCAATTCGATCACGCGCGCCTGAGGCGTCAGCACATAGATGCGCTCGTCCAGTCCCGCTGCCTTGATCTGGTCCAGTCGCTCGTTGCGCGCCTCTTCGGAGGAGGCGACAGCAACCGCGACATCGGTTTGCCATGCAAGCAGTTGCCGCAGCCAGGCAATTTTTTCATCATACTGATGCTCGGCTGCAGACGAGCCGCCCGCCTCCTTGTAGCGCCAGTGCGCCGCCACACCATATTCTGCAAACTGATGCATTTCGGCAGTGCGAATCTGCACCTCGATTGGCAAACCCTCTTCCGTGACCACAATCGTATGCAGCGACTGATAGCCATTCGCCTTGGGGCGCGAGATGTAGTCGTCGAATTCCTTCAGCATCGGATTCCAGATGCCATGGACGATGCCGAGTACCGCGTAGCACGATTTCACATCGTCGACGATCACGCGAAACGCGCGCACATCATGCAGTTCGGAAAACTCAATCGCCTTGCCGCGCAACTTGTTCCAGATGCTGAAAATGTGTTTGGGGCGTCCTGTCACATCGGCCTTGATGCCAGCCGCCGCCATCTCCGATTTCAGACGCACGATCGCTTTCGCGATAAATTCCTCGCGTTCGATGCGCTTTTCTTCGAGCAGTTTTGCGACGCGGCGATATTCAGCCGGCTCCAGGAAGCGGAAGGAAAAATCTTCCAGTTCCCACTTGAGCTGCCAGATGCCGAGGCGGTTCGCCAGCGGCGCATACAAATCCAGCGTTTCCTGCGCATACTGATGCACCATGGCATCCTGCATTTTCATTTCCGCGAAATAGCGCAAGGTCGTCACACGCGACGCCAGACGAATCATGACGACGCGCATGTCGGATGCCATCGACAGCAACATCTTGCGCAGCGTCTCGACCTGGGCCACCGCGTGCTGGGCGGCATTCTTGCCGCGCAACACTTCCTGCTGGCCGACAGTTCGATCGCGCAACATGCGCAACTGGCGGATGCTGTTGACCAGAACCGCCACCTCGCGGCCAAATCGTGCCTCTATCCCTTCGGCTGCCATCGGATCGATGCCGGGCACCTCTGCCAGCAGGCCGGCAATGCGAGTTGGCGCATCGCAATTCAGCAGTGACAGTATCGTGACCATGGTTTGCACATAATCCATGATCAACTGTCCACTTTTTACCGCGTGTGTCGCATACAAAGGATGGACATACGCCAGCGCGTCCATCACGCGCGCGCCATCTTCCTGCGAGAGGCCGGCAGTCAATTGCACCTGCTCGGCGCTGTGCAAGGCTGTGGTTGTTACCATAATGAGTTCTTGATCGTAATTAAAATCAGCCTATCCAGACGGCGATGGACAAAAGCAGCAGCAACAGCATCCACAACAAAAGCGCGCGCCAGACCAGGCCGACCGTGCTTTGCAAGGCGCGAAGCGACGGCTCTTCGCCAGGCTGGCTTTCCGTTTCAATGCCGGGGAAATCGATGCTTTCGGCGTCAATCGCCGGAACATTGATGGCCTTTTCTTCCGGGTTGCCAAGACGAATGCCCATCGCCCCGCCACCTGTCGCAAGAATGATGCCAATAGCCTCGTTCTTCCAGCGGCTGGCAAAGTTGCGCCACGAATAAATGGCGTCCTCAAAGTCCCCCATCACTGCAAATGCGATAGCCGTCAGGCGGGTCGGAATCCAGTCGATCCAGTAAAACGCCTGACTGGCAAATCGTCCAAAAACATCGCCTTCCAGATGCTCGGTCTCATTGTTCCAGGCGCGCGCCAGGTATTCCGCTACCCGATACAACACTGCGCCCGCCGGCCCAAGCGGCAGCAGAAACCAGAAAAACACGCCAAACACATTGTGGTGCGATGTCACCAGCGCCTTTTCAATGGCGATCCGTATGATGTCTGGCACCTCCATCCCGGTCGTGTCCTTCTTGGTCCACTCTGCCAGCAGCGTGCGCGCCTGGGCTTCATCGCCGGACAGCAGAGCGATCTGAATGGATGAGAAGTAATGGCTGTAATGGCGAAAGCCGAGCGTCAGATAAGCGACCGCGACACTCCATGCGAATTCAAGCAGCGGATTGACGGCTTCGGCAAGCAGATGGATCGCAAAGGTCGGAATGGTCAGCAGCGCAACCATCACCAGCCATCCGAAGCGCCCATGTCGCGGGTGCCCCGCATTGAACCAGGCCTCCACACGCATGGCCAGCGATTTGACCTCTGTGTAAATGAGGTTGTTCGCCCGCATCGGTCTGAACTGCTCTATCAGCAGGGCGCACAGTATGGCGAGAAATGTCATCGATATTCCTTGAAATCACCTATCCTCAAAGATAACCCAGCGCGACCTCATAATCAAACGCGAATTGTGCCGGCATCGTCATGCCCGCAAAAAATGAAACAGGTTGCGCAGCATGCCAGCGGTTGCGCCCCAGATGAAATAGTTTTCGTACGGGATCGCGTAGAACGAGCGCCGCCCCAATCCGCGCGGGAAATCAGCCTGCATGCGCCGGTGATTCACCCCCCTCATCAGGAACGACAGCGGCACCTCAAATACCTCCGCCACTTCGAACGGATCCGGCTGCAGATTGAAAGGCGGATTGACGATAGAGACAATCGGCATCACGCGAAATCCGCTCGCGGTCAGATAGTCTGGCAGACGGCCGATGACATCGATATGCCCCCGATCCAGCCCGATCTCCTCTTGCGTTTCGCGCAAGGCCGTCTCAACTGCGGAGGCATCGGCCTCCTCGACCCGTCCGCCAGGAAAACTGACCTGCCCCGGATGATCGTTCAGATGATCGGTGCGACGCGTAAACAGCATGGCCGGCCCATCCTGACGGGCGACGATCGGCACCAGCACCGAGGCCGGCATCGGCGGATTGAACGCAGTTGGCAAAAGGTAGTCGGAGCTGAGCTCCGGTTTCCAATCGGGAGGCGTGGAAAACCGGCCGCGAATCCAGTCAACCTTCAATCGTTCCGGATGAATGGGACCCTCCGAGCCGGTGTACTCAAGCACCATGCTGGCGGGATCAAAGGGAAACTTGGCCAAGACACTCTCCTGACTGAAACAAAGAAGGGCGCCCATGGCGCCCCTCGTCATGCATTGTCGCGCATTCCTGATTATTGTTCAGATTGCTTTGCGACGCGACGGTTCGGCAGTTTTTCCTTGATGCGCGCCGACTTGCCGGAACGATCACGCAGGTAATACAGCTTGGCGCGACGAACATCACCACGGCGCTTGACTTCGATCGAGGCGATCAACGGCGAATAAAGCTGGAATGTACGCTCCACGCCCTCGCCGGAAGAAATCTTGCGAACGATAAAGTTGGAATTCAGGCCGCGATTGCGACGAGCAACCACAACACCTTCATACGCCTGCGCGCGCTTGCGCGTGCCTTCGACCACATTGACATTCACGACCACGGTGTCGCCGGGCGCAAAATCGGGGATATCCTTGCCCAGACGGGCGATTTCTTCCTGCTCCAGTTGCTGAATCAAATTCATTTTCTGTCTCCGATGCCATCTTGTCGGCGCATTGCCTGTGGACTCTCTTTGATGGAGCCACTGCCCGGCAGAGGATGGGGTTAAACGAGTGAACTTTCGTCCACGCTTCATGCTCAATCGCGCGTAAATTCCACGCAGTTTGCCATTGTACTACAACTATTCAAAAATCGCTCATCTGCCGGGGACAATTGCCCGGCCGCGCGCGCGCGCGCGATCAGGTCGGGGCGCTTCTTCAGCGTCGCTTCCAGCGCCCGCTCCCGCCGCCATCTTTCGATTTCAGCATGATTACCCCCCAGCAGCACCTCCGGCACCCTCTCGCCCTGATAGTCTTCGGGGCGGGTGTAATGGGGACAATCGAGCAACCCATCAACGAAACTATCCTGCCTGGCCGATTCATCGTCATGCAGGACGCCTGGGAGTAATCGGATGACCGCATCCATCAAGGCCATTGCCGGAATCTCGCCGCCCGACAAAACGAAATCGCCAATGCTGATTTCCTCATCCACGCAGCAATCCAGCAATCGCTGATCCACTGCTTCGTACCGTCCGCACAGCAATACCATGCCGGATTCCTGTGCCAATTGCTGCACGCGTTCGTGCGTCAATGGTTTGCCCTGCGGCGAGAGATAAATCACGCGCGGAACCGGCAAACCCGCCTCGCCCTGGCGAGTTTTGGCGGCGGCAATCGCATCCTCCAGCGGCTTGATCAGCATGACCATGCCGGGGCCACCGCCGTAAGGGCGATCATCCACCGTGCGATGTCGATCCTGCGTGAAATCCCGGGGGTTCCAGAGCGACAGGCTGCAACGATCCTGATCGAATGCTCGTCTCGTGATGCCGGACTGGGTCAGCGCCGCAAACATTTCCGGAAAAAGCGTGACAACATCGAATTGCATGGCAGGCGCTCCGCAAGCCCCCTCCCCTCATCGAGGGTAGGGGGAGTTCAAGTTATGAAAGCACGGATTTAATCCACGCCTCCTTAATAATCCGCCTGCCAGTCCACCTTGATCAGCTTTGCGGACTGATCGACCGCCTTCACGAAGGCGCCAACAAAGGGTATCAGCATCTCGCGTTGTCTTTTTTCCGCCCCGGCCACATCGGGAATGGTCACGCGCAGTATCGGGTGAGCGCCACTCTCCATCAGTCCGGCGACGATGCCCAGGTGTTCGCCCTGCAGATTTTCAACCGCCAGGCCGATCAGATCGATCCAGTAGAATTCATTCTCGTCAAGCGCGGGAAAGTAGCGGCGGGAGATCTGGACAATGGCGCCCTTGAGCGCCTCGGCCGCCTCCCGGCCCACGATGCCAAGCAGTTGCGCGACAACCTCATCGCCCTGCAACTTGGCCTGCAGCCTTTCGGCATCGTGCAGTTGGGGTTTGTCCAGCCACCAGCGCTTGCTGTTAAGCATCGCGTCTGCATGAGCTGAATAAGGCTTGATGCGAACCCAGCCATGAACGCCAAAAGCGCCGGTGACATGACCCACCGGCACCAGATCATCGGGGATAGTCACCCCGTATGCGTTTTTTGACTGCAAATTCAGGCAGTTTTGCCAGCCAGACGCGCCACGGCAGGCGACATTTGCGCACCAACGCCCGTCCAGTAAGCCAGACGATCCTGAGCGATGCGGCACGACTCTTCAGCGCCGGTCGCGATCGGGTTGTAAAAACCGATGCGCTCAATGAAGCGACCATCGCGGCGGCTGCGCGAATCGGCAGCAACGATGCTGTAAAACGGACGCTTCTTGGAGCCTCCGCGAGCTAAACGAATAACGACCATAATGTGTTTCCAGTAAATATCAAACAAGGGAAAAGTCCGCGATTATAGCGCATTTTTTCCGTCAATATGAATCGGCAAGAAAAATTCTGCTTGCCTCGCCTCGGGCACTCCCGCACGCGGAGGAAGGCCGGTGGGGGGCATGCAGCGTAAATTTTTGCCGATCCGCGCTGGTAAAACTACTTTTTCACATGTGCCAGATCGCGCACTGCGCCGCGATCCGCCGACGATGCCAGCGCCCCGTACGCTTGCAAGGCCAGCGATACCGTGCGCTGGCGTGTTGCAGGCCTCCATGCCGCATCACCCCTGTCGTCCATCGCAGCACGCCGGTCAGCCAGTTCCGCAGCGCTGATTCTCAAATGGATGCGCCGTTCAGGAATATCGATGTCGATGATGTCCCCCTCATCGACCAATCCGATCGCACCGCCAGATGCCGCTTCCGGCGAGGCATGGCCAATCACCAGGCCGGAGGAACCGCCGGAAAAACGCCCATCGGTGAACAGCGCGCATGACTTGCCCAGACCTTTCGACTTCAGGTATGAGGTCGGGTAGAGCATCTCCTGCATGCCCGGCCCACCCTTCGGCCCCTCGTAACGGATGATCACGACATCGCCGTCGACGATCCTGTCGTTCAGGATTGCCTCGACCGCATCATCCTGGCTCTCGAAAATACGCGCCTTGCCGCTAAATTTCAGGATGCTTTCGTCAACGCCCGCAGTCTTCACAATACAACCGTTCTCGGCAATGTTTCCATATAGAACCGCCAGCCCACCATCCTGCGAAAACGCGTGCGCCTTGTCGCGAATGCAGCCATTAACGCGATCGGTGTCGAGCGTCTCGTAGCGCTTGTTCTGCGAAAACGCCACCATGGTTGGCACGCCGCCCGGTGCTGCCTTGAAAAACTGGTGCACGGCCGCATCGCTGGTCGCCATGATGTCGTATTGTGCGATGGCCTCACCCAACGACTTGCTGTACACAGTCGGCACGCTGGTATCGAGCAAACCGGCGCGCGCCAGTTCACCGAGGATGGCCGTGATCCCGCCCGCTCTGTGAACATCCTCGATGTGATATTCCTGGCTCATCGGTGCCACCTTGCATAAACAAGGCACCTTGCGCGAAATGCGATCGATGTCTGACATCGTGAAGTGCACGCCCGCCTCGTGCGCCGCAGCCAACAGATGCAGCACGGTATTGGTCGATCCGCCCATGGCAACATCCAGCGCCATTGCATTCTCGAACGCTTGCTGGGTCGCAATGTTGCGCGGCAGCACCGATTCATCTTCCTGTTCGTAGTATCGCTTTGTCATGTCGACAATCAGGCGCCCTGCGCGCAGGAAAAGATCCTTGCGGTCAGCATGTGTCGCCAGCATCGTGCCGTTGCCCGGCAATCCCAGGCCCAGCGCCTCCGTCAGACAGTTCATCGAATTCGCGGTGAACATGCCGGCACAGGAACCACAGGTCGGGCAGGCGGATCGTTCGAAGGCGCTCACCTCCTCGTCAGTCACGCCCGGATCGCCCGCCTGAATCATCGCGTCGATCAGATCAATCTTGATGATCTTTTGTGACCCTTCCGGCCTGCCGTGCAAGGCCTCGACCGCCCTGCCGGCCTCCATCGGCCCGCCGGAGACAAAAACCGTCGGGATATTCAGGCGCAGCGAAGCCATCATCATCCCCGGTGTGATCTTGTCGCAGTTCGTAATGCAGATCATTGCATCCGCGCAATGCGCGTTCACCATGTATTCGACCGTGTCGGCAATCAGTTCGCGGGACGGCAGCGAATACAGCATCCCGCCATGCCCCATTGCAATGCCATCGCACAACGCAATCGTGTTGAACTCCCGGGCGACACCGCCTGCTGCCTCGATCTCGCGCGCAACCATCTGGCCGAGGTCCTTCAGGTGAACATGGCCAGGAACGAATTGCGTAAACGAATTGACCACGGCGATAACGGGCTTATTGAAATCGCCATCCTTCGAACCGCAAGCGCGCCACAAAGCGCGAGCGCCAGCCATGTTGCGGCCATGAGTGGAAGTATGTGAACGGTATTGCGGCATGTTGTGGTTCTCCTGAAGTTTTTCTGGGCAAGATCGCTAGGTTGCCTTGCGCAGACCGGCATGTCAAACCAAAATGTCAGTTTGTCCGAATCACGGCGGGAGTATAATCCGAATCCGCAACCGACGCGCTACGCCTGACAACGCTCCGCCCAACACAGAACCCAAAATGCTTATCCACCCTTTGCCCGACCCGGTCGCCCTGAAAATCGGCCCCCTTTCCGTCCATTGGTATGGCCTGATGTATCTGGTTGCTTTTACCCAGTTCATGCTGCTTGGCAGACTGCGCATCAGGCAACCGCATGTTGCGGCCATGGGATGGGCCAAGGAACATCTGGACGACATGCTGTTCTATGGCGTCCTCGGCGTCATCATTGGCGCAAGGGTAGGCGAAGTGCTGTTTTATCACCCCATGCACTACCTGTCGAACCCGCTGGATATTTTCGCCATCTGGAAAGGCGGCATGTCTTTTCATGGGGGTTTTCTCGGCGTCGTATTCTGCATGTGGCTCTGGGGACGCAAATCCGGCAAATCGCTCGTCGAGATCCTGGATTTTATTGCCCCCCTGGTACCGCTTGGTCATGCCTTCGGCCGCATCGGCAACTTTATCAACGCCGAACTGCACGGCCGCATTGCCGACCCATCGCTGCCCTGGGCCATGATCTGGCCCAATGTGGACAACCTGCCGCGCCACCCTTCGCCGCTCTATCAGGCGCTGGTTGATGGTCTGCTGTTTTTCGTACTGCTATGGATCTTCTCAAGGAAATCGCGCCCGGTGGGCGCTGTAACCGGCATGTTCATGCTGCTATACGGTTGCGCACGCATCTTCACCGAATATTTCCGTGTGCCGGATTACGAGGTGGCCTTTGTCGGCATCACCCTGTCAGCGGGGCAGCTGCTGTCGCTGCCGATGGTAATCGCCGGGCTGATCCTCCTCTGGCGCGCCTACCGCAATGATCCACAGGGGCTGTAAATGGGCAGGATATTGCAAAAGCGCGAGGGCGACACCGTCACAGTCACGCTATCCAGCCCCGCCAGGCTTAACGCGATTGATATCGCCATGTGGCAGCAGCTGTCAACGGTATTTTGCGCGCTTTCGCTGGATGAATCACTGCGCTGCGTGATCGTGCGAGGCGAAGGCGGCAACTTTGCAGCCGGTGCCGACATTGCGGAATTTGCCGAGCAGCGCGCCAGTTCGGCGCAAGGCATCCGCTACCATACCAAAATCATCGCACCCGCACTGGAAGCCGTCGCCAACTGCATCCATCCGACCATTGCCGCCATCAACGGCGCATGCGTGGGAGGCGGTCTGGAAATTGCCTGCGCCTGCGACCTGCGGATTGCCTCATCCACTTCCCGATTCGGCGTTCCCATCAATCGCCTTGGGTTTGCGCTTGCCCCCTCGGAAATGCAAGGCTTGCTGCAACTGGTCGGCCTGGCAACCACGCTCGAAATCCTGCTAGAAGGTCGCGTCATCGACGCTGTCGAAGCGCAGCAAAAGGGGCTGCTGCACCGCATCACCGATGATCTTGACAAAGAAGTTGCGCAAACCGTACAACGCATCGCCGCCGGCGCACCACTGGCAGCGCGCATGAACAAGCGGCTGGCGCGGAGCCTGAGTCCGCAACCGCAAGCGCTCGATGCACAGGCATTTGCAAATGCCTATGCGCTGCTGGACAGTCATGATTACCGCGAAGGCGTTGCCGCATTTCTCGCCCGCCGCAAGCCGGACTTTAGCGGCCGGTAATTGCGGGACTGACACCTTGCCTTGGGTTGACCGGCAAATAGCCGGAAGCGCGTCGACCCGGCGAAGGCCGGGGAAAACCGTGGCTGGTCGTCGGAAACGAAGATTCGAGGCAGGCTGACACGATCGCAGCGAAGGTCAAGCGAAGCGGTCGTAGCCAATATCACTTGAGATATCTCGACGCTACCCCCGAATTTTCAACGGCCGTCCTAACGGCCTTATGCCTCTTCATTCTCTTCGACAGCAGCATCGCGCGAAGTGCGCAGTGCAGCCTCTATCGCACGGTGCGAAAAGCCGCGTTGCTGCAAAAATCGTATCTGCTTCGCGCGCGCGCTGGCGTTTTCTGGCGGCACGCCAAATTTCTTGCGCCAGACTTCGGTCGCGCGCGCCACCTCATCCTGCTCCAGCCCCGCCTTGATGTCGGCCAGCGCTTCGCCTGTGATGGCATGCTCTTTCAGTTCGCGCAGGATGCGGTTGTTGCCGAACCGTGCTGAGCGGCGGTTGACCAGCGATTCGGCAAACCGCTCTTCGGACAGGAATTTGCCCGCCTCCAGATCGTCCAGCAACGCATCGAGATTGTCGCTCTCTGCGGCATGCCGGGCGAGCTTTCGTGCCAGTTCGCTGCGGCTGTGCTCGCGCGCAGAAAGATAACGCAATGCGCGGGATTTGAGGCTGATCATCACTCCCTCCCCATTTCAGGGGGAGGGTTGGGGTGGGGGTGCTGAGTGATAGCTGCTGAAATGTTTGTCAAGACCCCCTCGAGATTTTTGAAAACTTCGTCATTCCAGAAGCGCAGAACCCGCCAGCCACTCAACTGAAGGAAGTCTGTCCTATTGTCGTCATAGATCTGTCGACCCTGATGCTGTCCGCCGTCGATCTCAATCGCAAGCTTTAACTCGGCGCAATCAAAATCTAGTATGTAAGGTTCAACCGGGTGCTGACGCCGAAATCGATTGCCGTTCAATTGTTTGCCTCGCAATGCCTTCCAAAGAAGGTGTTCGGCATCCGTCATCTCCCTGCGGAGGGATCTTGCTCTGGCGGTGGTGACTTCGTTGATTCTCCGCGCCATTGTCCGGTATTGCACCCCCATCCTGTCCTTCCCCCTGCGAGGGGGAAGGGATTTTGTTTTGCACTACCGCACCACCTACTACCGCACCACCTACTGCCGCACCACCTACTGCCGCACCACCTACTGCCACATCACTTACTGCCACATCACTTACTGCCGGATCGTCTGTCACTCAGCCTTTGCCGGTTTTTCCCTGGGCTTGGCTTCCCTGGGTTCTTTGGGTTCCTTGCCGTCCCTCAATGTCGGGGGCAATTCGCGCACACCGAGCGAGGCGCGCACCTTGTTCTCGATCTCGCGGGCAAGCTCCGGGCGCTCACGCAGGTAATTGCGCGCGTTGTCCTTGCCCTGACCAAGTCGCTCGCCGTGGTAGCTGAACCAGGCTCCTGACTTTTCAACCACCTTCGCGTCCGCGCCGAGATCGAGAATTTCGCCTTCACGCGAAGTCCCTTCCCCGTACAGGATATCAAAGTGCGCTTCCTTGAATGGCGGCGCGACCTTGTTCTTGACCACCTTGACGCGGGTTTCGTTGCCGATCACTTCATCACCCGACTTGATCGACCCGGTGCGACGAATGTCAAGCCGAACGGAAGCATAAAACTTCAAAGCATTACCACCAGTTGTAGTTTCAGGGTTACCAAACATA
>CAZAWA010000049.1:0-16123 GCA_964488675.1 uncultured Oxalobacter sp. | reverse complement strand
GGCAAACCCGATCACGGCGCCATGGTGTGGGACGAAATGGTGGCTATCTGGCTGGTGCTGCTAATTGTGATGCCAGCCGACTGGGCGGAGCAGTCCATTGCGTTCCTGCTTTTCAGGATTTTTGATATGCTCAAACCACAGCCAATCAGGTATTTCGACGAGAATCTGAAAGGCGGGCTGGGCGTAATGTGGGACGATATCGTGGCGGCGTTTTTCACGCTGCTGGTGTTTGCCCTTTGGCGGGTCAATGTCATGTGAAAGGATTTGATATGGAAAACATCCAAGAATTGGCGGCGCAAGTGGGCAATGCATTGAAGGAAAAGGGGCTGCTGATGGCAACGGCAGAGTCTTGCACCGGCGGCGGGGTGGCGCAGGCCATCACGGATATTGCGGGTTCATCCGAATGGTACGACGGCGGTTTTGTCGCCTACTCGAATGCCTGCAAGATCAATATGCTGGATGTGTCGGCGGCGGAAATTGCGCTGCACGGCGCCGTGAGCGAAGAAATAGCAGAGGCCATGGCATTGGGTGCGCTGGCGAACAGTAACGCTGATGTCGCGGTTTCCACAACGGGCATCGCCGGTCCCGCCGGTGCCGTACCCGGGAAGCCGGTTGGCACGGTATGTATCGCTTGCGCCATGGGCAGCAAGGTGTTTACCGACCACCGGGTATTCGGTGGCAACCGGCAGGCGATTCGCGAGCAGACTGTCGCACATTCCTTGCGGATGCTGCTGCGCTTTTTGCAGAATATTCCGGCAAGGAAGTAGGATCGATGAGTGGCTACAGCCCCCGGAACTGTGAGCAGGAGCGGAACACCTCCAGCGACGGGGCAACTTTTTTCTGGCGACACCACTTTGCGGTCAGTTTCAGCAACTCCTTGATGTCGCGCCCGGATATTTCCTTGAAGTGACCAACCAGGTCGTCGACCAGCGGTTCTTTCAACTCGAATTCAAACTGCGTCGACAGAACTTGCCAGATGCGTTTGGCATCTTCTGCCTTTGGCGGCTCGTAAATGATGGTCGCGATGCAGCGAGAGGCAATCGCATCGTCCACATCCTGAGAGCGGTTGGTCGTCATGAACAGCAGTCCGTGGAAGTATTCCAGCGTACGCAGGAACGCTGCGACAACCGCGTTGTGATCAATGTCGTTGCCGCGCCGACGAATGTATACATCGGCCTCATCGATCAGCAATACCGCCCCCCAGCGTTGCGCGCGCTTGAGGATCTGCTCAAGGTTCTTTTCCACTTCTTCCGAGCGGATGCCCAACTGGCCGGAGTGCACCCGGTACAGCGGCCGACGGACGGTTTCGGCATACACTTCGGCGGTCAGCGTCTTGCCCAGGCCGGGCGCGCCTTTGCACAGGATGGTAGTGCCACCTGATTTGCCAGCCACAATGTCATCCATCAATACATCCATGTCCTGAGTCAGGATATCAATCAGGTCGCGGTGATGCGGCGGGAGGACCAGCTTCTCCCTCAGGGTCGCGTCGTACTGGTATTCGGTCAGATTATCAACATGGATCCACATGCTCGAATGCGTTTCCAGATTGAAGCAAAGGATCATCGGGTGTATCGGGATGCTGGAATGGTCGCGGTTCTGGAACTTCCAGAACGGTGATTCCGCTTTGGTGAAAAATTTTCGCTTGACCAGATCCTCATCGTTTACCACTTTTGACAGCCCGGAAAGTTTGAGACGCTCCGGGTTATGGTACTGCTTGGTCAAATCGACTTCCAGCGCCGAGCCCTTTGCAATGAATTGCGCGCTGATTTGCGGAACAAATTTGACGAAAGCCTTGAGCGAGTCCTCGTAGGCCTGCTTCAGTGCCGGGGTTTCCTTCATGAACCCTTTGTTGGTCAGAATAGTCGATACCGTATTGTTGATGGCATCCGTCGCAAAGAAAAAGACATACCTGTCGTTCGGGCGAGAATAATCGTTGTTGCTCATGGCCACGGAATTGGCGGTGATGTTCATCACAACGCATTCCTGGCCATTGGACATTTCCTGGAGTGATACATTCGTCACGAGCCACGGCAGCGATTCCCCGTCTTCGCCTATGGCGTAGATCCAGCCGTCAATGGCATCCTGGCTGATGAAGGCCGCCATCGCCTGCGCAAGCACGGTCAAATTCGGGATGAGCAGATTGTTCGGGTCTTTTTCAGCCTCGCGCAAGGCCGATATGGTGCTGGCGGTCGTTTTGTGTCCCGATTCGACCATCTGGGCATGAACCCAGTCCTTGGCCTCTTCGTCCAGCTGGTAAAAATAAACGCTGATCTGGTTGTCATCCCGCAACAGCAGGTGGTTCGGGATGTCTTGGACCCATTCGGCATCAACAAACCTCAGCTTTGCCGCCTTGACAATGAGGGTGGGCAGGTCGATGGATATCCCGTAATGGGTGTTCTGTCGGGATTCCAGACCTTGCATGGCAGATGCATCGCGCATAATCGTGTATCACCTTCGTTAAGGGGGCTGCTACAACAATTCGTGGTGTTCGCTTGCCGCAGAATGCTTGGCAAAAGCGGGACGGGATTACCATGCTCTAACGCAGCATGATACTGGGGATTAATAAGTCAGGAGCTAATCACTCCACAATTTTCCGGCTGTTGACCAGTTTTCGCGCGTGATTTCATGCAGGATGACATCGACGGCGGCAGGTTCGCAACCCAGAGTAGAGCAGGCCGCGTCTGTGACGGCCTTGACGAAGGCGCGTTTCTGCTCTGTAGAGCGGCCTTCAAAAAGCTGAACATTGATGGTGGGCATGAATAATCCTTCAGGCGTGTACGAGGATTACAGATTATACGACTGGGAGAGGGTCTGATGTGCAGTTGCGAAGGCAGAATTGAAGAAGAATAGCGACTTGTGATGACGGGTGTTGCGATTGGGGTATCGCGTGAGGGGCTGGCTATGCGGTGACGCGCGGCATCCCCAGAAGAGAGTCACACGCCACCGCGCCCAGCGTTTCACCCCGCAGGAGAGTGGGCAGGGCTACAGAAGACAACTATCGGTAATGCGCTCCCCGGTAATGGCTGCGATAGCCATGGTGGTAGGGCCGTGCGCCGTAATAGACCGGTGCCGGATAATAAAAAGCCGGTGCGCCGTAATACACGGCCCTAGGCGCATAGTAAACGGGGCCGCCGCCATAATATGCAGGCGCCGGGGCATAGTGAGGCGCCGTCGCCATTGCAGAGCCAAGAACCATGCCGCCCAGCGCGATTGCGGCAATCGCACCGCCAGCGTGTGCCGACGCATTGGATGAAACACCGAGAGCCGCGGTTGCGACGACGGCCGCGGCGATAGCTTTTTTCCCGAA
This sequence comes from uncultured Oxalobacter sp., assembly GCA_964488675.1. GTDB lineage: Bacteria > Pseudomonadota > Gammaproteobacteria > Burkholderiales > Burkholderiaceae_D > QZKY01. Next base: position 12,816 of record CAZAWA010000049.1, on the reverse strand, counting down.
ATTCATATGGACCTCCAGTTCATGCAGATTAAATTTTGTGCTGGCAGTGGTGCCGTGCCTTGATTGCACTATAGACAGAATTTTCAGTGCTGAACGCGGGGGAAACAAACTATTACACTTGTTATAAATTGAAGCATTTGGCGGGTGATGGGCGATTAACGCAGAACTTTTCTGGTCAAGCAGGCGTGGGCGCATCGCGGGTAGCCGCTTCGGCGCTGGTTGCGTGGAAAATTTGACCGGACTTTAATAGAGTCAAAATGCTTTCGACAGAGCGTAAACTGATAATTGCTTCTGGCGAGATGGTGCAGTTGAACCGTGATTCAATTTCAAGGACAAGCCGCACATGGGCGATGCTGGTCCATTCAGCCAGCGTGTCAACCGTGTCGAACAGGCCGACGCGATCAGGCGATATTGCCAGCGCGACAGCGATCACTTCGCGGGCAGCATCTTCAGCTGTCATGCCATCTCCGACCATGAGGATTTCTCCCAGTCTGTCCGGAACAGTTCGAACATGCACACATCAAACACTTCCTTGGTAACGGGGTCCTGGTTTGCCTGATGCAGGGTGCCGATATGCTTGAAGCCCAGTTTGCCGTAGTTGAAGAGGGAGGCAATATTTCGGGCGTTGACTTCGGCGTAATACCGTTCAATATTGCCATTGCGGAAAAAGTGATTCATGATTTTCGCCCGCACCTCCAGAACAACGCCCTTTTCCCACCAATCGCGGTCATGGATGGCGATGTACATTATCGCGGATCGGTAGCCGGACAGCCTGATCGCGTGCATGCCAATGGGCGTTGTGGTTCCGGCCGGAATGATGGCATGGCAAAACTTGGTGCGCTGGTTCGGCGACCACATCTGACGGTACCATTTCCAGCCTGATCGGGGCGCTGATGATCGCGTCAAGTTAAGCATCAGTTCAGGATCGCGCGTCCACTTGTAACTCAGGCGAAACGCCTTCCAGCGGCCAAGCGGCACCAGCGAGAAGCGCGGTGTATGCAGGGTGTCAGAAAGGGAGGAGTTTTGCCTCTCAGGATTTTTGCTCACTCAATAGCCTTTTGATTGCGCTCTGGGCTTCGGCACGCTGAAGCTTTCCACGGTCGTTTCTGGGGAGCTGCGGTAAGGCAAACAGGTGGACAGGAACGGCTTCTGCGCGAACTCTGGCCCTGCACCAGGCCTTGATTGTCTCGGCATCCATCTGAACACCTTCTGCCATCACCACCGCAGCGGCGACGCATTCGCCTGCGACGACATCGGGCAGCGAGAATGCGCACGCCTCAATAATGTCGGGATGTCGCTCGAGCAGGATGTCGATTTCTTCCGCCTGAATTTTTATGCCGGCATAATTAATCTCCGATTTTATCCGGCCAACGAGTGTTAGTGCACCCTGTTTGTCGAGTTGACCAATGTCGCCGGTGCGAAACCAGCCATCCAAAAATGCTGCCCGCGTGCTGTCGGGGTCATCCCAGTAACCGGCCATCATGCTGGGCGACTGAATCAGGACTTCCCCCTCCCCCTTTTCGACCATCACGCCTTTGGCATTCAGCACCCTGAGTGCGCCGCCCCAGCATCGGCCGACAAAGCCGTCACGACCTCGCGCTTCCGAAAGGGCGCCGCCGCCAATCCAGTTGGCCGTTTCTGTCATGCCATACATGTTGAAAACAGATTGCGTTCCGGTCCAATCGGCGATCGTGTGCCACTGATCCCGTGAAAGCGGCGCAGAGCCGATATGCACGCGGCGCATGGGCTTATGGGGTCTGGGCGAGACACGCATGGCCAGTCTCCAGAAACTGGGAACTGAACTCATGAAGGTGATCTTGTACCGGTCTATCACTTCACCCAAGACACGAAGTTCCGAAAGATCTGGGGACGACCACACATGCAGCGTGCCACCGGCAAGCAGGGGCGTGAGGCAATTGCCTATCAGGCCATGTCCGAAGTGGACAGGAAGAACGCACAGGCTGCGCTCCAGGGACGGGACACCGATTTCCGCGATATTCAGTGCCGTACGGGCGCGCAGACTGCCGAAGGTATGTGCGATCCCCTTGGGCCTGCCGGTCGTGCCGGAAGACATCATGATTAGCGCGGGGGGCGCAAGATCGGGTGAAGTTCGGTTGTTGGTCTGGGAGGTTCGCCGTTGCGACAGGCAGAAATCGTGTGTTCCGAGCCAGGCATCAACAGGAATGTTCTGGCAGAGATTGCTTCGTTCTTCATCCGGCAGGCGCGGGTTGACCGCTACGGCGCACAGACCGTAAGCCCAAGCCGAAAAAAGTTCGAGAAGATAGTCGATGGCATCTTCGTGCCCGATGGCTACCCAGGCGCCTCGGGCCAGTCCCATGGCGGCGAATCTGGCAATGCGCGCAGTTACCTCGGCATGAATGTCATCAAGCGTCCAGTAGCGCTGGCTTCGGACGCAATACAGCGCGGCGCTTTTTGGCAGAAGGGTCAGCAGAGGCGTCGATTCAATATTCATGTCAAGAAGACTGCTGGCCTAATTTTGTGCGGGTAAATGATTGAAAACAAGCATCCAAACATGATAAGCTGCCAAAGTGTGCCGTAGGACAAATTATGACAATCAAGGGGCGCGAAAATGAAGAAAATCTATGTAAAGCCTGTTGTAATGAAGCGCGACAATCTGATCGAGGTGACGCAATTCATCGTATCCGGTGGCAAGAATGTAGCGTAAAGCGTACATTGGTGATGTCTGTGTTGTAATTTCGAAAAGGAAGCGGGTATGAAAAAAATCTATGTAAAACCGGTAGTCATGAAGCGCGACAATCTGGCAGAGGTTACTCAGGGCGCGATTTCAAAGCCTGTATAAGATGGAAAAATCCTATGTAAAACCTGCTGCAGTGAAGTGCAACGGCCGGTCGGCGTTAACCCGGCAGGGAAGATAGAACGGGGCTCAGGCCCCGTTTTGTCATGTTGTGCATTTAATTCCGTGAGAGTTTCAGGACAATATGAGCACATTTCACAGCGCAATGATTCTTTCACTGTCGCCAGACGCCACGATGCGTTCAGTTGGGGATGGAGCGGTGATTCTGATGGTCAAAAGTGGCCAGCTGTATTCGTGCAACGAAACGGCGCGGGACTTTATTGCGCGTCTGGATGGGATAGGTAATTTCGAGGCGATGATGGGCGCTATCGCGCAGGAATACGATGTGGTCCCTGATGTGCTGGCGCAGGACTTGTCCGAATTGCTTGGTTATCTCCTGGAAGAGGGCGTCCTGGTATCAAGGGGATGATTTGGCCACACTCCAACCTTAACCGGTGGTCGCGCCTGCTCTTCAGCGCGGAACTCTGGTTTGCCGCGCGCACGCTGCCTCTCCTTGTCTGGAAAAAAAATTTTGGCGGGGTGCTGCAATTGGCGGCGGCGAAGCCTTCGCCCGCCTACCATGGAATATCACCGGAGTATGTCGAGAGAAAAATACGCAAGGCAGTGCGCGGCCCGCTGTTCATGCGTGACCGCAGATGCCTGCGGATTGGCTTGCTGGGATATCGATTCCTGTGCAAGGCGGGATATCAGCCGGAACTCCATTTTGGCCTGGAACCGGACTCGGTTGCCGGCAGTCGCATCGACGCCCATTGCTGGGTATGCCTGGATGCCCGCCCTGTGATCGGCGAGCCTGCGGCGGGCATGCTGACTATTCATGTGTACCAGTCAGAAAATGACAAACAGCCCGATTTAAAGGCAGGGGATCCGGGAGGCAGTCTTGCCTGAACAGCACATCTTTCTTGATATGGTGCATGGCGGCATCCGCCTGTCGCTTTCCCACCCGCACCTGATAACCAGACTCGAATCAACGGTTGGTTCATTGCTAGGCCGTTGGGAAACGGCTCTGCTCCACGGGCGGCACAACTACGAACTGGCAATCGAGCTTGGCCAACCGGAGGTCATTCCGTCTCACGCCCAAATCATTGCCGAGAATGAGATATTTGCGGAAGGCGTTGGCGTGATGGCGGCGACGGAAGCTTTCATCTGGCTGGTTTTTTCCGGACAGATATCGCTCAAGATCTATCGTGATCAACGACGCTCGCGGATTGTGGCGAGTCCTGCTCACGCGCACAGGATTTCAGGGAGTTGTCTCATCATGGCTCTCGAGGACGCCATCGATCAATCCGGGCAGTTCATCCTGCATGCGGCTTCACTGAGATGGCCGGATCAGGAAGCCAACATCCTTATTTTTGCGCCGAGCGGCACCGGGAAGACAACGACGAGCTTGTCTCTGCTTGCGCAAGGTTTTGGTCTTTGTTCGGACGATGCGACGATTCTGAAGAACGAAATCGGTCATACGACCGGGTGGGGGTTCCCTCGGCATCTGAAGGTTCACCGAAACACGGTTGACATGCTTCCTTGGCTGGCGCCATTTTTCTCGGGACAGTGGGACGATGAAGGCGAACAACCGCTGTCTCGGAATGTGCTGGAAAAAAAGTTCCGGATAATCGACAAAGACCCCAGGCCGATTCGCTGCATTTTTAGTCTCGCTCGTACAGCAGGGACGGAATCCAGGGTGACACCACTGCCGGCGATTGAAGCCGCTGTTGAATTAACGACCGATAATGTCCGGGTCGGGCGGTCGGGGCTGTTGCCCTCACAGGACAGGCGTTTTGACAGTGTGCTGCACATGGTTTCTTGCATACCCGCTTTCAGATTGTCAGTGGGCACGGATCTTGACGCCGTCGCGCCAGTTATTGCCGGCGCGCTTGGTTCATCTGCGAGTCTCTGCGTCAAATAGTCGATGGACTGGACTCGGAGGCGAAAACTATCGGCACATTGCCGGGTTTTGCGTGCCGCAGATCCAGCATGGTGCCTATTTCGGCAAGGCGTCGCTTCAATCCTGATGAGCGGGCGCAGGTGACGCGTGTGTCGGCCAGATCAAATCCGACACGACCTGCGGCAATTTGTGGCGGAAGACCGGTAGGCGGACCGACTGCTTCGATATCTGCGTGCAAGCGGATTTTTCTTTCGCCAATGGTCACAAAAATATTTCTGCTGCGTCCCAGCAGCGACACAATTCGTGAGAAATGGGCCAGCGACCATGTGTGCTTGACGCCTATTTCGGGCATCAGACTGGCCCAGGCATAGTTGCCGGAAGGCTGCGCAACAGCTTTTTTCTCTCCTCGACAATAGGCAGGAAGGGCATCCGCCACCAGCTTGGCGATGGCGCCAGCAATGCCTTGATCCAGGGTCAGGTTTGTTTGCCAGCAGGAGGGCTCCAGACGAGCGGAGGCGATAATGTCTCCCTCATCAAATTTTTGCGTCATCTGGTGCAAGCTGACGCCGCCGCATTCCCGCCAGGCATCCTGCAAGACCATCTGAAGTATTGGGTTGGGCCCCCTGAAGTGTGGCAGGAGCGCGGGATGAAGGTTGACGCCGCCATGCGGGAAAAGAGAAAGGATTATTTCCGGTATGCGTTTTTGAAAGTAGGCCGATATCAGGACATCTGCCTGCAAAGGCGCCAGGCGGGAAGCCAGTTCGTCCCAGTTTGCTTCAAGCGGCACCTCTATCCACGGGCAGTCAGGAAAAAGCTTTTTTACCTGTACGGAAACCGACCAGTCTGGGGCAAAATGGCCGAGCCAGTGGTCCCTGCGCCATTTGCGCGGCGATGATCGTGTCTTGAGACTGACGATCGCGACGATCTGGTGACCTGCGCTGCGCCAGGCAGAAAAAAGCGGCGCCAATACTCTGGCCTGATCCAGAAAAATGACCGCTTTGATCGGACTGGGTGCGGAGGTGCGCATAAGTCTATCTTGTTGCTACCTTCGGCCAAGGTGCATGGATTGCAGCCATCTGAAGGCGTGTCTTCTGATGCGTGACCGGGTGGCACTTTCCCCATGAATATCAAGAACGGTCAGAGGCGACACCAAACGGGTTGCGATGCGGGACTGGGTGCGAAAGGCAACGGCTTCTGCGAGCATCCGGGCATCTCCTTCTGCGTACAGATCCGCAATCAATTCCAGACAGAGTGCCGTTTCAAGGCGCATCGAGAGTACTTTCGCGGCAGCAGGGAGCTGATCGCGCTGTTCGCTGGACAGATTTCGGTAGGCTTGCAGGATATCGACCAGCAACTGGAGCTTGTGGAATTTGTGTCCGAGCGACGCATGCACCACGGCCGTCATGAACAAGGGCAGGACACTTTCACCATCGCTCTGGCTGGCAACCTGATAATCTGCATACCCAAACGATACGCCGCGTCTCAGCGACGGGTAATGCACCAGATTGCCATGCAGTTCAATCATCACATTGGAATTGCCGGAAAGCAGCCATTTCTGCTCCTGATAGATGTCTGATCGATCCCAGAAGCCCTTCTTGAAACGATTGAACCCCAACCCCGTCAGCACTTGGCCTATGGGTTCAATATCGTCGGGGTGCGCAAGCAGATCAATGTCAGTGAACGGCCTGTCGTTGGCGTGTTGATAAAGACGAGCTGCGAACACGGGTCCCTTTACCACCACGGCGCGAAGCTTTTTATTGCCGATTTTTTCCTGAATGGCTCGATAGTGATGCTCCAGCATCATGGTCAGGCCTAGCGAGATCACCCCGTCTTTATCCAGCTCCTTGCGCAGGGTGTCGGGCAACAAGCCGATAAGGTGGTTTCTGTCAGGGTGATTGTTTAGCTTGCGCAAAAAAATAGGCAACACGCCGTGCTTTGCCGCCAGGGCCAGCAGGTCTGGCCACTCTGCGCTTTTGATGGTGTCAGGAACGCTTCGCACCGGGTCAGACAGCGAAATGAAATGCTTCCAGTCAAAATCTGAAGATGTTCGTTTCTGCGACATGGTTTACGATCTGAAAGCCTGAGATCTGCAAGATAACCGATTCATAATGGAAAACGGCAGGGCGATAAGCAGTTTAACCGCAATGAAAAAGGCTTGGCAACTGAAGGATGCCACTAACTGCAGAGTACCGTGGAGATGCTTTTCGAAAGGTTTGAATGTAAACTCCAACGGATGTCGTGCTGAATAAGGTCGGCATCGCATCGAACAGCAGCCTATCCTGCCACGAACCGTCATCCGAAGAACATGCAAACATGAATTCAGCACAAAATTCCTCGCTTCACCAGGCCATTGCGCACTTCCGAAACGGAAATTTGGCTGATGCCGAGTCGCTGCTTAAGAAAGTGATTCAGGATAATCCGCAAAATTTCGATGCACATCACATCATCGGGGTGGTTTATGTGCATCAGAAGCGACGCCGCGAGGCAAGGGAAGCGTTTGGCCAAGCCGTTGAAATCAACCCGAACAACAGTTTTGCTCGCTTCAATCTGGCCACGGTACTGTCCGAGTCAGGAAATGATGCTGAGGCGCTGCCGCATTACGAGATGGCCGTCAAATTGGCGCCCGGCGATCAGGATGCCTGGGTCAATTACGGAAGAAGCCTGTCCAATTTAAGCCGGTTGAATGAGGCTCTGAATTGTTATGAGCATGCGATCAGGATTAATCCGGACAATCCCCAGGCGCTTTGCAACAGGGGCATTTTGCTCGCCGAACTGGGTCGTAACGAAGAAGCCCTATCCTGTTTTGAAAGCGCACTTTTCATTGACCCTTCCCACCCCGCAGTCTGGTTAAACAAGGGCAACGCGCTCAAGAACCTCAAGCGCTATGAAGAGGCTCTGGCGGACTACGACCATGCCCTTGAACTGGACCCAGACCATGCGGATACCTGGTCCAACAAGGGCAATGTGCTCGGCAACCTGAAGCGATATGACGAGGCGCTGGCACACTACGACCGCGCCATTCAACTCGAGCCGCGCAATGCCGACGCGTGGTTTAACAAGGGGTACATGCTAAGCAACCTCAAGCGGAATGAGCAGGCGCTGACCAACTATGACCGCGCAATCCATTTAGAGCCTGACAATGCCGGCACATGGTCCGGCAAGGGCAACACGCTCGTCAACCTCAATCGCTACGACGAAGCACTGGTTTGCTACGATAGGGCTATTCAACTCAAGCCGGAGCAGGATTTTCTGTATGGTGACTGGTTGAGCACGAAAATGTCGATTTGTGACTGGGAAAATTTTGAAGCGCATCGTGATGATCTGACCAATAGAATCAACCAGGATCAAAATGCTGCCACCCCCTTTACAGTGCTGGGTGTTTGTGACGAGCCTGCTGTGCAGAGAAAAATCGCTAAAAAATATGCCCAGAATTTTGCGACCAGTAATGAACTGGGCGCCATATCCCGGCGTCCGGCAGGCGGCAAGATTCGCCTCGGCTATTTCTCGAACGAATTTCATAATCACGCAACCGCGTTCCTGACGGCAGAACTGTTCGAGCTTCACGACAGAAATAAATTTGAGGTAATTGCTTTTTCGTTTGGGGCAGAAAAAAGCGATGTCATGCGGAAGAGACTGACATCATCATTCGACAAATTTATTGATGTACGCAACCGGAGCGACAGCGAAATCGCGCAACTCGCCAGAGAGATGGAGATTGATATTGCCGTTGATTTGCAGGGGTATCAAACAGAACATCGCACCGGCATTTTTGCTCACCGTGCAGCACCAGTCCAGGTGAACTATCTGGCCTATCCCGGAACGATGGGGGCAGAATTTATGGACTATCTTGTCGCGGACGGGACGCTGATACCGCCCGCTTACCAACAGCACTACTCGGAAAAAATTGTGTATTTGCCTGACGCCTACCAGCCCAACGACAGGAAAAGGCCAATCTCTCAAAGAAAATTCACGCGGGAAGAGTTGGGCTTGCCACCGACCGGGGTTGTATTTTGCTGCTTTAATACGCTGTACAAAATCACGCCTGCAACTTTCGATGGGTGGATGAAGATCATGCGGGAAGTCGAGGGCAGTGTGCTCTGGCTGTTCGAGGGCAATCAGGCGGCTGTACGGAACCTGCAGCAGGAAGCCGAGAACAGGGGCATCTCAGCGGACCGGCTTGTATTTGCCAGGCACATGGATTTGCCGGATCATCTGGCGCGTCATCGCATGGCCGACTTGTTTCTGGATACTCTGCCCTACAACGCTCACACCACCGCGAGTGATGCCCTGTGGGCGGGCCTCCCGGTGCTGACTTTTCCGGGAGAATCCTTTGCCAGCAGGGTGGCGGCAAGCCTTCTTAATGCGCTTCATCTGCCTGAACTTGTCGCGAATTCGCAAGAGACATTCGAACAACGGGCCATAGAACTCGCCAGAGACCCCGAAAAACTGACCGCCTTAAAAACCAAGCTGGCAGAGAATCGCCTGACAGCGCCTTTGTTTGACACGCCTCTTTATGTCAGGCATTTGGAGGCTGCGTATGCTGCAATGCATGCGCGCTATCAGGCAGACATACCTCCAGAAAATATTTTTGTCCAATAAGCGCGTTCCGCGAAAAGGCGCAGACCTGAACGGCTTAGGTTATGTTCAAGAAGTAGTTGTTCACCAGTTTCTTGACGCCGGCGCTGTCATTTTCCAGTTCGCTGGATGTGAATAGGGGGTCTTTGTCCAGCACGCGCAATTCCATGGACGAGTTCTGGAACTGCCTTTCATTGATTTTCCCCTCGCTGACGGCCTTCAAATTCTTGTGCCGCTTGTCCTTTCCGATGGACGCAATCATTTTATTGACAGAGGTCTTTTTGCCCTCATAGTAGTGAATGAAGGTGTTCCTGTGAAAAACCAGCAATCCGGTTACACCCGCCTTTTCGCACGCGGTTCTCGATTTTTCTTTTATGTTCATGAGATCGTGGTCAGCTAAAGGGTTGCTCGCAGAGCTCACATAGATGCAGTAGTACATGTCGTCCCCTTATGTGTCGGCAGGAAAATTGGTTCGAAGATAATATTTCTCAAAAACAAATTTTTGCACAAAAATGAAGTTTAGGGAATACAGGAAAGCAGGAAGATGGACATTGCGGCGGTAATTCGGTGAAGGCCAAAAAAAGCAAGCCCCAGCGCGCTCCGTGGCCCGGCATATTCGGGTGTGATGAGAAGAATCGAACCTGTGCCCCGGGATGCTATCGGGGTTACGCAGAAAATAAGGCCCCCTTGGAGGAGGCATTGTCTGAATACTGCTAAACACTGGCGGAGAGGGCGGGATTCGAACCCGCGACAGGGTTGCCCCTGTGCCACCTTTCCAGGGTGGTGACTTCAACCGCTCATCCACCTCTCCGAATTCAGGGACTATCTAGCAAGCCGGGAATTATAACAAAAAACCCTTCAAAATTTCAGAACATTCCGCCAAATTGATCCTGCATGAGAAAATGGATAGCTTTCTGGGCGACACAATTTCGGCACAATAGGAACGAAAAAGGGCCAGCCCGAAAGCTAACCCTTGATTTTCTGGTGCTGATGAGAAGAATCGAACTTCCGACCTACTGATTACGAATCAGTTGCTCTACCAACTGAGCTACATCAGCGAAGGGCGAATTCTAGCAAAAAATTAGTGTCTTCGCGAGAGTTTGTGCATTCTGCGCCTTCCTGTAGGCATCGGGAAGCTGGCGCAGTGAGAGGGTGAAAGCCGGGATATACTCGCCACTTCGCAACTAGTGGTTCAAGCGACGGCTTTCAAGCGTGGCAAACCGTGTTTATTTACCTGTCGGGGGCTTCTTATGAAACTTGTAGCAAAAACAATGCTTGGTCGAGTATCCACTGTGTTGCTGGTCATGACATTTGCCACAGCGTGCGCTGAAACGCCACAGGAGGCCGAGGTCAAAAAACGCATTGAACAACACATGGGCGAAGAAACCAAGATTGATGCCGTGAAGAAGACAGCCTATTCCGGCCTGTATGAGGTTCAGTCAGGCGGCAATGTGTTCTATACCGATGCCAAGGCCGAGCATGTGTTCATTGGCCAGATCTTCGATGCCAAGACCCGCAAGAATCTGACGAAGGAGCGGCTCGAGGAAATTAACAAGGTGAATATCTCCGACTTGCCGCTTGATTTGGCGCTCAAGAAAGTCAAGGGCGACGGCAAGCGCGTGATTGCCGTGTTTTCCGATCCGAACTGCGGCTACTGCAAGCGGCTGGAACAAAACATGAAGGAGGTCGACAATGTGACGGTTTACACCTTCATGTTTAACATCCTGTCTGCGGATTCCGCGAAAAAATCGAAGGACATATGGTGTTCTGACGACCGGAACAAGGCATGGGAGAGCTGGATGCTGAACGGCCAGCCGACATCAGCGGCGAAAGAGGGTTGCGAAGATCCGGGTCGCAAGGTATTCGATCTGGGCAAGAAACTGATGGTTGACGGCACGCCGACGATATTTTTCAGCGATGGATCGCGCGTCTCGGGCGCGATAGATGCCAAGATGTTCGAGGACAAGTTCGCCACCATCAAGTAATGTCGCGCAAGCCCTTGATCTGACGGTATAATTTCAAGCCCAACAAGTTTTGAAACGGAAAACCCGACCCGCTTGCTGGCGGGGCGGGTTTTTTGTATTTCGATTGCCCGAATGAAACCAATAACGACTACACCCATCGAAGCGCAACTGCGCGATATCCTGAAACGCCGCATCATGATTCTGGACGGTGCGATGGGCACCATGATCCAGCGCTACAAGCTGACCGAAGCTGACTATCGCGGTGAGCGGTTCGCTGCTTTTGCGCCGCCCGCGAGCGCAGGCGCGCGCGAATTGTTCGTCAAAGGGAACAACGAATTGCTGGTGCTGACGCAGCCGCACATCATTCAGGAAATACACGAACAATACCTCGATGCCGGAGCTGATATTGTCGAGACCAATACCTTTGGCGCCACCAGCATTGCGCAGGACGATTACCACATGGCGCATCTGGTTTACGAGATGAATGTGGAGGCAGCCAGGCTCGCACGCGCAGCATGCGACAAGTATTCGACACCGGAGAGACCGCGCTTCGTCGCTGGCGCGGTTGGACCGACGCCCAAGACGGCATCGATTTCGCCGGATGTGAACGATCCGGGCGCGCGCAATGTAAGTTTTGACGAACTGGTCGCGGCGTATCTGGAGCAGACGCGCGCGCTGGTCGAAGGTGGTGTGGATGTTTTGCTGGTCGAGACGGTGTTCGACACGCTTAACTGCAAGGCGGCGCTGTTTGCGATCGATGCCTATTTCGAGGAAAGCGGCAAGCGACTGCCAATCATGATCTCCGGCACGGTGACCGATGCCTCCGGACGCATCCTGTCCGGACAGACCGTCACTGCGTTCTGGCATTCGGTTCGCCATGCGCGCCCCCTCACTATCGGGTTGAACTGCGCGCTGGGCGCGTCGCTGATGCGCCCGTATGCGGAAGAAATTGCGCGCATCGCTGACACCTTCGTCTGCATCTATCCGAACGCAGGGTTGCCCAACCCCATGAGTGATACCGGCTTTGATGAAGGGCCGGCTGACACTTCTGCGCTGGTAAGGGAATTTGCGAAAGGCGGACTGGTCAACATTGCCGGTGGCTGTTGCGGCACGACGCCTGATCACATCCGCGCGATTGCGGAAGCCATCAGGGATATCGCACCGCGGAAAATTCCAGACATTTCCCCTGCGATGCGCCTGTCCGGCCTGGAACCTTTTGTGATCGATGAGAGATCCTTGTTCGTCAATGTCGGCGAGCGCACCAATGTGACCGGATCAAAAGCGTTTGCGCGCATGATCCTAAACGAGCAATACGATCAGGCGCTGGCGGTGGCGCGTCAGCAGGTGGAGAACGGCGCGCAGATCATCGACATCAATATGGACGAAGCAATGCTCGATTCGGTCGCCGCGATGACGCGTTTCCTGAACCTGATTGCGTCCGAGCCGGACATCGCACGCGTGCCGGTAATGCTTGACTCGTCGAAGTGGGAAGTGATCGAGGCCGGGTTGAAATGCGTGCAGGGCAAGGGCATCGTCAACTCGATCTCGATGAAGGAAGGCGA
>CAZAWA010000048.1:0-16268 GCA_964488675.1 uncultured Oxalobacter sp. | reverse complement strand
CTGCCCGTAACACCCCTAAAAACCCCGCCCGTTGCACTTCGTATCTGAACGCGGGGGATGGGCGGCTGAACAACTAATAACGCGACGCGTTATTACTTGTCCAAAATCCGCACTCCAGAGCCGCATTCAAGCCAAAAACACTTCAATTTGCTTAAATATTGTGCAGCCTCTTGCTCACTTAATCAATTTAATGCCGGAGTATACTGCATAATAATGATATTAGTCATATATGGCGGGCCGGAAAAATAATGCTGGCGGGAGTATGCATAATGACGAACTTTCGCGCCTATAAACACCGCCGTGCCGGGCGCAAGCTGGCAGCATGGTTCATAATGACACCGAATTTATCATTCAAGGAGTTTTCATGACCCCAGCAACCGTTCTGGATGAAAAAGTCCAGTCGATCAAGCAACTGGCCTGGTGGCTGTACCTGATGCACGGCGCGAGCTTGGTGCTGGGCCTGGGCATGCTGTCGTGGATTCCGCTAATCGTCAGCTACCTGAAGCGCGATAGTGCAGCAGGAACCTTCGTGTATAGCCATCACTCCTGGCAAATCCGGACTTTCTGGTGGTCATTCGGCTTGTGCGTGCTGGGATTTTTGCTGTTTCTGACACTGGTCGGCATTCCGCTTGCGCTTCTGATCTGGTTTGGGACATGGCTCTGGGCCGCGTACCGGATTGTGAAAGGCTTTCTGGATCTTAACGACAACAAGGCTGTCGGCGCCTACCCGATGACGGGCGACGGGAGACTCTGATCTCCCCGCTCGTCGTAAAAGGGGGTAAAGCCGCCGCTGGGAGGCTGCCCGGGAAATTACTCGGCGCCAACCCTGCGCGTCATCTTGTCCGCCACATCTGTCCGCCTGACCAGCTTGAAAGTTCCCATGGCTTTTGCAACCAACCTCTCTCCGTTCCAGACCTCGCCTTCGCAGTAATACATGGTGGTTGACCTGTGCAGCACTTTGCCGCGCGCGATCATGCGCTCGCCCGAACGGCCGCCCGGCTGAAAAAAGCTGACCTTCATTTCGATTGTGGCCGCACCGGTGGCTTTCGGATCAAGCGAACGCGCCGCGCGCGCCATGCTGACATCCAGCAGCGTCATCGTGACGCCGCCATGCATAACCTGCCAGCTGTTCGTATGGCGCAAGGCGAGATCAAGCGCGACCTCCGACTCGCCATCAGCCATTTGAACGACCTCGAGACCGAGGTCGTCAAGAAAAGGGGGTTCCTTCGCAGCCCTCATGGATTGCCCGGCATTCTCCGCTGACATCAGATCTTGGATTCACCCGGCTTGGCTGGCTTGAGCACCTCGGCCTTTGCCCGCTTCTTCAGCGCATTGATATACGCCACCATCTCCTGCTGCGACATGATGCCGCTCATCTGCTGCTGCTCTGCCTGACGCCGTTTCTGATCCGGCGTTGGCAGTGACACTTTCGACACGCGGTAAATGCCATAGCCATGCAACGGGAATTCAACACCGACATACGCTGGCAACTTGCTGGTATCGGCCTTCAGGACTGCGGCCAGCACAGCAGGATGCACGCCCTCGCGTTTGGCGCGGGATATGGCCTTGGTCTCGCCGAACCCGGAAACATCACCGCCTCCCTTCAGCTTGGTCAGCGCATCCTCGCCTTCCTGCCTGGCCAGCGCAGTTGCCTGCTCCAGCGCCAGGCGTTCCTTGATGGCCGCCTTGACTTCCTCAAGCGGGCGCTTGGCTTTGGGTTTGTATTCGACCACGCGACCGGCAATCAGTACATTCGGGGCGATTTCAACCGCCTCGGAATTGCGCTTGTTCTTGATGGTCTCGTCCGAGAACATCGCCTTGAGAAATCGCTCATTGTTGGTTGGCGTGCCCGGCGCAGCCTTGGGATTGAGTTCGCGCGTCAAACCCGAAACCGTCTCGATTTTCAGCTTCAACTTGTCTGCCACCGGCTTCAGGCTGTCGGCCTGCTCGTAAACCGTATTGGAGAAAACTTCGGCCGTTTCGGCGAACTTCCTGGACAGGAGCTGCCGCTTGATTTCCATGGTGATTTCATTCTTCACCTCGCTTAGCTGCCTGGAGGCCGCATTTTTGGCGTCGGTGAGCATGATGATATGGAAACCGAAATCCGTTTGCACCAGATCGCTGATCTCACCTTTCTTGAGCTTGAAGGCGACCTCATCGAATGGCTTGACCATCATGCCCCTCCCAAAGAAGCTCAGGTCGCCGCCCTTGGCTGCCGAACCTGGATCCTGAGAATTTTCTCTGGCAAGGCGAGCAAAGTCAGATGGCTTTTTCCGCACCTGTGTCAGCAGGGCTTCCGCCTTCATTTTGGCTGCTGTCTTGTCGGCGTCGGAAGCGTCACTCTTGACGGCAACAAGAATATGGCTGGCGCGTCGCTGTTCTTCGCTGGCATAGCGTCGAGCGTTCTGCTCATAGTACTGTTTGATATCCGCATCCGACACGGCAATGCCGGCAGCAACAGTCGCCGATGTCAGCACCACGAATTCTGCCTTCATCTGCTCAGGTATTTCGAACAGTTCGCCCTGTTTGTCGTAAAAAACCGTGATCATTTCGTCGGTAATCGCCACCCGCGAAAGATATTTGGGGGAATCAAATCGCAACTGCTGCACCTCGCGCTCCTGCGCGGCAACATCCGATATCTGGTTGGCGACAGTCTTTGGCACAAAAGAACTGGACTGAACTGCATTCCGGATCTGCTGTAATGCGATATCGCGGCGCACCTGCGCCTCGAATGACGGGGGCGTCATGCCTTGCGCCTCAAGAAATTTCTTGTAGCGGTCGTTATCGAAAGTGCCGTCAGCCTTGGTCAGGCCAGGAATGCCCATGATGGCCTGCTGCAGCGTCACATCAGAAACCGAAAGATAACGCCGCGCCACTTCGGCCGACAAGGCAATTTTGACCATCAAATTTTCAAGAACGCTATTCTTGAACTCAGCCGAATCAAACATCTTTGAATCGACTTGCGGGCCGTAGTCCTGACGCAGACGATCCGCATGCTCGCGCAAGGCATTTTCCCATTCCTGCTGGCTGATCTTCTGCCCCGCCACCTTGGCCACGGCGCTGTCGTCGGTCATGCGGGTATAACCCTCCAGACCGACAAAGGCAAACGATGGAACGATGAACAGCAGGAGAATGACCTGGCACAGGCGCTGATGCGAACGGATAAATTCAAGCATGGAAGTCAACCAAATGGATAAAGGGAGGATGATACCGCAAAAGGAAGCGCAGATTTAGCCGACTGCCATACCGCATGCATTGTTTTTAGCCACGCGCCCAATGTCGATCGCACTCAACACGCGGCGTGCGTGCAAAAAGAGAGCGGACAAATGAAAAAAGGCGAACTTTCGTTCGCCTTTTTTGCTGGTTTGGCGGAGCGGACGGGGCTCGAACCCGCGACCCCCGGCGTGACAGGCCGGTATTCTAACCAACTGAACTACCGCTCCTAATTCTTTCATGTCTGGCAAAGTCGCTGGTGGGTGCTGAGAGGGTCGAACTCCCGACCTACGCCTTGTAAGGGCGCCGCTCTACCAACTGAGCTAAGCACCCGCACCGCCTAGCCAAACATCTGGCGCTTTATTATTGCGCTAAAGTAGGCTAGTTTACAGCATCTTTTAAAGCTTTGCCAGCCCTAAATTTAGGAACTTTTGCTGCCTTGATTTTAATTTCTGCACCGGTGCGCGGATTCCGGCCCGCACGGGCCGCCCGCTTGCCCACGCTGAATGTGCCGAAACCCACCAGCGTCACGCTGCCATTCTTTTTCAGCGTATCCTTAATCGCACCAACAAGTGCGTCCAGAGCACGCGCAGAGGCCGCCTTGGAGATGTCCGCCGTTTTGGCAATATGCTCGATCATTTCTGTTTTATTCACGCATGCTCCCTGAAATTTTGAGGTTGAACGCAACAAAGAGGTTGTCAATGTCTCGTCTGATGGCCACAAGGCATTTTGCTTGCAGCGAGGATTGAAGCTGGGCTTCAGAATTCTGTAATGAGCATTAAACAAGTGGGGAGCAGCGGGTGTCAAGACGGTTTGCATGTTTTTGCATGGCGCGCCGACAAACGGACATATTTGTCGCAATATTGTCTCAGCATGGAATCGCGGGACAGTGCAAATATTTGCAAAATCGCTATTCCGCCATCCGCCTGACCTGCCGCAGCATGGCAAACTCGTTTAACACCAGCGCCGCCAGCACAAAACTGCCACCGATCAATGTCGCCAGCGAAGGAACCTCACCAGCCCCCAGCCATGTCCAGAGAGGGCCGAGAATAATTTCCAGCATGGCAAGCAGAGAAATCTCAGGGGCAGTAAGCGAACGAGACGCCTTGACCAGCAATATGCACGGCAAACCGAGCTGGAACACGCCCAGAATCGCCATAATACCGATGTCGTGCCATGAAGCCTGGAGGGGCAGCGCCAATGGAAGCATCAGGCAAGCCGAAAAAAACGCACCGATAAAAACGGTGGGAACCAGATCGACAGCATGCCCGGCCTTTTTAAGTATGATGAAGTTACCTGCGGCGGCAAAGGGCACCACCAGTGCCACCATCATGCCAACTAAGTGTGTGGTGCCAAATTCGGACAAACTGCCGGCAAACATCCAGACAATTCCCAGCGATGCCAGGGCAATCGCCACCCAGGTTCGCAGAGGGGCTCTCTGCTTCAAAAAAATCCACGCAAAGATAACGGTCAGAAAGGGAACGATGCTGTCAACCACCAGGGTGTTGGCAACCGTTGTCAATGACAGGGCCATCATGAAACAGCTGAACATGATGCCCCAGAAAAAACCGGAAAGCAGCCCGATTGAACCCACATTGCGCAATGTCACGACAAAATTCGATTGTCGTCGCCACATCATCACCACAGCGACAAACGCCGCTGTAAACAGGCTGCGCCAGAAGGTGATTTCGAATCCGCGCACCTCGTCGAGGTGGCGAGTAAACACGCCCGCAATACTCCACAGCACCGCCGTGCAAATCATCAATAACAGGGCTGCGCGGTGTGAAAGCGGTTCGGACATCTCGGCTATAAGGTAGCGTATGCAGTGTCAGGCAAGTTCGCGACTGGCCCGTTTGCGCTCATGCTCTTTTAGCAATCGCTTGCGCAATCTTATGCTTTTCGGCGTAATTTCGGCCAGTTCATCATCGTCAATAAATTCAACTGCATATTCCAGCGTCAGTTGCACAGGCGGTGTCAGGCGAACCGCCTCATCCGTGCCGGAGGCGCGCACATTGGTCAGTTGTTTACCCTTCAGCGGGTTAACAACGAGGTCATTGTCGCGCGAGTGAATGCCGATGATCATGCCTTCATAAACCGGATCGTTGTGGCTGACGAACATGCGCCCCCGCTCCTGAAGTTTCCAGAGGGCATAGCCCACAGCCGAACCGTCGTCCTGCGAAACCAGCACCCCGTTGCGGCGACCGGCCAGTTCGCCCTTGCTGGGATCAACCGGATAGTACGCGTCAAAGATGTGGCTCATCAGTCCGGTACCTCGCGTGAGGGTCATGAACTCGCCCTGAAAGCCGATCAGGCCACGGGCAGGAATACGGTATTCCAGCCGCACTCTTCCCCTGCCGTCGGACTGCATGTCAGTCAAATCGCCGCGCCGACGACCCAGTTCTTCCATCACGCCACCCTGGCTAGCCTCTTCAATGTCCACAGTCAGCAGTTCGTAGGGCTCGTGGCGCTCGCCATTTATCGTCTTGTAGACGACGCGAGGGCGAGATACCGCCAGCTCATAACCTTCACGACGCATGTTTTCGAGCAAGATGGTCAAATGCAATTCGCCGCGACCTGAAACCTCGAACACTGTTTCATCATCCGTCATGGCGACGCGCAGTGCAACATTCGACTTCAGCTCCAGTTCAAGGCGTTCGCGCAACTGGCGGCTGGTGACGAACTTTCCCTCGCGTCCAGCGAGCGGCGATGTATTTACCATAAAATTCATCGTGAGCGTTGGCTCGTCCACCGTCAGCATTGGCAGCGCATCCGGCGCATCCGGCGCACAAATCGTCGAACCGATGCCGATTTCGTCGATGCCATTGATCAGCACAATGTCGCCTGCCAGCGCCTGATCCACCAGCACGCGATCCAGTCCCTTGAAGTTCAACACCTGATTGACGCGCGCCTTGCTCGGCGTGGAATCCGGGCCGTTCATAATCAGCACTTCCTGCAAGGGCTTGATGCTTCCTCTGCTGATGCGGCCAATGCCAATCTTGCCGACATAGGATGAATAATCGAGCGAGGAAACCTGCATTTGCAGTGGGCCGTCCGGGTCGTCATCCCGCACAGGAACATGTTTCAGTACCGCTTCGAACAGCGGCTGCATGCTCCCCTCCCGAACCTCCGGTTCGAGGCCGGCGTAACCGTTCAGTGCCGATGCATACACCACCGGAAAATCAAGCTGTGCCTCCGTCGCACCGAGTTTGTCGAACAGTTCGAAGGTGGCGTTGACCACCCATTCCGGTCGCGCGCCAGGCCGGTCAATTTTGTTGACCACGACAATCGGCTTGAGGCCCAGCGCCAGCGCCTTGCGCGTAACGAAACGAGTTTGCGGCATGGGCCCTTCGACCGCATCAACCAGCAATAGCACACTGTCGACCATCGACAGGACTCGCTCGACCTCGCCGCCAAAGTCAGCATGTCCGGGCGTATCGACAATGTTGATACTCGTGCCCTGATACTCTACCGCGCAGTTCTTGGCAAGAATCGTGATGCCACGCTCTCTTTCCAGATCACTCGAATCCATCACGCGCGTCTCGACCTGCTGGTTTTCGCGGAAAGTGCCAGACTGTCTGAGCAACTGGTCAACGAGCGTAGTCTTGCCATGATCGACATGTGCGATGATGGCGATGTTGCGTAGGGCGCGCTTGGTCTTGGTCATGTTATGTGTTTCTTTCGGTTAACCGCGCATTTTATCATTTACGCCTTCTCAGTGCAGCGGCAGGGCAATGTGAGAAATCAGCCGTTTGTCGCTGATATCAGTCTTTCAGGCAGCAACACGCCGAGGGGAGTTATGGTTCCCGTTCCCAGGAGACGGCCGTCTCCTTCACGATAGACACGCACCCCCCCCTCCTGCGGAGGAAACGCCACCCCCTCACGGGCAAGCGGAAGCCGCTGACCATGCAGAAACCGCTTCGCAAGTTCCGGCGTAAGGGTCACGGGCGGAAAGGTGGACAACAAGCTGTCCAGCGGTTGCAGAATCTTCATGCGCTCCGCTTCCGGCACTCTCTCCATCTGCTCCAGCGTACTGGCATGATCCAGTGACAGATGGCCGACCTGGAGTCGGCGCAAAGCTTGCAGATGCCCGCCACAACCAAGCGCCTTGCCGATATCCTCTCCCAGCACCCGGATGTAGGTCCCCTTGCTGCACTTGATGCGCAATGTCAGATACGGCAACTTATAATCGAGCAGTTCAATCGAATGGATAGTAATGCTGCGCGCCTCCCTTTCAAGCGTCACGCCGGCCCGTGCATATTCGTACAATGGCTTGCCGTCCTTTTTCAACGCGGAGTACATCGGTGGAACCTGTGCGATGTCACCCTCGAATTGCATCAGAACCGCTTTGATTGCTTCAAGGGACGCATCGACATTCCTGACGGCGGTAACTTCGCCCTCGGTGTCTCCGGTCGAAGTACAGACACCCAGATGCCCCACCGCCTCATAGGTCTTGTCGGAATCCAGCAGATCCCGCGCATATTTGGTCGCCTCGCCAAAACAAAGCGGTAGCAACCCGGTAGCAAAGGGATCAAGCGTGCCCGTGTGGCCAGCCTTCTTTGCGTTCAGCAACCGCTTTGCGCGAATTAATGCATCGTTGCTGGAAAAGCCGACCGGCTTGTCCAGTAACAGAACGCCGTCGATGGAAGCGCGCACTTTTTTTGCGGTCATATGTGACATCCTGGAAATATTTCTGCGGTTCGGTTTCCGGATCGTCGATGAAAATAGAAGTTTCGCAATCGGCGCCCAGACTGGAACACCTGTTAAACCGGCGCCATCGCAACAGTCCGCGCTTGAGTCAGGCTTCGTCGGCGTCTTTTGCGCGAGTGGCGTTAGCCTGGTCAATCAAGTTGGACAGCGCCATCCCGCGCACCGTCGATGTGTCATGCACAAAGTTTAGTTGCGGCAGCGTGTGAATATGCAGGCGCTTGCCGAGTTGCGCACGGATGAAACCGGCAGCCTTCACCAATCCCTCCACGGTAGCCTGCACGGCCTTGGGATCATCGATCAGTGTGGTGAAAAAAACTTTGGCGTGAGCATAATCGGGCGTGACCTGCACTTCGCTAATCGTGACCAGCCCCACTCTCGGATCCTTCAGCTCAAAGGCGATGATTTCCGCCAAATCGCGCTGGATCTGGTCGGCCACGCGCAAACCGCGCCCTGGTATCGACTTACTGTGCCTTGCCATGATCCTCGTTCCGTTGAAATGAGATGAAATTACAAAGTACGCGCAATCTCCTGCACCTCGAACACCTCAAGCTGATCACCTTCCTTGATGTCATTGTAATTCTTGAGCGTCAATCCGCATTCAAAGCCCGACTTGACCTCGCGAACATCATCCTTGAATCGTTTGAGCGAGTCGATTTCGCCGTTCCAAATCACGACATTATCACGCAGCAAGCGGACATTCGATCCGCGCTTGACCATGCCTTCCAGTACCTGGCAACCGGCAATCGCGCCTACGCGGCTGATCGTAATGACCTGACGAACTTCGACCAGACCGATGACATTCTCGCGCTTTTCCGGTGCCAGCATGCCCGACATGGCCGCCTTAACTTCGTCGATTGCATCGTAAATGATGTTGTAGTAACGAATATCAATGCCATTCGCTTCAGCAAGATTGCGTGCCTGCACATCGGCGCGAACATTGAAACCGATGATGACGGCCTTGGAGGCCGCAGCAAGGTTGACATCCGATTCGGAAACGCCACCTACCGCTGCATGGACAATTTGAACGCGCACCTCGTCAGTAGAAAGCTTCTGCATCGCGTGAGAAAGCGCTTCCTGCGAACCCTGCACATCGGTCTTGATGATCATCGGCAGGTTCTTGACCTCGCCTTCAGCAATCTGGTCGAACATGTTTTCCAGCTTGGCAGCGTGCTGCTTGGCCAACTTGACATCGCGGTACTTGCCCTGACGGAACAGCGCGATTTCGCGCGCCTTGCGCTCATCGGCCATAACCATTACCTCTTCGCCTGCGGCAGGAACGCCGGTCAAACCCTGAATCTCGACAGGTATGCAAGGACCAGCTTCCTGTATGCTCTTGCCGGTCTCGTCAATCATCCCGCGAACGCGGCCATAAGACGAACCAGCCAGCACCACATCGCCCCGTTTGAGCGTGCCGGACTGCACCAGCAGCGTGGCGACAGGGCCTCTGCCCTTGTCGAGGCGAGCCTCAATAACGATGCCTTTGGCAGGTGAATCCACTGGCGCTGTCAGTTCCAGCACCTCCGCCTGCAGCAATACCTGCTCCAGCAGGGAATCGATACCCAGTCCGGTTTTTGCGGACACCGGCACAAACGGCGAATCGCCGCCATATTCTTCCGGCATCACCTGCTCGGTAATCAATTCCTGCGTAACGCGATCCCTGTTGGCACCCGATTTGTCCATCTTGTTGATGGCCACGACCAGCGGTACGCCGGCGGCTTTTGCGTGCGCAATCGCCTCCTTGGTCTGGGGCATTACGCCATCGTCGGCCGCCACCACCAGGATGACAATGTCGGTTGCCTGTGCTCCACGAGCGCGCATCGCGGTAAAGGCCTCATGGCCCGGTGTGTCAAGAAATGTGATCATGCCACGCGGGGTTTGCACATGGTATGCACCGATATGCTGTGTGATACCACCCGCTTCGCCTGTAGCAACCTTCGTGCGACGAATGTAATCGAGCAGAGAGGTCTTGCCGTGGTCTACATGACCCATTACCGTAACAACCGGGGCGCGTGGCAGGGAAATATAATTCGCCTGAGTACCTTGCTCTGCGAGCAAAGATTCAACATCGTCCAGTTTTGCTGCGTGCGCAACATGACCCATCTCCTCAACCAGAATCATCGCCGTTTCCTGATCGAGCACCTGGTTGATCGTGACCATCTGGCCCAGCTTCATCAATTGCTTGATAACCTCCGAAGCCTTGATCGACATCTGGTGCGCCAGTTCAGCAACCGTTATCGTTTCCGGGATATGCACATTCTTGACGACTGCTTCGGTAGGCATCTGGAAATTTGTAACACGGTCGTCGGATTGTGAAGATCGACGACCCTTCGGTCCGCTACCGCGCCAGCCATCGCGGCCGCCTGGTGCGCCCGTCGCTCCGCGCGTCTTGATGGCGCCCCGCTTTTTCGCGCTGTCGTCCTGCCAGGTGGAGGAGACATTAGCAGATTTGATGGATTTTTTCTCCGCAACTGCCGGCTTCTTTTCTTCCTTTTTGTCGCCGGGTTTTTTCTCGGCTGGCTTGCGCAGCGTTCCTTCTGCGACTTTCGCAGGCACAGGAACAGGTTCGGGCGCCTTGACCACCTTGCGCGGTGTGCTCATCATCGCCTTGATTTGCGCCACCTCGTCTTCAACAGCTTTGCGCGCCCGCTCGGTCGACGCCATCTGCTCGGCAGCATTCTCGGCAACCCTCTTTGCTTCATCGGCTGCGACCCGCTTTCCATCTGCTACGGGCTGACCCTCTCCCTCTGCCTTGGCAGCAGCCTTCGCAGCCTTCGTTGCCTTCTTTTCCTGTTTCTCGGCCTCTTCTTTGGCCTGCTGCACCGCCTTAGCCTGCGCTATCTTCTCAGCTTCGAGCCTTTCCAGATGCGCCTGCTTTTCGCGCAAATCCGATTCCTGTCTGGCGATTAGGTCAGCCTGTCGCTTGGCTTCCTCTGCGCGCCTTGCTCGCTCTGCCTCATCGATGATGGGCGCCTGAACTTTTGCCGGAACCGGCTCTGCAACTTGATCTTCCCGCTGCACGAAGGTGCGCTTCTTGCGGACTTCGACCTGAATCGTGCGAGATTTGCCGGACGCGTCCGCCTGCTTGATTTCCGATGTCTCCTTGCGGGTCAGCGTAATTTTCTTCTTCTCGCCTTCCGGCGCTGCGCCATGGGCGCGACGAAGATGTCCAAGCAGCTTTTCTTTGTCTTCCTTGGTTAGCGGATCGGATGCAGAATTTTTTTCAACGCCAGCCGTGCGCAATTGCGCAAGCAGCACATCGGCCGGCATTTTCAATTCAGCAGCAAATTGGGAAACATTGTTGCTACTCGCCATTCAGTCCTCTTTTCTCTATGACGCGTGAGATGTCAATTGATGGTTCAACTGGCTTCGGCCAGACTCCATGCCTTTGCCTGTATCGCCTTGGCATGTTCGTCGTACTTGAGGTCGATCAGCTTCATTTCCTCATCGCTTACATCATCAAATTCATTGGTCAGCAACTCCCGGACCCGGTCCATCGGCAGCGCAAGAATGGCGCCGAACTCATCATAGGCCAAACCGGCAAACGCTTTGACTGTCTTGATGCCCGCCATACCCAGCTTGCCGGCAATACTGCGATCCATACCCTCGAGATTGAGCAACGCATCCTCCATCCCATCCAGGCCCTCTTCGGACGCAATGGCGTCTGTTACCAACACATCGCGCGCTCGACTGCGCAATTCATTGACCGTGTCTTCGTCGAAGGCCTCAATTTCCAGCATCTCGCTGATCGGCACATAGGCAACCTCTTCAAGGCTGGCAAAACCTTCCTCAACCAAAATGTCCGCCACCTCCTGATCGACATCGAGCTTTTCCATGAATAGCGAACGAATCACTGCCGTCTCAGCCGCAGATTTGTCCTTGGACTCATCCTCAGTCATGATGTTGATTTTCCATCCAGTCAAGTCTGATGCAAGCCGAACATTCTGTCCGCTGCGTCCTATTGCGATCGCAAGGTTGTCCTCATCGACAACCACATCCATCGCATGCTTGTCCTCATCTACCAGAATTGAAGAAACATTTGCCGGAGCCAACGCGCCGATCACAAACTGCGCCGGATCTTCTGACCATAGAACGATGTCCACCCGTTCACCGCCGAGTTCGCCGGTAACAGCCTGAACTCGCGAACCGCGCATGCCTACGCATGTTCCGATCGGG
The DNA here is from genome assembly GCA_964488675.1 of uncultured Oxalobacter sp. GTDB lineage: Bacteria > Pseudomonadota > Gammaproteobacteria > Burkholderiales > Burkholderiaceae_D > QZKY01. The sequence continues at coordinate 4,175 of CAZAWA010000048.1, read as the reverse complement.
TCAATGCGCCGATCGGCGGTAAAAACTGCTATTTTGGCGCGAACGCCCGGATCGCGTGCGGCCGATTTGATTTCCAGCGATCCCTGCTCGATCTCCGGAACTTCCAGTTCGAACAGCTTCATGATGAACTCCGGTGCTGTCCGTGACAGGATCACTTGCGGACCACGAACATTTCGATCGATCCTGAGGATATAAGCACGCACGCGATCACCTATGCGAAGGTTTTCCTTCGGTATCATCTGATCGCGCGGCAGTCTTGCCTCAATTTTCCCTGACTCGACAATTGCATCACCGCGCTCCATCCGCTTGATGGTGCCCGTCACCAGGGAATCGCCGCGATCCATGAAATCGGAAAGTATCTGCTCACGCTCGGCATCGCGAATGCGTTGCAAGACAACCTGCTTGGTGTCCTGCGCAAAGCGGCGACCGAATTCGACCGATTCGATTTCCTCTTCAATGTACTCGTCAAGCTCGATATCCGGATACTCTTCTTTTGCCTCAAAGAACAGAATTTCCTGATCGGGCAACTGCAATCCGGCCTCGTCAGGCACAACATGCCAGCGGCGGAACGATTTCGTCTCACCGGTCTGGCGGTCAACTGCAACGCGAATATCAGCGTCGCCCTCATATCGCTTCTTGGTTGCAAGCGCCAACGCGTGCTCAAGCGCGCTGAAGACGACATCCTTGTCGACATTCTTTTCGCGCGCCAGCGCATCAACCAACAGCAGAATTTCGAGACTCATGCTTTTCGGCTCCTAAAATCCACATGCGGCACCAAGCGTGCCTTGTCCACATCAGCGAGGGTAAATTCCAACATCGCCGGCCCATCTTTTCCTTCAAACTCAAGCCTCAAGCCATCCCCTTCCGGCTCGTGCAAAATGCCCTGAAATGACTTCCGATTGGCCATACCAGCTACCGGAAGACGAAGTTTTATAGTTGCTTCCAGGCCCGCAAAACGGACGAAATCCGAGAATTTCTTGAGTGGCCGATCCAGGCCTGGTGACGACACCTCAAGCCGCTCATAATCGATATTCTCGACCGTCATAAGATGCGAAAGCTGATGACTCACCTTCTCGCAATCCAAGACCGTTATGCTGCCCTTGAGTCCTGCTTCTTGCGGCAAAACATCAATATAGACGCGCAACAAACCACGGCCTGCCCTCTCCAAGTCGACGAGCTCATAACCGAGTCCAGCAACGGTCTTTTCAATTAAACCCTGCAGTTGCAAAGTGATTCTCCAGGCAACAAAACACTTTTCAAACAAGAAAAAAAAAATGGGCATCAGCCCATCTTCTCGTCATTTAAGTAACTTTATTCCGTTAACCATAAATAATTTATGGGCCAACTTCACATAAGTGGGGAATTATAACGGAAAGTTCGTTTCATGGCAATTCCAACCAATGCGCGAGTATTTCCCGAGTAATTGCTGTTTCAGTCGTGATGCTACCGTGCCCCAGGCAGATTTTATACTGTTGCGCCATTCAGCGCCCTTCCTTGTTATTAAATATACTTCGCAGACATCAAAACAAGCCATTTTGTTATATTTAAAGCAACTTTTTAAGTTAGGGGCAATCGTTCTGCCCGCCTCAACCGATCTCAATTTTTCCCGACTCCAATCACCACGCAGAGGCAACCGTGTTAATCGATTTCTTCCTTGAATTGAAGCAAGCCGGGGGCTCGTCTCGATCAAGGAGTATCTGGATCTTATTGACGCCCTGCAGAACAATGTCATCCATCCGACAATCGATAAGCTTTACTATCTGGCACGCTTGACGCTAGCGAAGAGTGAAACCAGCCATGACCGTTTCGACAAAGCGCTCGCCAAACAAATCCGGGATGCGCGCGCCTGCCGCGATTACGACACAGATAATCCCTTGACAACCGAAACCTGAAAAGATCGCTGCAACGCCTGCGAAAATACACTCGCGTTGGCTCATCCGAGGAAGAACTGGACATGGCAGGCGCATTAAGGGAAACAGCCGACAATGCTGGGCTCCTGAAAATCCTGATGCAAACTGAGCGCAAAACCCGTTTCAAGGTGGTGGTACTGCTTGATGTCAGCAGCACCATGTCGGCGCATGCCGCACTAATGGCCGAATTGTTCTCGTCGGCAAGATCTGAATTTCGAAACATGGAGTATTTTTACTTTTACAACTGTATTTACGAACATTTGTGGAAAAGGAGCTGGTTGCGCAATGAAGCACGCACGCCAACTTGGGATATCATTCGCAGCAACGGCAAGGACACGCGAGTCATTTTCGTCGGCGACGCAAAGATGGCGCCCGCAGAACTGCTGTCAAAGGGCGGCTCGGTCGAACAAGACAATGAAGAGTCCGGCAGCGTCTGGCTGGATCGTTTCGTCGGGACTTACCCGCGCTTCATCTGGCTTAATCCTGAACCCGTAGAGAGCTGGGACTATCGTGAGTCGATCGTCATCGTCAAAAACATCATGAAAGACCGGATGTTTCCGTTAACCATCGCAGGCATTGAGCGTGGCATGAAACTGTTGAGCCAATAAGCCTGAACCGTTCAAATTTTTTGTCGTGCCTTATTTTTGAGCAAGCCGGGCGCACCCTTGATGTATTGCGATTTTTTGACTGTTTCTAAAATTTTATCCACAAGCTCTGTGGACAAGTTGTAATCACCCAATAATCCATGGCAACCCGCAAATCGATCTATAGCGAATCCTCAATCCGCGTTCTCAAAGGGCTGGAGCCTGTCCGCCAACGACCGGGCATGTATACCCGTACTGACAACCCCTTGCACATCATCCAGGAAGTGATCGACAACGCATCCGATGAAGCGCTGGGCGGCCACTGCAGCCATATTGTCGTCATGCAAAACGCCGATGGCAGCATCAGTGTCGAAGATGATGGGCGCGGCATTCCTGTCGGGCTCCATCCTGAAGAAAAGGTATCGACCGTTGAAATCGTTTTTTCCCGTCTGCACGCAGGGGGAAAATTCGACAAGGGCATACAGGGTGCCTATGCCTTTTCCGGCGGGTTGCACGGCGTTGGTGTGTCGGTTACGAACGCCCTTTCTTCGCGACTGGAAGTTCTGGTCTGGCGTGAAGGTCAGGCGCACCAGATGGCATTTGCCGACGGCGAAGTGTCCCAGGCTTTAAAGGCGCGCCCAATTGCACGCAACGAAAAAAAATCCGGCACGCGCGTTACCGTTTGGCCCAACCCGAAATATTTTGATTCGGCGCTCATCCCGCAACAGGAATTACAGCATTTGCTGCGATCGAAAGCCATCCTTCTTCCCGGCCTGAAGGTCACGCTGCAAAATGAGAAAAAAAATGAAAGTCAGACTTGGCAGTACGACCAGGGTTTGCGTGGATACCTTTCGGAATCACTGGCACAAACTTCGAATGGCGACACACTGATACCGCTTTTTGAAGGTGAAATGCATGCCACGGCCGATCATGAAGGATTTGCCGAAGGCGAGGGCGCAGCGTGGGTAGTGGCCTGGACCGAAGAAGGCGCTCTCGTGCGCGAATCTTTCGTGAATTTGATCCCGACCACGGCCGGCGGAACGCACGAATCAGGCTTGCGTGATGGCCTGTTCGGTGCAGTTCGCAACTTCGTCGAAATGCATTCTCTGCTGCCCAAGGGCGTCAAACTGCTGTCGGAAGATGTCTTCGCGCGCGCTTCCTTTGTATTGTCAGCGAAGGTTCTCGATCCGCAGTTTCAGGGACAAATCAAGGAACGACTGAATTCGCGAGACGCGGTGCGACTGATCTCTGGCTTCGTGCGTCCGCCACTCGAACTATGGCTAAACCAGAATGTAGAACACGGCCGCAAGCTGGCGGATCTGGTCATCAGGCAGGCGCAAGCGCGCGTACGCACAACGCAAAAAGTCGAGAAGAAAAAATCTTCGGGCGTCGCGGTCTTGCCGGGAAAGCTCACGGATTGCGAATCAGATGATATTACGCGAAACGAACTATTTCTGGTCGAAGGTGATTCAGCGGGCGGGTCGGCAAAGATGGGGCGTGACAAAGAATTTCAGGCTATTCTTCCTCTGCGCGGGAAGGTGCTGAATTCATGGGAAACAGATCGCGGTCGCCTGTTTGCAAACAACGAAATTCACGACATTTCCGTTGCGATTGGCGTTGATCCGCATGGCGTAAAGGACCATCCGGATTTAAGCAGTCTGCGGTACGGGAAAATATGCAT
>CAZAWA010000047.1:0-16306 GCA_964488675.1 uncultured Oxalobacter sp. | reverse complement strand
ATTTACACATTTGAGGTCAAACCAAAAACTGTCCACGGGAAGGGTACAAGTCCACACAGGAACAAGACGGTTCTTCCTGCCACCATCGGCATGCCGCTGATGAATCAGGATCAGATCGTGACCGGCAAGGGCGCCACCGGTGGCATGGTGTTCCGCGACGGCACACTCATCACCTTGGGACCATCGACCGATCTGAAAATTTCCGAATACCAGTTCGAGCCTGAAAAATCAAACTACAAGTTCGCCCTCTTTCTGAAAAATGGAACGGCGATCTATTCTTCAGGCAAGCTCGGCAAGCTCTCACCGGAATCGGTCAATCTGAACACGCCCCGGGCGATTGTCGGCATTCGAGGCACCCGTTTCATCGTTGAAGTTGACTAGGGGAACACGCCATGAACCACTCCAAGACATTTTTTGCCCTCATGGCCGGATTGCTCCTCTCCGCCTGCTCGCACACTACCGTTGTTCTGATGCCGGATGAGGATGGCAAAGTCGGGGCCGTATCGGTCAAGGCCAAGGATGAATCCCGTACCGTTGACAAGGCCTACGATTACACTTCCGTAAGCTGGCTGCGCTCCCGACCTGCCGAAGTGCAGGCCATGCGCCCCGAGCAGGTTGCCACGCGTTTTGGCGATACCCTGAAGGCACAACCCAGCAAACCTCGACAGTTCATTCTGTATTTCGTCATGGGTACCAGCGAGATCACCGAGGCTTCGCAAGCCTTGATCCCGCAAGTGCTGGCGACCATCAGGGAGCGAAGTCCCACGGAAGTGACCATCATCGGGCACACGGATACCACCGGCACGGAGAAAATAAATGCCCAGATTTCTCTTGAGCGCGCGAAGGTGGTCGAAAAAATATTAAGGGATGCCGACCCCAAGCTGGGCAAGGTTGACCTGAAATATTTCGGGGAGAAGGAACTGCTTATCCCGACCAAGAAAAATGTCGATGAGCCCCGAAATCGTCGCGTTGAAATCATGATCCTGTAAACCAGTCGCCCGCCGTGAACAAACATACCCAGCCTCGCGATTCGTCACGGGACTGGGTATATGTTTTTTTGCTGCTTGGATTTCTGGTTTCCTTCGTGTTTGGGATCATGGGCGCCCTGCAAATGCTGCCGTCCGACCGGATGGGGCATATGTTTTACGACGCCATGTCCAGACATTCCGCCTCCGAGGAAGCGGCCCATAGCGTCATCGTGATCGACATCGATGACCCCAGCTTGCAGGCCGTCGGTCAATGGCCGTGGCCGCGTCACAAAATTGCTTCGCTCGTGAAAGAAATTGCGGCCAAAAAACCGGCGTCCATCGCGGTTGACATTCTGTTTTCAGAGCCAGACCGGGCATCCTTGTCGAGCATCAAAGCTGCCTACAAACAGGACTTCGGCCTTGATATAAGGATTACCGGGCTGCCGCCTGAATTGCTGAACAGCGACGAATACCTTGGCGCAGCGCTGGATAAATCCGGCGCTGTTGGCGCAAGTTATTTTTACTTCGATCATGTCAACAGCATTGAATTGGCCATCGACCCCGAGTTCCAGATAACGGGGCGCACCGACCTGCTGCGCCTGAAAGAAGCGACCGGCGTCTCACAAAATTTTTTCAGGAATGCTTCCCAGCTAAAGTTCAGCGGCTTTATCAACACCCAGCCGGATGATGACGGCATGCTGCGCGGCCTTCCCCTGTTAATCCAGTACAAGGGCGTCATCTACCCGCACCTCTGCCTGGCGGCCTTCATGCGTGCGCATGGAACGCTTTCTGCGTCGATTGAAAGCGGCGTAAGTGGCCCGATCATTCGCATTGGAGCCTACGCCATCCCGGTCAGGAGCGATGGCTTTGCATTGCTGCGCTTTAACGGCAAACCGGAGCTTTATCCCTCGATTCCGGCGATAGAGGTTCTGAACGGATCACTCAAGGCATCGGATATCGAAGGAAAGATCGTACTCATCGGCTCATCGGCCGTCGGGTTATATGACCTGCACGGCACTATTTTCGACTCGCAATATTCCGGCTCCAAAATACAGGCCGCCATGCTTGAAAGCATGACCGTAGGGAATTTTGTCCGCGAACCTTCCTGGGCGGGCATTGCCATCCTTGTTATCAGCGTTCTGTGTGGGCTGATCATGTCAGCGCTCTTCATTCATGTTGACAGACCCGGGGTCTGGGTTATCGGCACATTGTTCGTGGCCGCAATCATCTCCTTGTTGAGTTTTTTCTTGTTTAAATCGGCATCAATGTTCATCTCGCCCGGCATACCTTTTCTGGTCATAATTATTCTGCTGTTGCTGTTCGCGGTGGCTCGCTTTATTTTTGAAAAGCGACGCGCCCACTTCATGCAAAGAAAACTGGAAAATCTGCGCGTTGTCACCATCGATGCAATGTCTGCAGTGGCTGAGGCCCGACACCAGGAAACCGGCGCGCACATCAAGCGCACCCAGCACTATGTGAGGGCGATTGCCGAACGATTGCAGAAAACCGGCAAATATTCAGAATTGTTATCGGATGAATATATCGAGATGCTCTTTGTTTCAGCGCCGCTCCATGACATCGGCAAAGTCGGCATCCCGGATAACATTTTGCTCAAGCCTGGAAAACTGTCGCCAGAAGAAACCGAGATGATGCAAAAGCATGCTGAGTTGGGGAAACGGATGATGTACGATTCCTGCCAAAACGCCGAGGGCGACGATTTTCTTGAGATTGCCGGAGAGATCGCTTTGACACACCACGAGAAATGGGATGGCACAGGGTATCCCAATGGTCTGGCCGGACAGGCAATCCCCCTGTCGGGGAGAATCATGGCGGTCGCCGATGTCTATGACGCACTGATTAGCGAACGATGTTACAAGCCGGCTTTTCCCCACGAAACAGCAAGAAAAATCATGCAGGAATCTCGGGACAAGGATTTTGATCCCGTAGTTATTGATGCGTTTCTGGATATCGAAGACACCATCGTCGCCATTGCGGCAACCTTCAAAGACAAACCCAACTTCCTTCAGGAAGGCGCCCTCCTTGATGCGCAGGTCACTTCCGGTTCGACAGCCACTCCCGCGCCAGCGCCCTGGCGCGCTCAATCTGGTTAGCGGTCATGCCGTAGCTGACACCCCGCATGTTTTCCAGCGCAACCGGATCGCCCCCGATTGCAGCAATGCCAAACCACTTGTAGGCCTGCACCGGATCTTCTTCCACACCCTGCCCGTGAGCGTATAGCACGCCAAGCTGATGCTGGGCGGCGGCGTGGCCCTGCTCGGCCGCCGCGCCAAGCCAGATGGCCGCCTCGCGATCGTCCTTGTCCACTCCCTGACCGCCGCCGTAGGCAATGCCGAGGTTATATTGGGAGGGGGCGTGATTCTGTTCGGCAGCCTTTCGATACCAATACACGGCCTGCCGGTCATCCTGCTCGACACCTCTGCCGTTGGCATACATCAACCCCAGGTTATGCTGAGCATAAACCACCCCCTGTTCGGCAGCTTTGCGCGTCCAGTATTCCGCCGTTATGTCATCCTGCAGCACGCCATTGCCTGCAATGTACATGGCGCCAAGGTAGTACTGCGCCATCCTGTACCCGCCTGTGGCCGTCTTGCGAAACCAGAGCGCGGCCTGCTCGTAGTCCCTGTTTACGCCGATGCCATTGTGATAGGCCAGACCCAGTTCGTATTGCGCCGGCTGGTATCCCTGTTCCGCCGACTTGCGATACCAGACCAATGCCTTTTTTTCGTCCTTTGGCACGCCCTGACCTTTGGCCAGCATCATCCCGAGATTGTATTGGGCGATGGCGAAACCCTCGTCTGCCAGAATATGAAACTCCTTGATCGCCAGCGGAAAATCCCCGGCATTGTAGGCTTCCACACCATCCTGCCAGCCCGCATGGGATGGAGTGACAATGAAAAACGCGCCCAAAAGCACGGTCAGCCGACAAAGCTGTTTACGCACGCCGCCTCCACACACTCGTTGAGAAACCCTCCAGGCTGTCGAGGGTGGCACACATCACCAGGCGATCAGCTTGCGGGACGAACTGGCTTCCATTTGTCCGCCAATTCCTTTGCCTTTTCGATCTGGTCTTTGGGCATTTTTTCTTCCAGGTCTTTCATGGCACGGGTTCCGGGTCCATAGCCTTGTCTGGAAGAAAGGGTGAGCCATTTGTCAGCCTCGACCAGATTTTTCCTGACAACCAGCCCCATCGCGTACATTGCGCCCAAATCAGCCTGCGCCATCGGGTGGCCCTGTTCGGCGGCTTTACGAATCCAGTGCGCGCCTTTCTTGTCGTTATGATCTACGCCGTTGGCGTCAAAATAAAGCCGTCCCAATTGGTATTGCGACTCAGGATCGCCCGTCTGCGCCTTTGCCGTGAAACTTTTCTCAAGTTCGTCACCCGAAGTGCAGGCACCCAGCACCATTACCGCGATCAGCATTACGGCTGCCAATTTTGACCATTTTTTTATACCAGAACGCATCCAAGCCACCCTATTGAAAAGACTTCACTGATCCCACTCCTGCAAACGAGCGGCAGGCCGACAAATGCGTATGATACACCGCCAATCAGACGCGACCCTTAAGCAAAACGACAAGCGCACCCGACCCACCATCTGCGGCCTTGGCCTGACAAAAGGCAACGACCTCATCTTTCTGCACCAGCCATTTGTGCACCATCCCCTTCAAGACCGGCTCCTTGTTTACCGAACCCAGGCCTTTGCCGTGAATGATGCGCACGCAACGCAGACCTCTCCGGGTTACCTCTCGCAGGAAATCAGCCAGCGCCTGTCGCGCCTCGTCCCGTCGCATGCCGTGCAGGTCAAATTCGTCCTGAATAGCCCAGTGACCCTTGCGCAGCTTGCGCACGACATCAGTCCCGATTCCCGGACGGGTGTAACTCAAATCGGCATCGACATCGAGCAGCGTCGTGACATCGAATTCGTCCGACATGGCAGACTTCAAAACGGCCCGGTCATCCGCATGCCGCTGATGCGCAATCGGCAAGGGCGGCTTTGTTGGCACTTCGGCTCGATTGGGTGACCGAAGCGGCACCACATCGCCAATTGCGCTGCGGAATATGTCCGCTTCTCGCGCCGCCTCTTTCTCAAGACGCAATCGCTCCTTTTCAGCCGCTTCGCGCGCATCCTTCTGCTGTTTGAGTGCCATGCCCAAGGCATTGAGCCCGGACAGATTGTTGAAATTGTCAGACATTGGCCGCAGCCCAGTAATTACATTCCCATACTTTCAAGATGGCGCTGTGCATCCAACGCTGCCATGCACCCGGTTCCAGCGCTGGTTATGGCCTGCCGGTAGATGAAGTCCTGCACATCCCCGGCCGCAAATACCCCAGGGACGCTGGTCGATGTCAGCATGCCACCCTGTCCGACATTAGTCTTGATGTAGCCGTTTGCCATTTCCACTTGGCCGTCGAAAAGGGTGGTGTTCGGCCTGTGCCCGATAGCGACAAACACACCATGCACCGCGATGGAATGAATATTGCCATCCTGTGTGGATTGCAGATTGATGCCGGTAACCCCGGATTCATCGCCAGTCACTTCATGCAGGGTCCGGTGGCACTGCAGTTCGATTTTTCCTTCGGCCACCCTGGCCATCATGCGGTCGATCAAAATCGGTTCGGCACGAAATTTGTCGCGGCGGTGCACCAGCGTGACTTTCGATGCGATGTTACTCAGGTAAAGCGCTTCTTCGACCGCTGTGTTGCCGCCGCCGATGACCGCGACCTCCTTGCCTTTGTAAAAAAACCCGTCGCAGGTTGCGCAGGCTGATACGCCTTTTCCCATGAACGCCTGCTCGGACGGCAATCCAAGATACTGCGCCGACGCGCCGGTCGCAATGATCAGGGTGTCGCAAGTGTATTCGCCACTGTCTCCGATCAGTCGCATCGGCTTGTCAGAGAGTTTTGCGGTGTGAATGTGATCGAAAATGATTTCCGTGTTGAAGCGCTCCGCGTGCTGCAAAAACCGTTGCATCAACTCCGGGCCTTGCACACCCATCGGATCAGCCGGCCAGTTTTCGACTTCAGTGGTCGTCATCAACTGACCACCCTGTTCCATGCCAGTGATCAGCACCGGCTGCAAATTGGCGCGCGCGGCATAGACAGCCGCGGTATAGCCGGCAGGGCCGGAACCAAGTATCAGGACTTTGGCGTGCTTGGAACTCGACATAATATTTCCGTTTCGCTTGAGTGTAAATTGGGCGATGATTCGACAAAACCTGGACATTGCTACGGAAGCAAGTCTGGTATTCCACGAATATTTCTGCATTAGGATTAAAAACGGTTAAGATTATAGACGACGAAGGGGTAGAAAGACGCCGTACCCCGACCAGAATCCAGCAACAACCACGAGTCCATGAGCAGACCCAGCCCGGCTTACACCCGCAACCAACCTCCGCTAAAGGAAAAGCCCATGCCCGGCAGGCTCAGGCGCCTGCTGTCGGAAGCCGGTATGCTGGCGCTCATTGCACTGGCTATTTTCCTCATCCTGAGCCTGCTGACTTATTCCCGCACTGATCCAGGTTGGTCGCATGCCAGCGCCGTCACCAAGGTTGCAAATTGGGGGGGCAAAATCGGGGCATTCCTGTCCGATTTCATGTTGTTCATTTTTGGCTTTTCGGCCTGGTGGTGGTGCGTGCTGCTGCTGCATTCGATCTGGCGCGGCTACCAGCGCCTGACCGAGCGATACCTGCTGCGGGACGAGCCTGAACCAGCCCATCGCTTCGATGCCCCGATCCGCGCAGCGGGATTCATGCTGCTGCTGATCAGCAGCCCAGCCATCGAATTTCTGCGAATGTACACCCTGAAGGCGAAAATGCCGCGCGCGCCGGGGGGCGTCCTGGGGGAGGCGATCGGCTCTGCCGCTCAGAGGGTGCTTGGATTCAACGGCGCAACCTTGCTGCTATTGCTCATGCTGGCTCTCGGTTTCAGCCTGTATTTCCATGTGTCATGGCTGCAAGTTGCAGAGCGGACAGGCGCCGCAATCGAAAACACCATCAAATGGTTCCGCAAACAGCTCGCCACGCGCGAAGATCGCAAACTCGGTCAGGCCGCTTCTGTCAAGCGGGAAGACATTGTTGTCCAGGAGCGCGCGCGCATCGTCGAGCACGCGCCCATCCGAATAGAGCCACAAATTGTGAATGTGCCGCGATCCGAGCGCCTTGAAAAGGAGAAGCAGGTTGCGCTGTTTTCCGATATGCCTGACAGCCATTTGCCGCCGCTGATGCTGCTGGACGCCGCTCCGCCGACGCAGGAAACGATCAGTGTTGAATCCATGGAATTCAACAGCCGCCTGATAGAAAAAAAACTGACCGACTTTGGCGTGACGGTCAGGGTCATCGCCGCCCATCCCGGACCCGTGATCACGCGTTACGAAATCGAGCCCGCCATTGGCGTCAAGGGCAGCACCGTGGTTGGTCTGGCACGCGATCTCGCGCGTTCGCTGGCGCTGACCTCGATTCGCGTGGTCGAAACGATTCCCGGTAAAAATTACATGGGTCTGGAGTTGCCGAATGCCAAGCGGCAGATTGTCCGCCTCACTGAAATTCTCGGATCCCGCGTGTATAACGACAGCGCGTCTCTGCTGACCATCGCGCTGGGCAAGGACATCGCTGGCAATCCAGTCGTTGCCGATCTGGCGCGCATGCCTCACCTGCTGATCGCCGGAACCACCGGCGCCGGAAAATCGGTCGCCATCAACGCAACCATCCTTTCACTGCTGTACAAGGCTGACCCGCAACAGGTGCGCCTGATCCTGATCGATCCAAAAATGCTGGAACTGTCGATTTACGAAGGCATCCCGCACCTGCTGGCGCCGGTCGTGACTGACATGCAGCAAGCCGGGCACGCGCTGAAATGGGCCGTTGAAGAAATGGATCGGCGCTATCGCAAAATGTCTTACCTTGGGGTTCGCAACCTTAACAGCTATAACGGCAAGATCGCCGAGGCGCACAAGCGCGAGGAGTTCATACCCAACCCTTACAGCCTGACACCGGATGACCCGGAGCCGCTTGAAAAAATGCCTGCCATCGTCATCGTAATTGACGAACTGGCAGATCTGATGATGGTGGTCGGCAAAAAAGTCGAAGAATTGATCGCACGCATTGCGCAAAAGGCGCGCGCAGCCGGCATTCATCTGATACTGGCAACACAACGCCCATCGGTCGATGTCATCACCGGCCTGATCAAGGCCAATATCCCGACCCGCATTGCATTCCAGGTCAGCAGCAAAATCGATTCGCGCACCATTCTTGATCAGATGGGCGCCGAAGCCCTGCTCGGCATGGGCGACATGCTTTACTTGCCGCCTGGCACAGGCCTGCCGGTGCGTGTTCATGGCGCTTTTGTTTCTGATGATGAAGTGCACCGCGTAGTCAATCATCTCAAGTTGCTGGGTGAACCGAACTATGTTGAGGGCATACTCGACGGCGATCGAAGCGATAGTTTTGATGGCACAGCAGGCGGCGATTCGGGCGTCTCAAACGAGACCGATTCGCTGTACGACCGCGCGGTAGCCTGCGTGCTGGACTCCGGGCGCGCGTCGACCACTTTTGTGCAACGCCGCCTCGGCATCGGCTATCCCCGCGCGGCTCGCCTGATGGATCAGATGGAGCAAAACGGCCTGGTATCACCCATGCGCGCCAACGGCAACCGCGACATCCTCGTGCCGCACACCAAGTTTGAATAAAGAAAGTCAACAATGTCTCGCCTATCCGCCAAAATTTCCATCATCCTGATCACGCTGCTGCCGGCCATAGCCTTGGCGTCTGCAATCGACCAGTTCAAATCGTTCATCGCCACAACCAAATCGGCGAAAGGCGAATTTACTCAGCGCCAGGTAAAAATGATCGATGGCGAAGCCAGGATGTCGAACCAGGCCTCTGGCTCATTTGTGTTTTCACGACCGGGGAAATTCATCTGGACTTACCAGAAACCCTACCAGCAGGTGATGCAGTCCGACGGCGAAAACCTCTACCTCTTCGACCAGGATCTCAATCAGGTTACCATCCGCAAACTTGGCAATGCGCTCGGATCCAGTCCCGCAGCCATACTCTTCGGCAGCAACGACATTGAAAAAAGTTTCTCCTTGAAAGAAGCCGGAACCAGAGACGGCATCAAATGGCTGGAAGCCACACCCAGGGCCAAAGATACCTCCTTCGAGAAAATTGGCATCGGCATGCGCAACAGTTTGCTGGAAGCGATGGAATTACGCGACGCCTTCGGTCAGGTTTCCTTGCTGACTTTCAGAAATCTGGAGAAAAACCCCGCCATCAAACCAGGCCAGTTCAAGTTTGTCGCCCCCAAGGGCGCTGATGTACTGCGCAATTGATTAAAATCTAGGCATACCTCCTTAGACATTGCCTTGCGCCGCAGCATGCGAGACATTGGCAACTGTTGATTCATGCACTATCGAATATGAGCCTCACCGATTATCACGAAGCAAACCGGCAGTCAAAATCAGCAGGCCTGTCGGCCCGCCAACTCCACCGGCGCTACATTGTCGCACTGTCGCTGATTGCGCTTTTGACCATTGTGTCCCAAGTTGTCGTGCAATACCTGATTACGGATCAGCAGCACGACTCTCGAGTTGTCAACATCGCTGGCCGTCAGCGAATGCTGAGCCAGAAAATTACAAAGACCTCTCTGTATATTGCCAGCGCCAATTCACCCGAAACGGCAGATCGTTACAGCACTGAACTCGGTGAAGCACTGGCGCTCTGGCAGCGCTCGCATAAGGGGTTGCAAAATGGCGACCAGGAAATGGGGCTGCCTGGCAACAACAGCAGCGAGATCAAGGAGCTGTTCCAGCGTATTGAAGCCAACCATCAGGCGATGGTTGAGGCATCACGCGCCGTTATCTCATCCAGGGACGATGTCGGTTTGCTGAAAAGCGCCCTTCGGACAATTCAGGAAAACGAACCGGATTTCCTGACGGGAATGGACGCAATCGTTTTCCGCTATGACAAGGAAGCAAAGGAGAAGGTCAGGGTTGCCAGCTGGCTGGAGTTGGGATTGATGACCATCACCCTGCTTGTGCTGATACTGGAAGCCCTTCTCATCTTTGCGCCCGCCACGCGCCGCATCCGGCGCGACATGCAGGAACTGGCCGGGCGCGAACAGGATCTGGAACGGCTTTTTGAAGCCAGCCCGACCGCGATGCTGATGGTGGACATGACTAGCCTGGCCATCCTGCGCGCCAACAGGAAAATCCTGGAAATGACCCGTCTGGACTATCGTCACATCAGACAAAAAAACCTGGCTGATCTGCTGCACTCGTCCTACGACGCAAACCGGATTTTCATGCAAAAACTGAACGGGGAAAGGACGCTGAATGAATTTGAAGTGGCCCTGCTCGGCACCAACAATGACATGATCGAATCGCTGGTCTCTTCGCGCGTTGTGACATTTTCCGGGAATCAAGTGTATGTTCTTGGCTTCACCAACATCAACGAACTGAAGAAGGCGCAGCAAAGCCTTGAATACTACGCGACCTATGACGAAATGACCGGGCTGGTTAACCGGCGCACCGGACTGATGATCCTGGAAAAAGCCATGGCGCGCTCCTGGCGCGAGAGCAACCCTCTCTCGATTATTTTTGCCGACCTGGACGGCTTGAAGATGGCTAACGACAGGTTCGGCCACGCGGAAGGCGACCGCCTGATCCGCGCTGCGGCCAACATCATGACCGGGCTGGTGCGAACCTCGGATTTTGCCGTGCGTCTGGGTGGCGACGAATTTCTGATCATCCTGCCGAACTGCAACCCGCAAAATGCGCAGCGCATCGTCGAAAATCTTGAGCATTTGCTCGCCTCCATCAAGAGCGACACGCCCAGACAGGCCGTATACTCCATCAGTTGCGGCGTAGCAGCATATTCTGCGGAACGCCATTCGACGCCTGACGATCTACTGGCAGAAGCTGACAAACTGATGTACAAGGCGAAGGCGGCAAGGAAGAAAATGCGCTAATCGCAAAGGAAATGCCCAAATGTCTCGACCGCCTGCCAATCGGTAAACACCATCACGCTGTCCGGTTCGGTCGGCCCCTTTGTAATCCACATGATTAAGCGAATCATGGCCCGGTCGAACCAGCGACATTTCGGATAGTCTATTTTCCCGGCAAACACCGCCAGCCTTTGCGGCTTCCATGCGATTTTCCGCAAAAACTTTTTCAGGTAAGGGTTGGTTTCCGGCCGGTTTTTTTCGGGCTTGCGCGCCACCACGCTGACTGAAAAAAAAGCGTTCTGTTTTCGCTCCAGAATAGCCTGATGTCGCTTGACAAATTCAGCCACCTGCGGCTTGTGCCTCCCGTATCGAATGCTCGCGCCAATAATGATTTGATCGAAGTCTTCCAGATTCGGCACAACACCATTGGCCATGGATAGCAGCATCACCTGATGTCCATGCTGTTCGATCACCTGTTGCAGACGACGGCAGATTTCGGCAGTATGGCCGTCGGTCGTCGAGTACAGGAGCAGGGTCCGCTTCATCCGGCCTGGACTCGAACGAGCAGTATGACCGCTTCTGCCGCAATGCCCTCTTCGCGCCCGACAAATCCCAGCTTCTCGTTGGTCTTGGCCTTGATGCTCACCTGCCCGTGACCCACTGCCAGATCAGCAGCGATGTTGGCGATCATCTGCGAGATATGCGGTGCCATTTTAGGTGCCTGAGCGATGATGGTCGCATCGATGTTCCCAACCGCATAACCCGCCGCCGCAACTCGCTTTGCAGCCTCGCGCAACAGAACGCGTGAATCCGCGCCCCTGAATTGCTCGTCCGTGTCCGGGAAGTGGCGTCCAATGTCCCCCAGGGCCGCGGCACCGAAAAGTGCATCCGTGATGGCATGCAGCAGTACATCAGCGTCCGAATGTCCAAGCAAACCTCTTGCGTGCGGAATATCGACTCCCCCGATGATCAGCTTGCGTCCGGCAGCCAGCACATGGCAATCGTAGCCTTGTCCGATGCGAAAGGGCAGGGTATTCATATCGTTCCAATCTCCGTAATCACGCCAGGAATTTTTCAATCAACTCCACATCCGACGGAAGCGTCAGCTTGCTGTTGCACACATGGCCTTCGACCAGCATCGGGGTCAGTCCCACCGATTCGATTGCACTTGCTTCGTCGGTCACTTGCGCAGCGGACTGCAGCGCGTGCCGCAACACAGCGTAGCGGAACATTTGTGGTGTCTGCGCCAGCCAGAGCCCATCGCGCGGGATCGTCGTCACGCTACCCATGGCAACCCGCTTGACGGTATCGGACACAGGCAAGGCGAGCAAGCCACCCACCGGATCGACGCCGACCCCGGCAATCAATTTATCAATCAGGGCAGGCGTGATGCCAGGCCGGGCTGCATCGTGCACCAAAACCCAGTCGTCCGCCTCCATCTGTTCCTCCATGGCACGCAAGCCATTCATTACGGAATCGCGCCGTGTCGCACCGCCGCAGCGGAGCAGCGACACGCCAGCCTCGCCTGACTCGAACACCTCATCAGCCCAGTCATCATTGGCGCTGATGACAACAAATACATGGGCAATGACCGGAGTGGCTATAAAGGCATCGACCACCCGCCGCAGCACCGGCCGACCTGCGACCGGCAGGTATTGCTTCGGCACGACAGCGCCCATGCGCGCACCGACGCCCGCGGCGGGAATCAAGGCAAAATAACGGGGTGTTTTCATGATGACTGCAGTGCCAGATTCAGACCCGAAAGTCGCAAAAGGCTATAATGCCAAGCTTGATTGTACCTTCCAATACCCGCCCGTGACGGCTTTTGACCATCGTGGTACCCCGTAATGTCGTTTGACCTCAAGAAATCCATCCCGAAATCCGGCCATCGTTTCGCGCTGCCTGCATTGCACGGCTCTGCGGATGCGTTCATGCTGGCGCAAGCGGCGCTTGAGCTAAAGTCACAAAAAAGGATGCTGGTCGTCATGACGGCACATGCGACCGATGCGCAGCGCCTGCTGGAAGAAATCCCCTGGTTTGCGCCGCAGGGAGAGGATGCCATGCGCTGCTGTCTGCTGCCAGACTGGGAAACACTGCCCTACGATTCCTTTTCGCCGCATCAGGATCTGGTATCCAAACGATTGGCGGCAATGTACGAAGTGCTGAGCGGTCGCTGCGATGTACTGATAGTCGCGGCCACGACCGCACTCTTGCGCATCGCGCCACCCTCCTTCCTGGCCGCCTACACTTTCTATTTCAAGCAGGGCGACGCGCTGAAGGAAGACCGTCTGAAGTCGCAGCTCTCGCTGGCCGGCTATAACAATGTGACCCAGGTGATGTCGCCAGGCGAATACTCCGTGCGCGGCGGCTTGATCGACCTGTTCCCCATGGGTTCATCGCTGCCCTACCGCCTCGATCTGTTAGGCGACACCATCGAATCAATCCGCACCTTCGATGCCGACACCCAGCGCTCGCTTTATCCGGTAAATGAAGTGCGCCTCCTGCCGGGACGAGAATTCCCAATGGATGAAGCCTCGCGCGCCGGATTCCGCAGCCGCTGGCGCGAAGCGATCGAAGGCGATCCATCCCGCTCGGTGATTTACCGCGATATCGCCAATGGCATTGCATCTGCAGGGATCGAGTACTATCTGCCGCTGTTTTTTGAGGAAACCTCGACGCTGTTCCATTATCTGCCACAAGACGCAAGCCTTGCAATGATTGGCGACATCGACGCCGCCATCAGGCGCTTCTGGGTCGATACGCAAAGCCGCTACCGCTTCCTGAACGCCGACAGCGAGCGCCTGATTCTGCCGCCGGATCGGCTGTTCCTGACGGATGAAGATTTCTTCGCTCTGGCCAAATTCCATGGCCGCTGGGCTATCCAGCGCAACGATGAACCGTCAGAGCTGTCCTCCCCCATTCCTGATGTCGCGGTAAATCGGCGCATGGACGACCCGCTTGCAAGCCTGCGCGCCTACCTTGCCAAGCCGGGCCGGCGCGTCATGATCTGCGCCGAATCGGGCGGACGGCGCGAAACCATGCAGCAGTACTTCAACGAATACGCTCTGCATGTCACCCCTTGCAGCGGCGCGCTCGATTTTGCCGCTGCCGGCGCCAGCCCGATGTTTGGCATCGCGCCCCTGCAGGCGGGGTTCGCACTCGGTGAAGCGTTCGGGAATCTGGCGTTCATCACCGAATCCGAGCTGTACGCCAGCACGGGCCGCCGCGCGGGCAGGCGCAAGCAGGAAGGCGCCACGCAGCTCGAAGCGATGTTGCGCGATCTGTCCGAACTCAAGATCGGCGATCCGGTCGTGCATATCAACCACGGTATCGGCCGTTATCGCGGCCTGGTCGGCATGGACATGGGCGAAGGAGAAACCGAATTCCTGCACATCAAGTATGCAAAAGAAACGCGACTGTATGTGCCGGTCTCGCAACTGCATGTCATTTCGCGCTACTCCGGCGTATCACCCGAAGAAGCGCCGCTGCACATGCTCGGCTCGGGTCAGTGGGAACGCGCCAAGCAGCGCGCCGCAGAGCAGGTGCATGACACCGCAGCGGAATTGCTGGATCTTTATGCGCGCCGAGCCTTGAGACAGGGTCATGCTTTTCATCTGTCGATGCGCGACTATGAAAAATTTGCCGACAGTTTCGGCTTCGAAGAAACGCCGGATCAGACCGACGCAATCAATGCCGTCATCAACGACATGACTTCAGGCCAGCCGATGGACCGGCTGGTGTGCGGCGATGTTGGCTTTGGCAAGACGGAAGTGGCACTGCGCGCCGCCTTCGTCGCCGTGATGGGCGGCAAGCAGGTTGCGATTCTCGCTCCGACCACGCTGCTGGCCGAGCAGCATGCCCAAACCTTTGCCGATCGTTTTGCCGACTGGCCAGTGAGGATTGCGGAATTGTCGCGCTTCAGCACCAGCAAGGAGGTCAAGAAAGCCATCCAGGGCTTGGCTGAAGGCACGGTCGACATCGCCATTGGCACACACAAGCTGCTGTCGCCGGATGTGAAATTCGCCCGCCTCGGCCTGGTCGTGATTGATGAAGAACACCGTTTCGGCGTGCGTCAAAAAGAGGCGCTCAAGACCATGCGCGCCGAAGTCGATGTGCTGACGCTGACAGCGACTCCCATCCCACGCACACTCGGCATGGCGCTGGAAGGTTTGCGCGGATTTTCGATCATCGCCACCGCCCCGCAAAAGCGCCTTGCCATCAAGACCTTCGTGCGGAGCGAAAACAATGCCGTAATCCGCGAAGCCTGCCTGCGCGAGCTCAAGCGCGGCGGTCAGGTTTATTTCCTGCACAATGAAGTCGAGACCATCGAAAACCGGCGCGAGATGCTGCAGGACTTGCTGCCGGAGGCGCACATCGCCGTTGCCCACGGCCAGATGCACGAACGCGATCTGGAAAGAGTCATGCGCGACTTTGTCGCCAAGCGCTTCAACATCCTGCTGTGCACCACCATCATCGAAACCGGCATCGATGTCCCCAATGCCAACACCATGATCATGTACCGCGCCGACAAGTTCGGCCTCGCGCAGTTGCACCAGTTGCGCGGCCGCGTCGGACGCTCGCACCACCAGGCCTACGCCTACCTGCTGGTGCAGGACATGAACTCCCTGTCGAAGCTGGCGCAGCGACGGCTGGATGCCATCCGCCAGATGGAAGAACTCGGGAGCGGCTTTTTCCTGGCGATGCGCGATCTCGAAATTCGCGGCGCAGGCGAAGTGCTCGGCGAGCATCAATCCGGCGAAATGCAGGAAATCGGCTTTCAGCTTTATTCCGACATGCTCAAGGAAGCGGTTCGCGCACTCAAGGCGGGAGAGGAACCCGACTTCGAGGCGCCACAACAAAGCGCAACCGAAATCAACCTGCATGTCCCTGCGCTGCTGCCTGGCGATTTTTGCCCCGGTGTAAACGAACGGCTGTCGATTTACAAGCGCTTCGCCAATTGCGAAACGCAGGATGCCATCGACAATTTGCAGGAAGAACTGGTGGATCGCTTCGGTGACTTGCCGGATCAGGTGCGGGCGCTGGTCGAAACCCACCGCCTGCGCATACTGGCGAAAACCGTGGGCATCGTCAAAATCGACGCCCACAACGAGGCCGCTGTATTGCATTTCATGCCCAAACCACCAATCGACGCGCTACGCATCATCGACCTGATCCAGAACAACCGGCACATCAAGCTGTACGGTCAGGACCGCCTGAAAATCACCGCCAGCATGCCCGACCTCGCAACGCGGGTGACGCAACTCAAAAACACCATCCGCTCGCTGACAACCTGAACTGCTGCGCGCAAAAATTCACCGCACCCAGACCCGCGTTCAGATATGAAGTGCAACGCTGATTAACGGGTTGGAAGGTCAGATGG
>CAZAWA010000046.1:0-16687 GCA_964488675.1 uncultured Oxalobacter sp. | reverse complement strand
CCAGCCAGATAGCCACCATTTCGTCCCACACCATGGCGCCGTGATCGGGTTTGCCAAGATCGCGCCCCGTTCGTTCGCAAGCCCAGATGCCAAGCGCGAATCCCACTACGATAATCGCGCTCCACGCAAACGGTGTGAACACGCCGGGCCAATTGGCGCTCAGCCAGTAGTAGCAGGCCCATCCAAACAGCGTGCCTATCGTTCCCGGCATGATGGCCGACAGTCCGCTGCCGAAACCCAGGGCGATGAAATGCGCCGGATGCGAAAACAGGAATCCGAGCGATGGCAGCGTCGCCTCATCGTCGTCGAACACCTTTTCCTGCTCGTTCATGTCGCCCTGAAATGATCGAAGGAGAAAGAATCCACCTCTACCCTTTTGCCGTCAGCATCAACCAGGCGCAAGCCGCCCGCTGCTTCCATGTTTCCCACGCGCGTAACCGGAACACCGGCCGCCCGGCCCGCTTCGGCTACGGCTGCACGGTTTGATTGCGGCGCGGTAAAGCAAAGCTCGTAATCATCCCCGCCCGCCAGCGCGAAGCGGCGACGCAGTTCCCTCGCCTGCGTTGCGAGCATCGGCCCCGAAGGCAATGCGTCGACATTGAGCGTCGCGCCTTTGCCTGATCGTTTCAGGATGTGGCCGAGGTCGCCGATCAAGCCATCCGAAATATCTATGGCTGCGTTCGCAATGCCGCGCAGGCGCATCCCCAACTCTATCCGCGGCATCGGCTCGTGCAGCCGCTTCGTTGCCTGCTTCCGCATGACATCATCCAGTGTCAATTCGTCGCGACAGGCCGCCAGCCCCAGCCGCGCATCGCCCAGCGAACCCGAAACCCAGATGTCATCGCCAACCTGCGCCGCATCGCGCCGCAGCGCCTGCCCAATCGGCACCTCGCCAAACACCGTCACGCAGATGTTCAGCGGCCCTCTTGTCGTGTCGCCGCCAATCAGCTCGCAACCGTAAGCATCGGCCAGCGCAAACACGCCCTCGGAAAACGGCTTGATCCACGCCTCATCCGGCGTCGCAATAGACAGCGCCATGGTGAAGGCAAACGGCTTCGCGCCCATTGCCGCCAGATCGGACAGGTTCACCGCCAGGCTCTTGTGGCCGAGCATCCGTGGTTCGGCATCTGCAAAGAAATGCGTGCCCGATACCAGCATGTCGCAGGAAATCGCGATTTGCATCCCGGGAGAAGGCGACATCAATGCGCAGTCGTCTCCGATGCCCAAGGCAATGTTTGGCGTTGGACGGGTGAAGTATTTGGCGATCAGGTCAAATTCGGACATCATGTTTTCATTCTACGGAAATACGCAACGCGAACATTATCTTTGCGCAAAAAAAACCTGCCTGGCGTTAACCAGGCAGGCTCCTTGTTGCTTTGGCCGAAAGAATTATTTCAGTACCGATTTCAGCGTCACACCCATCTCGCCGGGGTTCCTGGTGACCTTGATGCCACAGGCTTCCATGACGGACAGTTTTTCCTGCGCCGTGCCCTTGCCGCCAGAGATGATCGCGCCGGCATGACCCATGCGCTTGCCCTCCGGCGCGGTCACGCCCGCGATGAAGCCGATGACCGGTTTCTTCATGTTGGCTTTGACCCACTCGGCTGCAGTTTCTTCGTCGTCGCCGCCGATCTCGCCCACCATAATCACCGCTTCCGTCTGCGGATCATCATTGAACATCCTCAGCACATCAATGTGTTTCAGACCGTTCACCGGGTCACCGCCCACGCCAACCACCGTTGAAGTGCCAATGCCCATCATGTTGAGCTGGCCGGCTGCTTCATAGGTCAGAGTGCCAGACTTGGACACCACGCCAATCGGGCCTTTCTTGAAGATGTGACCCGGCATGATGCCGATCTTCAGCTCGTCCGAGGTGATGATGCCGGGGCAGTTCGGCCCGAGCAGAATGGTTTTCTTGCCCTGCATCTTGTGGCGGGTGCGGATCATGTCGCGCACCGGAATGCCTTCGGTAATGCAGATAACCATGTCCATGCCTGCTTCCACCGCTTCGTCAATCGCAGCGGCAGCGTACGGCGGCGGTACATAAATCACCGACACATTGGCGCCAGTCTGTGCCTTGGCGTCAGCGACATTATTGAATACCGGCATATCGAGGAAGGTGGTGCCGCCCTTTTTCGGGGTCACGCCGCCGACATAGCATTGCTTGCCGAAAGCGTAGGCTTGCGACATCTCGGTATGAAAGGCGCCGGTCTTGCCGGTCACGCCCTGAACAATCACCCGGGTGTTTTTGTTAATCAGAATAGACATGCTTATTTACCTTTCGCTGCGTTGACTGCCTTCTGTGCGGCGTCAGTCATACCATCTGCGGAAATGATCGGCAGACCGGAGTTGGCCAGGATTTCCTTGCCCTTATCAACATTGGTGCCCTCAAGGCGAACCACCAGCGGCACTGTCAGGGCGACCTGTCGTGCTGCCTCGACGATACCATTTGCGATCACATCGCACTTCATGATACCGCCGAAGATGTTGACCAGAATGCACTTGACCTTGGTGTTGGCCAGCATGATCTTGAAGGCTTCAGTCACTTTCTCGGTCGTGGCACCGCCGCCGACATCGAGGAAGTTGGCCGGCGCGCCACCGAATAGCTTGATGATGTCCATCGTCGCCATCGCCAGACCTGCGCCATTGACCATACAGGCAATGTCACCGTCCAGTGCGATATAGGTCAGGTCAAACTTGGAGGCGGCGATTTCATCCGGATCCTCTTCATCCAGATCGCGCATCGCCATGACTGCCGGCTGACGATACAGACCGTTGGAATCGAAATTGAATTTGGCGTCCAGTGCAATGACCTTGTTGTCACCCGTCAGAACCAGCGGGTTGATCTCGGCCAGCGAGCCATCGGCTTCGTCGAATGCCTTGTACAGGCCCTGCATGAATTTGCAGGCATCTTTCACCGCAACTTCTGGCACGCCAATCTTGCGGGCGATGTCTTCGCCTTCGGCGTCAGTCAGGCCGGTATCCGGATTAATGAACACCTTGTGAATCAGTTCCGGGGTGTCGTGCGCAACATCCTCAATGTTCATGCCGCCTTCGCTGGATGCCATCAGGCACACGCGCTGCGAACCGCGATCCACCACCATGCCGACATACAGTTCTTTCTTGATGTCCGCGCCTTCCTCGACCAGCAAGCGCTTGACCAGACGACCTTCCGGGCCGGTCTGGGGCGTGACCAGCGTCATGCCGAGTATGTCAGATGCGTACTGCTTGACTTCTGCCAGTGATTTGGCCACTTTCACGCCGCCACCCTTGCCGCGACCGCCTGCGTGAATCTGCGCCTTGACGACCCATACCTTGCCGCCGAGGCTCTCGGCTGCCTTGACTGCCTCGTCAACGCTGAAACACGGAACACCGCGCGGCGTGATAACGCCATACTTGCGCAGCAATTCCTTGCCTTGATATTCATGAATATTCATACTCGTCCTTAGTGTTGAGAGCTCAGGTAGTCCTTCAGGGCGATAACCTTGGTGATGCTCCGACGCTCAAACTTTTCTCTATATATAAAAAGACAGATGGGCAACTTTCGTCGCCCATCTTGCTACTTTTGAAACGCAACTGCTGCGGTTAAGCGGCAGTATTATTTCTTGCGGCGCTCCGGTACGGAGAAGCCACCTTCTTCGGTCATCTTGGCGATCTGTTCTGCAGAGTAACCGCAGACATCACTCAGAATCTCGTTGGTGTGTTCGCCGAGCAGCGGTGCGCGGAGGATTTCCGGAACGATGCCTTCGGACATCTTGACCGGCATACCAACGGTCCAGTAGTTGCCACGAATATCATCCTTGACTTCCACCCACATCTTGCGATGACGCAGATGCTCGTCGTTCGCCGCATCTTCGGTGGTCAGAACCGGGCCGCACGGGAAGTCCTTGTCGTTGAACAGCTTGGTCAGTTCGAACTTGGTGTAGTCCTTCGCGAAGTCCGCGATGAGCGCCCACAGTTCGTTCTGATTCTTGCGGCGGTCAGCGAGCTTCAGGAAACGCGCGTCACTCATCAGCGCTTCGCCGCCGATCATTTCGCACAGCTGCGGGAAGATGGCTTCCTGCAGAACCATGTACACATAGTCATTCTGGCCGAACGGTTTGCAGGGAATGCAGTTGCCGAGCTGGCCACCGCCGGAGTCATTGCCGGCGCGCGGTACATAGGTCATGCCCATCGTCGGACGGCTGTACTCGGCGAGTTCGCCCTTGCCACCCATCAAACGGCCATGGTCGCGGTATTTGACGCGGCACAGGTTCATGACGGAGTCTTGCATCGCGCACTCAACGATCTGGCCTTTGCCGCCGTTGTGGGTGCGGTGATACAGCGCTGCGCAGATGCCGATGCAAAGATGCAGGCCAGTGCCAGAGTCGCCAACCTGCGAGCTGGTGATCGTCGGTGGGCCTTCCGGGAAGCCGCAGGTGGACATGCCACCGCCCATTGCCTGAGCGATCGGCTCATAAGCCTTGAAGTTTGCGTACGGGCCCGTTGCGCCGAAGCCTTTCAGGGTTGCGTAGATCAGGCCGGGGTTGATTTCGTTCAGTTTTTCGTAGGTGTAGCCAAAACGATCCAGAACGCCGGGGCCAAAGTTTTCCATGAGGACATCGCAATTCTTGACCAGTGCTTCAAACGCGTCGCTGCCTGCCTTGCTCTTCATGTTGACCGTGATCGAGCGCTTGTTGCTGTTCAGCATCGTGAAATACAAGCTGTCAATGAACTTGCCATTCGCATCGAACTGATGTGCCAGCTGTGGACGGGTGATGTCGCCGGTGCCCGGCGGCTCGAACTTGATAACGTCTGCGCCCAGCCAAGCGAGCAACTGAGCCGCGGTCGGACCTGCTTGTACGTGGGTCATGTCCAGAATCCGGACGCCCGATAATGCATACTTACCCATATTAAACTTCCTCCAATGAGAATCAGTGAGTTGTGCTTTTTTCAGCGCTTTTTTTCGTACAAAAGGGGAAGTCACCCTCCCCCGTTGGTCTTGCTAACTACAAACACACATCGTTTGGCAGATAAAGCCGCCTGCAATGACATTCCCGTTATCGATCTGTACCTTGATTGTGTCTTCGGCCATCGTTTTAACCAAGCATGTCACCAATAATTTTTCAAGCGGTTTAACATCCACACTTTTCAAGCATAACCCAGGATCGTGTTACTAAGCTAGACCCCAAGCCTGAAAGAAACCATAAAAATCCATTTTTACCCGCCCCGCCTGTATTTGCCAATCGTCCCAAGCAATACAGACCGATTTATTAAGGCCGGATATTTTTAAGCTAATTGGCATCATAGCCTGTAAGCGTCCGTTATATTCTTGACCAGAGTCAATTTTCAACTCTCCTTTCTTTTAATTCTTGACCGAAGTCAACTTTCTGACTAGTCTATAGGCCTGCGCTACCGAACTCCTTGAATTTATGGCCCTGATTTCGAATCACCCAGAAAAAAACATTATCCGTGTTCAGTTGACTCAGAATTCTGTTCTGAAGGATATGTCACCTCGTGAACTGAGCGAGCTTGAGCCGCACCTGATCATCGAGGATCATGTCAAGGGTGATTGCCTGATGCATCAGGGCGACCGCGACCTGGATGTGATTTTCGTGCTGGACGGCATTCTGAAGCGGGCGGTGGCCAACCAGAACGCCAAGGAAATGATCCTGCGATTCACCAGCGAGCGCAACATGGAAGCGACCTACGCATCCTGGCGCCTGAACAAAGCCGCTCCCTTCAGCGTGATTGCCGTGACCAAGTCGCGGGTGGCCAAGCTGCCATTGCCGCAATGGGTAGCTTTCATCGAGTCCATCCCGCATCTCAAGCAAAAATTTGAACTGGAAGTGCTAAACATCATGAGCGGCATCATGGCGCACACCATCACGCTGCATCTGCTGGACGCGCCCGGCCGCGTGCATCGGTTCCTGCGCAAGCACCCTGAACTGTTTGACCGCATGCCCAAAAAAGAGCTGGCGTCTTACCTGAACCTGTCCGCCGAAACATTAAGCCGTTTGAAGAACCAGGGCAAAATCTAATTCGCCCGTGCTTTTGCCTTTTTGCCCGGACGGCCCACCCTTTTGATTGCAACGCCATGAACATTGTCATTCTCGCCGCCGGCATGGGCAAACGCATGCAGTCCAACCTGCCCAAGGTGCTGCACCCCATTGCGGGCAAACCTCTGCTGGCTCATGTGATTGACGCCGCACGAACAATTTCCCCGAAACAACTGTGCATCGTTTACGGCCACGGTGGCGATCAGGTGCCGGCCGCATTTTCATCTGCCGATCTGGCGTTCGCCTTGCAGGAGCCGCAGCTCGGCACCGGTCACGCGGTCATGCAGGCGGTGCCGCATCTGGATGACGGCTCACCCACGCTGGTGCTGTACGGCGATGTGCCGCTGACCTCCTCCGCTACCCTGCGCCGCCTGCTGGACGCAGCCGGCACTGACAAGCTCGGCATTCTGACCGTCAACCTGCCCGACCCGACCGGCTACGGCCGCATCGTGCGCGAACACGGCGCGATTGCCCGCATCGTCGAACACAAGGACGCAAGCGAAGCAGAACGCGGCATCGCCGAAATCAACACCGGCATCATGGTCATGCCAACCGAAAAACTGAGACGGTGGCTGAACAAGCTTTCCAATGACAATGCCCAGAAGGAGTACTACCTGACCGACATCGTCGGACTCGCGGTAGCCGACGGGGTGCCGGTCGTCTCCGCGCAGCCGGACGCCGTCTGGGAAACGCTGGGCGTCAACAGCAAGGCGCAACTCGCCGAGCTGGAACGCATCCACCAGCGCAATCTGGCCGATGCGCTGCTGGAACAGGGCGTCACCCTGGCCGACCCGGCGCGCCTCGACATTCGTGGCAGCCTGCGCTGCGGACACGATGTCAGCATCGACATTGGCTGTATTTTCGAGGGCGATGTCACTTTGGCCGATGGCGTGTCAGTGGGCGCCCACTGCATCATCAAGGACACAAGCATCAAGGCCGGAGCGCTCATCCGCCCGTTTTGCCACATTGACGGTGCACTGGTAGGGCCCTCCTCGATCATCGGCCCGTATGCGCGGCTGCGCCCTGGTGCCAACCTGGGCGAAGATGTCCACATCGGCAATTTTGTCGAAATCAAGAACAGCAAAATCGCCGCGCACAGCAAAGCCAACCATCTGGCGTATGTAGGCGACTCGACCGTCGGCAAACGCGTCAACATCGGCGCCGGCGCCATCACCTGCAACTACGACGGCGTCAACAAGCACGAAACCATCATCGAGGACGACGCCTTCATCGGCACCAACTGCGAGCTGGTCGCTCCCATCACCATTGGCAAGGGCGCAACCATCGGTGCGGGCACCACGCTGACCCGGGATGCGCCCGCCGGCTCGCTGGTCGTCACCCGCGCCAAGCCCACCACCAGAGAAGGCTGGAAACGGCCGGAAAAGACCCAGAAGTAGTTGGCCGGCTCTGGAACGCCCCAATCCAGCGCATTAAGGGAGTATTTTTTCTCCGGCCCGCCCATGCTGGCGATTAGTCATTTTCAGGCACATACTCCCGTAATTTCTGCATTTTAGATACCGTTTTTTGACTATTTTTTGTGCAAATCGGCAGTTTGCGCATCAAAATGCTGCCGGAGAACACCCTCTCAGTCAAAATAATAACGCGCCGCGTTACTAGTGCTCGTGGGCGCGTGGCGGCGTGAAATGCTCGTGGCGCAGCCGGGAGGCGGGGGCGACAGAAAAACCGGTGTCGGCGGTCTAAAGCAAAATTTCGGTGCAGGCTAACATGATCGCAGCGAATGTTAATTAGGCGAAGCCGCCGTAGCCCATATCGTTTGTGACATGTAGGAGGCTGACCCCGAGTTTTCTGCTGACCCGAATTTGCCGGCTTCGCGCTCGGGAAAGCGGTTCAGCGTAATTTGCGTTGCGCGAAAATAGCTTTCCGACCCCGTTTCCCTGGCTCGCGCAGTTTGCCCGAGTCACAAAACGCGACTCGCACCCTGTCGGTCTCTCTTAACCCATATCAAGATTAAAACCTTTCTTGATTGCATGATTGATACGCTGTAGTGTATCTTCACCCGGTAAGCATTCGCCCCGTCTCACCCGGACAACTGGCCGATTGGCCGACAACTCACCGCTTGTCAGAACCAAACTGCTGGCCGTTGCCTTTTTACGGCTGGTTGAAATGGCCCCTCAACAGGAAAAGGAACAGGAAAATGAAGACAAAAACCAAAACGAAAAAACCTTCGAAAACCGTGAAGCCGGCAAAACCCGCTCAAAAAGGCAATCCGCTCTCCCCCGACATGATGCGCAAGATGGACGCCTACCTGCGCGCGGCCAACTATCTCTCCGTCGGTCAGATTTACCTGCTTGACAACCCGATGCTGAAAAAGCCGCTGGCGATCGAGCATGTCAAGCCGCGCCTGCTGGGTCACTGGGGGACGGTGCCGGGCCTGAACTTCATCTATGTCCACTGCAACCGCGTCATCAAAAACCATGACCTGGACATGATTTATATCACCGGCCCCGGCCATGGTGGCCCCGGCCTGGTGGCGAACACCTATCTGGAAGGCACCTACAGCGAGTTTTACCCGAATGTATCGCAAGACGAGCCAGGCATGCAAAAGCTGTTCAAACAGTTTTCCTTCCCGGGCGGCATTCCCAGCCATGTCGCGGCCGAAACCCCCGGCTCAATCCATGAGGGCGGCGAACTGGGCTATGCGCTGTCGCATGCCTACGGCGCCGCGTTCGACAATCCCGACCTGATCGTGACCTGCGTGGTGGGCGACGGCGAGGCGGAAACCGGGCCGCTGGCGACAAGCTGGCATTCGAACAAATTCCTGAATCCGGTACACGATGGCGCAGTGCTGCCGATCCTGCACCTGAATGACGGCAAGATCGCCGGGCCGTGCCTGCTGGCACGCATCCCTGAAGAAGAGCTCGACGCGCTGTTCTTCGGCTATGGCCACAAGGTTTACACGGTCGAGGGCGACGACCTGCCCGGCATCCACCAGCGGATGGCGGCGGCGATGGACGCCGTGATCGCCGACATCAGGCAGATTCAGCGCGAGGCACGCAGCAAGGGGTTCAAGAAGCGCCCGCTGTGGCCCATGATCATCCTGCGCACCCCGAAAGGCTGGACCGGCCCGGCGGTGGTCGATGGCAAGAAGGTGGTGGGCACATTCCGCTCGCATCAGGTGCCACTGTCCGAACTGGCGAAGGTTCCGAGCCACCTGAAGGAACTGGAAGTGTGGATGAAGAGTTACCGCGCCGAAGAGCTGTTCGATGCGAATGGCACCCTGTTGCCGGAACTGGCCGAACTGGCTCCGAAAGGAATCCGCCGCATGGGCGCGAACCCGCACGCGAACGGCGGCATCCTGATGCGCGACCTGAAAATGCCGGATTTCCGCGCTTACGAGTTCAAGTTCGACAAACCCGGCACGGTCGAGGCCGAAGCAACCCGCATTCAGGGCAACTTCATCCGTGATGTGATGAAAGCCAACATGACGAACTTCCGCGTGTTCAGTCCGGACGAAAACAACTCCCAGCGCTGGAATGCGGTGATGGAAGTCACCAACCGCACCTGGACCGAGGCCATCTATCCGTTCGATGACCATCTGGCGCCGGACGGCCGCGTGATAGAAATGCTGAGCGAACACCAGTGCCAGGGCTGGCTGGAAGGCTATAACCTGACCGGCCGCCACGGGTTTTTCTCCTGCTATGAGGCGTTCATCCATGTCGTCGACTCGATGTTCAACCAGCACGCAAAATGGCTGGAAATTTCGCGCCGCATCCCGTGGCGCCGCCCCATTCCGTCACTGAACTACCTGCTGTCCTCACATGTCTGGCGCCAGGACCATAACGGCCTGAGCCACCAGAATCCGGGCTTCATCGACCATGTGATGAACAAGAAAGGCGCGGTCACCCGCGTCTACCTGCCGCCGGACGCCAACACCCTGCTGTCGGTCACCGATCATTGCCTGCGCAGTCGCCACTATGTCAATGTCGTCATTGCCGGCAAGCAGCCCGCCCTGCAATACCTGACGATGGAAGAAGCCATCAAGCATTGCACCATCGGCGTCGGTATCTGGGATTGGGCCAGCAACGATCAGGGCGGCGAACCCGATGTCGTCATGGCCTGCTGTGGCGATGTGCCCACGCTGGAAACGCTGGCTGCCGTCGAAATCATGCGCGAGCACCTGCCGGAACTGAAAATCCGCGTGGTCAATGTGGTCGACCTGATGACGCTGCAACCGGCTGGCGAGCATCCGCACGGGCTGTCCGACAAGGATTTCGACATGATCTTCACCAAGGACAAGCCCATCGTTTTCGCCTTCCATGGCTACCCCTGGCTGATCCACCGGCTGACCTATCGCCGCACCAACCATAACAACCTGCATGTGCGCGGCTACAAGGAAGAAGGCACCACCACCACCCCGTTCGACATGGTGGTGATGAATGACCTCGACCGTTTCCACCTGGTGATGGATGTCATCGACCGGCTGCCGCAGCTAGGCTCGCGCGCCGCCTACCTGCAGAAAATGCTGCGCGACCGGCTGCTGGATCACAAGGCCTATGTCGCCGAGCATGGCGAAGACATGCCGGAAATCCAGAACTGGAAGTGGGGCGTGGGCAGTTCCGCCAAGAAGGGAAAATCGAAGAAATAAGCGAGAAAACCGGGGGCAACAGTCAAATTTGGCTGGCAAAATTTTGACTCTTCCTCCGAATTTTCAAATGGCAGAAGTCGAATAATAGTCTTCTATTCCAGTAGAATGGCAGGCGCGATTCCCCTCGCGGGAATTGCGCCTTTTCTTTTACATGGATAACCCTCTTATGTGCGGCATCGTCGGCGCCATCGCGCAACGCAATATCACCCCCGTCCTGATCGAAGGCCTGAAGCGGCTTGAATATCGCGGCTACGATTCCTGCGGCCTGGCGCTGCGCATCGACGGCGAACTCCAGCGCGCGCGCAGCACCTCGCGTGTGGCCGACCTCGAAAGGCAAATCGGTGAAACGCAGCAATCCGGTGTGCTTGGCATCGCGCATACGCGCTGGGCAACCCACGGTGCGCCGACATCGACCAATGCCCATCCGCATTTTTCGCGCGGGCGCATCGCACTGGTGCACAACGGTATCATCGAAAACCACGACGAGCTGCGCGCCGAACTGAGGGTTCTGGGTTATGTGTTCGACAGCCAGACGGACACCGAGGTGATCGCTCACCTCGTCGATCATCTTTACGACGGCGATCTCTGCGCTGCCGTCAAGCAGGCCGTCAAACAACTGACGGGGGCTTACGCCATCGCCGTAATTTGCCGCGACGAACCCGACCGCATGGTCGGCGCGCGCGCCGGATCGCCGCTAATCGTCGGCGTCGGTCAGGGCGAGAACTTTCTCGCCTCCGACGCGATGGCACTGGCCGGCACCACCAACCAGATCATCTATCTGGAAGAGGGCGATGTCGTCGATCTCAAACTGAACGAATTCCGCATCACCGATGTCCACGGTCATCCGGTCTTGCGCGAGGTGCGAACCGTGCAGGCCTACACGGCGGCGGCCGAGCTCGGCCCGTACCGGCACTACATGCAAAAGGAGATCTTCGAGCAGCCACGCGCCATTGCTGACACGCTCGAAGGCATCGAAGGCATCGTGCCGGATCTTTTCGGCGCAGAGGCCGACGGCGTTTTCCGCAAGATCGACTCGATGCTGATTCTCGCCTGCGGCACCAGCTATTACGCTGGACTGACCGCAAAGTACTGGCTGGAAGCGATTGCCAGACTGCCAGTCAATGTCGAGATCGCCAGCGAATACCGCTACCGCGACAGCGTGCCCAACCCGAATACACTGGTTGTCACCATCACGCAAAGCGGTGAGACAGCCGATACACTGGCTGCGCTGCGGCACGCGCGCGAACTGGGCATGGCGCACACGCTAACCATCTGCAATGTCGCCACCAGCGCCATGGTGCGCGAGTGTGCACTCGCCTACATCACCCGTGCCGGCATCGAAGTTGGCGTCGCGTCCACCAAAGCCTTCACCACGCAACTGGCTGCGCTGTTTCTGCTGACGCTGTGTCTGGCAAAAATAAAAGGGCGTCTGAGTGCAGAACAGGAAGCCCAACACCTGCGCGCCATGCGCCACCTGCCCGTTGCGCTTTCCGCCGCTTTGGCGCTGGAGCCGCAAATCATCGCCTGGGCGGAGAGCTTCGCCCGCCGTGAGAACGCGCTGTTTCTCGGCCGAGGCGTGCACTACCCGATAGCGCTCGAAGGCGCACTGAAACTAAAGGAAATTTCGTACATCCACGCCGAAGCCTACCCTGCAGGAGAACTCAAGCACGGCCCGCTGGCGCTGGTGACCGAGGAAATGCCAGTGGTAACCATCGCGCCCAACGACGACCTGCTGGAAAAGCTCAAGTCCAACATGCAGGAAGTGCGCGCCCGAGGCGGCCAGCTATTCGTTTTCGCCGACGCCGACTCGCGCATGATGCCCAGCGAGGGCGTGCATGTGATCCGCCTGCCCGAGCATTACGGCATGCTGTCTCCCATCCTGCATGTCGTGCCGCTGCAACTGCTGGCGTATCACACCGCGCTGGTGCGCGGGACCGATGTGGACAAGCCCCGCAACCTGGCAAAATCAGTAACGGTGGAGTAACCGCTACTCGACTACGACAATCTGGCGCTCGGTGCGTTTTCCGATCAGGGTGGCGGCACGCATAAAGGCTTCATCCGCCTTGTTCTTCGCCCACTCCAGCTCCGATTCGCCGCCGAAGGTAATATTGATGTTCCAGAGGCCATATACAAACACATTACCGATCTGAAGTTCACACAGATAGGTTCCAACCGCCTCTGTGCTGTCATCTGGCTGGGTGATGGTTTCCTCGCAATATCCAACACGCACACAAAAGCCAGTGCGGCCGTTGGACACTATGTTGACCGTGTCAAAGCTGGCAGGATCAATCGCGGTTCCATATGCTGCGCCCGATTCATGGGGGTCACGAATAACGGCGGCTATGATTTCCGCCGGAGTCAGGCCGCAGGCGAGGGGAGTGTCAATATTGGGTTGTCCGTTCATGGTTTTCTCTCACAGGTTGGTGAAGGGTTAGCGGTCGAATTATAAAGAACTCTTATCTCGGGCGCGAGCAGGCATTATTATCGCGCGGAGCCGCAATTTTAGGCGCAAATCAACAATTTTTTCCTACGAAACCCTTTCGCCTTCTATCTGCCAGCTGGCACCATGTCAAGTCGCCCCCCGCACGAACAGACCTATGCTATTAGCTTGTCCCAGATTATTTCCCGCCCAGCATGTACTGAGCGGAATTTTTCGACACCTGATCATGCGTGAGATATTATCTGGTCATGAAACCAGTCAACATGGAAGTTTTTCGGAATTGGGGGCGAATGTGGATGCCACTTGTGCTTCTTGGCTTGTTGCTGGGACATTCCCGTACAGCTTTTGCGAATAATGCCACCTCTTGGTTCGTCGATGGAAAACCCACCTCTGATGCCTTTGAGGCGGTGCATATTCTGAAAATGGCTGCAGCGGATGGGCTGAATCCAAATGATTATTCAACAGAATCCCTGGAGCAAGCTCTTCAACAAGCGTCTCGTGCAACCCTGCCCCCTGCCGAGCAATCGGCGCTATCGGCAGGATTATCACGCAACTTTGAGCTGTTCATATCGGATCTTCACTACGGCCGCGTGAACCCGCGCGTGGTTCATGCATCGTTCGCGGCATCGACAAAGCAACTCGACCCGGCCATTTATGTCAAAGATGCGGTTGCCAGCCATACGCTCGGCGCAGCTTCCCGCGCCGCAGCCCCCACGCTGCCACTTTACGACAGCCTGCGAAAAGCACTGGCGATGTACCGCCAGCTTGAAAACGCACCCGCCTTGCAGCAACCACTCCCGGCACATTCCTCCCGGAAAATTGTGCCTGGCGATGCCTATATCGGCACCAGGGAATTGGCGCAAAAGCTGATTGCACTTGGAGACTTGCCTGCTAATGCCGAGATCCCTTTGCGCTACGAATCCAATCTGGTTGAGAGCGTCAAGGCATTTCAAATCCGTCACGGATTAACCGCAGACGGGATTATCGGGAAAAGCACTTTCGACCAGATCAATGCCCCAATGTCAGCACGGGTGCGGCAAATTGAACTGACTCTCGAGCGTCTGCGATGGACGCCCTTTCTATTGGGCAAGCGGATGATTGTGATTAATCTGCCTGAGTTCGTTCTGCGTGCTTATGAAGTCAACGAAGGCAAGATCAATGTGAAGGCGGCGATGAATGTCATCGTCGGCAAGTCGCTCAACACGCAAACGCCGCTATTTTATGAAGACATGCGTTTCGTGGAATTCAGCCCCTACTGGAATGTCCCGCCCTCCATTGCCAAGACGGAAACCGTGCCAAAATTGCGGCGTGACCCTGCATATTTCCACAAGCAGGGCATGGAATTTGTTGCTGGCGACGGAAGCGTTGTGTCGTTTATTTCAGTGGATAATCTGGCGGCCGTGGTGAGTGGCAAACTGCGCATTCGCCAGCGCCCTGGGCCGAAAAATGCATTAGGCGACATCAAATTCATCTTCCCCAACAACAGCAATATTTATTTGCACCACACACCGTCAGTCAGTCTGTTTAAACGCGATCGGCGCGATTTCAGCCATGGCTGCATCAGAGTGGAAGAGCCTGTCGCTCTGGCAATGTTTGTCTTAAATGATGAGCCCGAATGGACGGAGAAGCGCATCCGCGAAGCGATGGAAAAAGGCAAGTCAAATACCCTCCGACTGAAACAACCACTGCCCGTCGTGATTGCGTATGTCACAGTCATTGTGAAGCGCGACGGAAAAGTCTATTTCTTTCGGGATATCTACGGCCACGATAAATTGCTTGATGCCGCTTTGCAGAAAAAGCGCTGATCGACATCCCCCGCCGGATGCTGTTACTCATGCGCATGCCTTGCCGCGTATTAAGTCAAGTGTGCACTGTGACAATTCACCATGAGCGGATGCGGCCGACATCAACATGGACAAAATTGGAGCCAGGATAATAGCCAACGCCGCCAGCGCCCATCGTCTGGGCTGCCTGGCGCAAGTTTGACAATTCGCATTCTGGAAGACGAATGTCAATGGCCTGCCCTGTCATGTGAAGGCTGGTTTTTGCTACACCGGGGCTGCTCGATGTGAGGATGGCGTTGCTGGCAGGGGAGCGAAATCCGGAAATCACATGAAATGGCTGCTTGCCTTCAAGCCTGTGGTGAAGAACATGCAGCAAGTCAAACAGTCTTCTGTCAATGGGAGCGATTTCGTTGGTGCGATGGTCGCGCAATATTTTGTTAAGGCTGTCCATGGCTTCGGGAATATATTCCCCCTGCTCCCAGTAAGCCACATTCAGAATTTCACTGGTATGGGTGTTGTAAATGGCAAGCTTGCGCTCTGGCATGTACACCCTGTTTTTTGCCATCGCCGGAAAGGCTGAAAGGCAAGCCGCCGCCGCCGCCCATTTCATAAAGGAGCGGCGGGATGCGTAAGTTGCGTGGTTCAAGTTATCGCGCCCAGTGTCGTGCGTCAACTTCTTCATTCGATTTCGCTTTATGTGTCATTTCCGTTCGATGCCGGACGAAACAAAAAATCAAGGCTGCGCCTAGGGAAGCACTGATTAATCCATGCTGCCCGCAACGCTCATTCTACACTCGCGTTTCCGCTATCGGCGCATGCCTTTTACGGGCGAACACCCGCAGAAATGTGCTCTCAAAATTGCCGGATGTCAACAGCAGGAACCCCAGCGCATTTTCAGCGCGACAAAGTCAGCTTGCCATGTTCGTCACCTCTTGCTTGACGCGGAACGACGCGTGGCGTCCCGATTTTTCTGCATATTCCGCCCTCTTGCCCACCGTCCTCAGAAATGCCTTCTCCCATCATCCAGTGAATGCCAGACCAAGTATCTGAATCCTGTTATCTGTGCACCCTCTCGTAAAATGGCCCTTTTCTGAAAAGCGCGCAAACAGGTATTTTGTTAGCGCATGGCTCCGGCCTTGCCAGACGAAGATTTAAGGTTCATCTTTGTTCAAGATCAAGCCGCCTTCTGGAAACTGCGATATTTTGCGGGTGTGGTCCCAGCCCTGCGATCCTTGCCCGCCAGCGAAAGCTGCGCGGGTTTTTCTTTGTCTCGCTTAATTTTCTGAGTTGACGCCCGTCAAGGCGACAAAAACTTCAGCACGAATCAGCCAACGGCTATCCCGCTTTACCCACTGCGCCGCATAACGCCCTCCGATAGCAGGCGCAGCTTGCGCGTTGCCGGGATGGCCCGACCAGCGGCCCTCTTCGAAGGCGAGCGGCCAATGCTGGCTGACTTCGACCGAAACTGCCTCGCGCTGATAGACGAGAGGCGCATCGTGGCTTGGCTTGAGCGCAGCCAACGCTTCTGCCACGCCACTCACTGACTGACCGAGCGCACGGCGCACGGTGATGTCCTCGGTCCAGAAGCTGACGACAGCCTCGAAATTTCCGCTTGCGATGGCCGCCGTTTGCGCCGCGCGGGCAGCGCGGATCTTGGCGGCATCGGAGTCTCGCTGTTCAGTCATGTGGTGTCGGTCGCTTATACCCATTGCCAAAACTCAGAAAATGACATCGCCCAACCATCCTCATCACCGGAATAAGCGCATGGACTTGTACCCTTCCCGTGGACAGTTTTTGGTTTGACCTCAAATGTGTAAAT
>CAZAWA010000045.1:0-16953 GCA_964488675.1 uncultured Oxalobacter sp. | reverse complement strand
TCGAACACCTCCTGCGGTGCGATCACATTACCGGCGGATTTCGACATTTTCCTGCCTTCGCCGTCAACGACGAAGCCGTGCGTCAGCAGCGCCTTGTACGGTGCGCGTCCGTCAAGCATGGAGGATGTCAGCAGAGATGAGTGGAACCAGCCGCGATGCTGATCCGAGCCTTCCAGATACAGGTCGGCCGGAAAATGCTGTTGCTCGGCATGCGAGCCGCGCAACACGCTCTGGTGCGTGATGCCGGAGTCGAACCAGACATCGAGCGTGTCGCGGTTCTTTTCGTAAAGGCCGGCCTCGTTCCCGATCAATTCTTTCGGATCGAGGGTCTGCCAGGCTTCGATGCCGGATTGCTCGATGCGCTGCGCGATCTGCTCCAGCAACTCCGGTGTGCGCGGGTGCAATTCCCCGGTTTCCCTGTGCAGGAAAAACGCCATCGGCACGCCCCACTGGCGCTGGCGCGACAGGGTCCAGTCCGGACGGTTGGCGATCATGCCGTGCAGGCGCGCCTTGCCCCAGTCCGGGAAAAACGCAGTTTCTTCGATCGCCTTGAGCGCGGTTTCGCGCAGAGTCGCTCCGCCGTCTTTCGGCATGACATCCATGCTGGCGAACCATTGCGAAGTGGCGCGATACACGATTGGGGTCTTGTGGCGCCAGCAATGCATGTAGCTGTGCGAGGACATGCCGAAGCTGAGCAGCGCGCCCGCTTCGCGCAGCTTGTCGCAGATCGGGCGCGAGGCTTCCCAGATTGTCATGCCGCCGAACAGCGGCAACCAGGACGCGTAATGTCCGTCGCCCATCACCGGATTCAGGATTTCGTCATCCCTCATGCCGTTGGCCTTGCACGAAATGAAATCATCCACACCGTAAGCAGGGGCAGAATGCACCACGCCGGTGCCGGTGTCGAGCGTCACATAGTCTTCCGGATAGACGGGCGACAGGCGGCGGTAGCCTTCGTGCATGTCATAGAGCGGATGCTTGAACCGGATGCCGGCCAGCGCTGCGCCCTTGCAGGTCGCGAGCCTGTTCCATGTGCTCAGGCCATAGGCTTTTTGCAGGTGGCCGTTGTGCGCATCCCCCGGCGCGGCCTTCATGGCGCGTTCGTCAGCGAGGATGAGCAAGCCGTTTTCCGTTTCAATCAGCGCGTAGTCGAATTCCGGATGCACATTCAGCGCCTGATTGGAGGGAATTGTCCACGGCGTGGTGGTCCAGATGACAATCTTGCCCTCGCCAATCGGCAGTTTCGCCAGATTAAATGCGGCAGCGATTTTATCCGGTTCCGCAAATGCGAAACCGACATCGATTTCCGGATCGCGCTTGTCCTGGTATTCAACTTCCGCCTCGGCCAGTGCCGAGCCGCAGTCGAAGCACCAGTTGACCGGCTTCAGCCCGCGATACACGAACCCCTTTTCCAGCAGCTTGCCCAGTGCGCGCAACTCGTCGGCCTCATTGCGGAAGCTCATCGTCAGATACGGGTTGTCCCATTCGCCCAGCACGCCCAGCCGGATAAAGTCCTTTTTCTGGCGTTCGACCTGCTCGGCTGCATAAGCGCGCGCCCTGGCCTGTACTTCGGCCACCGGCAGGTGCTTGCCGAACTGCTTTTCAATCTGGATTTCGATCGGCATGCCGTGGCAGTCCCAGCCTGGCACGAAATGCGCGTCGTAGCCGGCCATGTTGTGCGACTTGACCACGATGTCCTTCAGGATCTTGTTGACCGCATGGCCGATGTGGATGTCGCCGTTTGCGTACGGCGGGCCATCGTGCAGGATGAATTTGGGGCGGCCTTTCGAGGCCTTGCGGATGCGCTGGTAGAGTTTCTTTTCCTGCCATTGCTTGACCCACACCGGCTCGCGCTTGGCGAGGTCGCCGCGCATCGGAAACGGGGTATCCAGCATGTTGACCGGATAGTCCTTGTTCGGTTTGGCCGAGGAGCCTTTGTCGTGCTTTTTGGACATGATGATTCTTGCAGAAATGCAGATTGCCGCTAAAACCGGCAATTTTACAGGGAGAATGCGTCAAATTCGGATTTTCGACGCGGAAGAGGGCGTTTGGGGCTGAAGAAAGTGGTTGCGCGCCCGCACAACATCACTCTGGATGGCTGCGGTCAGGGCGGCAAGGCTGTCGAATTTCTGGTTTTCGCGCAGTTTTTCCAGGAATTCGATCTGTACCAGTTTGCCGTAGCAGTTCTGGTCGAAATCGAAGATGTGGGTCTCCAGCAACCTGCGCCCGCTGTCATCGACTGTCGGGCGTGTGCCGATACAGGAAACGGAAGGCAGGGGATGATCCGCCAGCCCATGTACGCGCGTGATGAAAATACCGTTCAGCACCGGGTACTCCTGCGCCATGCGCAGGTTCATCGTCGGGAACCCCAGTTCGCGTCCCAGCTTGTTGCCGTGTATGACGCGTCCGGATATCGCATAGGGGTGGCCAAGCAATTCGGCGGCATGGGCAAAATCGCTATTGATCAGGGCAGTCCGAACCAGCGACGACGAAACCCGGGCTTCGCGGCAGGTAATGTCTTCAATGATCTCGACGGCAAAACCATGTTGCCGGCCTGTTTCCTGCAACTGCTTGACGCTGCCCGATCGTCTGGTGCCGAAACTGAAGTCCGCGCCGACCAGCAGCCACTTTACCTGCAGACCCTGCAGCAGGATTTTCCCGATGAACTCCTGCGCGGTCAGCGCGGCGAAATGCGCAGTAAAGTGCTCAACGATCACCCGATTCATGCCCGCCTGATTGAAGGCATGAAGTTTGTCGCGCAGATTGGCGATGGTGGGCGGGACTTTCGACAGGTCGCCGGCGCGGCGCGCAAAGTACTCGCGCGGGTGCGGCTGGAAAGTCATGACGGCGGCATCGATTCCGAGTCGATCCGCGGCCTGCCGCACCATGGCGAGCAGGTGCATATGGCCGCGATGCACGCCATCGAAGTTGCCGATAGCGAGGGCGCAGGGCGCACGCAAAGCGGCGTTGGGAATTCCGCGAAAGACCTTCATGATTGGGTGCTTGGGGTACAAACGCTGATTATAAATCTTTTTGCATGCACGCCAGTCGGCCGCATAATATGCGCGTT
Source organism: uncultured Oxalobacter sp. (assembly GCA_964488675.1). Classification (GTDB taxonomy): domain Bacteria; phylum Pseudomonadota; class Gammaproteobacteria; order Burkholderiales; family Burkholderiaceae_D; genus QZKY01. The sequence continues at coordinate 13,883 of CAZAWA010000045.1, read as the reverse complement.
TATGTGTGATTTGTTCGAGTTCAAGGGTGCCTGGTGATGTGGAATCGATGTGTGTTCGGCCTGTTGTTCGTACTCTCGCTGGCGGGAGCCGTTCACGCTACCAGTCCGGCTGACCCGTCGAAAGTGGTGCGAACGGTGTTTGAAGCATCGGACGATGGTTTCGACATGGTGCGCACGCAGAATTACTATTCGGGCTGGGTGGCTGATGCGATTTTCGAGACGCTTCTGACCTACGATTACCTGGCTCGACCAGCCGCACTGGTGCCTAACACGGCGGAGGCGATGCCGACCGTCAGCGATGGTGGCGCAACCTACACCTTCCGCATCAGGCAAGGAATTTATTTCACCCCCGATCCGGCTTTCAAGGGACAGCGGCGCGAACTGACGGCGCACGATTACATTTACTCGATCAAGCGGATGATGGATCCGGCCAACCGCTCGCCTTCGGCCGGGTTTGTCGAAGGCAAGATCGCCGGGCTGGATGCGCTTGCGGCGGTGGCCAGGAAGGGCGGACGCTTTGACTACGATGTCCCGGTCGCCGGGTTGCAGGCGCCAGATCGCTACACCTTGCGCATCCGGCTCAACGCGGCAGACAGCAATTTCCCTTTTGTGCTGGCCTATGGCGGGCTGGCAGCCGTGGCGCGCGAAGTGGTCGAGGCGTACGGCATCCAAAGCGGTCAGCACCCGGTCGGCACGGGCCCGTACCTGCTCAGGCAATATGTGCCGCGCAGCAAAATCGTGCTCGAGGCCAACCCGGACTATCGCGGCTTCATCTGGGACTTCAAGCCGTCAGGCGATCCGGAGGAGGCGCAGATCGTCAAGGACATGCAGGGCAAGCGCATGCCGCAGGTCGGGCGGGTGGAGATCTCGATCGTTGAGGAGGAGCAGTCTCGCTGGCTGGCCTTTCAGGAAGGAAAGATCGATTTTGACAAGTTGCCGCAACTGGCCGCGCCTGAAGTGCTCGATGGCGATCGGCTCAAGCCGGAATTCAGGGAGCAAGGCTTGCGGCTGGTGCGCATGGTCGAACCAGAGGTCACCTACACCATTTTCAATTTCAGGGATCCGGTCACGGGCGGATACGGCCGTGAAAAAATCGCGCTGCGGCGTGCGATTGCGATGGCATACAGCGTAAACGACGAAATTGCGCTGCTGCGGCGCGGTCAGGCCAGCAAGGCGCACATGATCGTGCCGGCCGGTGTTGCCGGGCACGACCCCGACTACCGCAGCAGCATCGCCTACGAGCCGGCGCTGGCAAACCGGCTGCTGGATCGCTTCGGTTATCAGCGTGGCGCGGACGGTTATCGCAGCTTGCCGGATGGAAAGCCGCTGGTGCTCAAAATTCATACCGAGGCGAGCGCCAGTTCCAAGGTGGTTTCGGAGATCTGGAAGCGCGGGCTGGATCGCATCGGCTTGCGTGCAGAATTTATCGTAAGCAACTTTGCCGACAATGTAAAAGCGGCGACCGAATGCAAGCTGATGATGTGGGGCGGTGCGTGGCACGCCGATTTCCCGGAGGGGGAAAACTTTGTCCAGTTGCTGTACGGGCCGAATGCGGGGCGCGGCAATCACGGCTGCTATCAGTCGCCCGCGTATGACGCACTGTATCGTCAGGCGGTGGCACTGCCGCCGGGGGAGGCGCGCAGCAAACTCTATGCGCGGATGAGCCGTCAGATGGAAGCGGACACGGCCTGGTCGCTCCATGTCTCCCGTGTTCGCAACTGGCTGGTGCGTCCATGGGTGATGGGTTTCAAGAAACATCCGATACTGCAGTCGGACTGGCAGTACATTGATTTGAAGAAACACTGATCCTCCTTATTTATTAGACAGACAGAGCATTAAATAGAGAGATGACTGACGGGGCGGCCATTGCATTGCCGCGCGGCAACTCCCGGGGATTTTGACGCAACGATGATGAGTGACGGGATGAAAAACAACAATGGCAGTTTGCAGGCGGGCTTGAAGGGGAATGCAGAAATTTCCGTAGGGCAACAGCACACGGCGGTGAGCATGGGTAGCGGCCGCCTGCCGGTGCTGGCGACCCCGGCGATGGCCGCGCTGATGGAGGCTGCGGCGCAGGCTGCGGTAGACGGCGCGCTCCCCGACGGCCAGCAGTCGGTTGGCGTTCATCTTGACATCCATCACTACGGCGCAACACCAGTTGGAATGCGTGTGGTGGCGACGGCAGAGCTGGTGGCGGTCGATGGCCGTAATCTGGATTTTCGGATCGCCGTTCACGACGAAAAAGAGCTGATCGGCGAGGGTTCCCACCGGCGCGCGGTGTCGAGTGTGGCAAGCTTCAATCGACTGCTTCAGCAGAAATTACGGCGGCAATGACGGGAATTTACTAGCACAGATTCGGATTGGTGCGCATGGTTTTGTCGCAAAATTGTGTGGAAAATCCGGACAAAAATAAATTCATTCTTGACCGTGGTCATGGTCACGGCAATAATGTTCTCGCACAATTGAGTGGCAATTCCATGAGTCAACATTCGCGTCCGGCAGTTATTGGCTGTTTGCGGGTACTTGGCTTTCGGTGCAGAGTCAGGCAAAAAGCGGAGAATCAAAAATAATCCGTGGAATTCGTTTCAAACAAACCTTAAGGAGAGTAGACATATGGCTACAGAAGGTACACCAGTGAAGTATCCAAATCGATGGGTTCAGCTCATTCTCGGCATCGTCTGTATGGCGACGGTCGCGAACTTGCAGTATGGCTGGACGCTATTCGTATCGCCGATGCAGGACAAGTGGGGCTGGTCGCGTACTGCGATTCAGCTGGCATTCACCATCTTCATCTTCTTCGAAACCTGGCTGGTTCCGGTAGAAGGTTGGGCGGCTGACAAGTGGGGTCCGGGCCCTGTCATTATGTTTGGCGCAGTATTTTCCGCGCTGGGCTGGATGATGAATTCCTGGGCTGACAACCTGACATTCCTGTATGCAGCAGCAGTTGTTTCCGGTCTGGGCGCAGGCGCCGTATACGGCACCGCAGTTGGCCAGGCAGTGAAATGGTTCCCGGACAAACGCGGCTTGGCCGCAGGTGCAACGGCAGCAGGCTTCGGCGCTGGCGCTGCGTTCACGGTTATCCCGGTCGCAAACATGATTCAGTCTTCTGGCTACCAGCAAGCATTCTTCGTGTTCGGTATCGGCCAGGGCATCGTTATCGCGATTTGCTCCTTTTTCATGCCGAAAGCCAAACTGGATCCGTCCATTAAAGCTATCCCGCGCCTGATTACCTCCAAGATGGATTTCACCCCGACCGAGATCATGCGTCAGCCGGTATTCTGGCTGATCTACCTCTGCTTCGTTGGTGTAGGTTCCGGCGGCATCATGGCGACGGCATCCTTCGGTCCGGTTGCTCGTGACTACGGCCTTGCCCGTATCCCGGTCACCCTCCTGGGCGTAACCCTGCCGCTGTTGACCATGACCATGTCCATCGACAATGTCTGTAATGGTGCAACCCGTCCGCTTTGCGGCTACATCTCTGACCGCGTAGGTCGTGAGAACACCATGTTGGTCGTGTTCGGTCTGGAAGGTTGTGCGCTGCTTGGCCTGGTGTTCTTTGGCCGTGACCCGTTCGGCTTCATGCTGTTCGCCGCGCTGACCTTCGCGTTCTGGGGTGAGATCTTCTCGCTGTTCCCGTCCATGTGCGCAGACACCTTTGGTGCGAAAAATGCTGCCGGTAATGCAGGTACCCTGTACACCGCAAAAGGCACTTCGTCGCTGCTGGTTCCGTTCGCAGCTGCTCTGTCCGCAGGCGGCAACTGGGATCGCGTGTTCATCCTGTCGGCATGTATCGCCTTTACCTGCTCGTTCCTGGCATTCTTCGTACTCAAGCCGTGGCGCCGTCGTTTCATCTCTGAAAACAACGCCATCATTGAAGCACGCGGAGCAGGCGCTTCCACCGCATGGAAGCCAGCTTAATAGCCTGATCTTGCAGTTTAGCAGCAAGAAAACAGCGGCCTTCGGGCCGCTGTTTTTATTTGTGGAATGCGCCGTAGATTGTCCAGTCTGGAGCGCATTTGCGGATGTTGCCGGGTAGAACATTATGGGCTGAAGGGTCGGCTGGATATATTTGGATAGTTATCACGAAGAAGCAGCTATTCCCGGGTGTTGAGGGTGCCGATTATTCCGGTGAAAACACAGAAAATCCGCCGCGCTGCTATTGATAAATAACGAGGTTGGAGTAAAATGCTAGTTGCTTCTAAGCAGACTGGCCTTTTCCCGTTCTGAGAATGGGGTTTAAGGGGGCTTGAAAGCTGATAACCAATTCGCTCCGTCAGGGCGGTTTTTTAAGGCTGGGCAGTACCCGTCGTGGTCTGCTTCAGAAACATCCAATCAATTTAGGTGGAAATAATATGGACCAAGCAAAAATCGATAAGCGCATTCGCATCCCGGCGCTGCAGAAGAAGATCATGAGCGCTGCCCAGGCAGCCGATTTCATCAAGGACGGCATGGTTGTCGGCATGAGCGGCTTTACCCGCGCCGGCGATCCGAAGGAAATCCCGTTCGAATTTGCCAAAATCGCAGAAGGCGGCAAGCGCAAGATCTACCTGATGACTGGCGCCTCCCTCGGCGCTGATGTCGACGGCGCCATGGCTCGCGCCGGCGCAGTCAGCAAGCGCACCCCTTTCATGTCCGACCGCGACATGCGCACTGCCATCAACAATGGTTCAATTCCTTACTATGACCTTAATCTGGGCGACCTGGCACCGATGATTCGCGCAGGGCAACTGCCGCAACCGGATATTGCCGTGGTTGAGGCCATCTCCATCACAGAAGACGGTTATCTCATCCCGACCACCTCGGTCGGCAGCACCGACGCATTCCTGGAAGCCGCCAAGCAAATCCTGGTCGAAATCAACATGGCGATGCCAGATAATTTTGAGGGTGTGCATGATGTCTATGTGCCGCAGCGCCGCCCCAATGCAGCGGTCAACCCGATTCTGGATGTGATGGATCGTGCCGGCTCTATCGGCTGCAAGATCGACCCGAGCAAGGTTGTCGGTATTGTGCTGGTCAACAAGATGGATTCTGCCTCCGAAAATGTACTGGCCGATCCGGCACAGGACGCGATGGCCGTCAATCTGCGCAACTTCTTCCTGAGCGAAATCAAGTCCGGCCGCATGACCCCGGCGCTGTACCCGCTGCAAGCTGGCGTGGGTTCCGTGGCAAATGCCGGTCTGTGGGGCTTGCTGGAAGGTCCGTTCCAGGGCCTGACCATGTGGTCCGAAGTGCTGCAGGATTCCACCTGGGATCTGATCGATTCCGGCCGCATGACCTTTGCGACGGGTACCGCAATCACCGTGTCGCCGAAGAAGACCGAAGAAGTCTATGGCAACTGGGATCGCTATAAGGACAAGGTTTGCCTGCGTCCGATCTATGTCACCAACGCGCCGGAAATCATCAAACGCATCAACCTGATCGCCGTGAACACCGCGATGGATGTGGATATCTACGGTAATGTGAACTCCACCAACATCGCAGGCAGCAACATGCAAAACGGTATTGGCGGTTCGGGTGACTTCGCAGTCAACGCCCACACCACCATCTTCCTGACCCGCGCTGCTTCGGCGGATGGCCGTCTGTCCCGCGTTCTGCCGATGGTGCCCCATGTTGACCACAATGAGCACAATGTCGACATCATCATCACCGATCAGGGCATCGCTGATCTGCGTGGCAAGTCGCCACGGGAGCGCGCTGTCGAGATCATCAAGATTTCGGATCCGGATTACAAGCCGATGCTGCAGGACTACTTCGCCAAGGCTTGCGAACGAGGCGGCCACACCCCGCACATCCTCGAGCGCGCTTTCGAATTCTTCGACAATCAGCGCAAGAGCGCGACCAAGTCGATGAAGGGCTAATCAGCAGCAATCTCAAGGGCAGCGCTGTTTGGGCTGCCCCGCAAAGAAGTTCACTGGCAGTGAAGCGGTACTCCTCAAGGGGTGCGCTTCCTGCCATTTTTTTTATTGTGGATCAAAAAAAACGAAAAGAGAATGGCGGCAAGTAAGCTGTCAAAACACGGAAAGTGCGAATGTGGGTACAATCCGTGCATGCCATTGCGCGACGCGTGCATGATCCGGACATGAATATTCGGCTCGGGAAGCGGGCAGCCATTTCTGATTATCTGATGAAGAGAGGGAGCACAACATGAGTAATGTACCGGCCATAGACATTGGCATTTCCACCAAGGATCGCGCCGCGATCAGCGAAGCGCTGTCGAAGGTTCTCGCAGACAGTTTTGTCCTTTACCTGAAAACGCACAACTACCACTGGAATGTGACGGGCCCGATGTTCCAGACCCTGCACATGATGTTCATGGGGCAGTACACGGAGCTGTGGAATGCGCTGGACGAAATTGCGGAGCGCATCCGTTCACTCGGCTTTCCAGCACCCGGAACCTTCAAGGAATTCATCAAGCTCTCGTCGATGAAGGAGCAGGAGGGCGTGATGAGCGCCGACGGCATGATCCGCGAGCTGATCGCCGGACAGGACGCCGTCACGCGCGCTTGCCGCTCTGCGCTCAAGGTGGCGGAAAAGGCGGACGATCAGCCTTCCGTTGACATCATGGTTCAGCGCCTGCAAATCCATGAGAAGAATGCCTGGATGCTCAGGAGCCTGATCGATACCAGCGCTCCCGCGCCAGCGCCAAAGGCGAAAAAGAAGTAGTCAGGCGCTCGCTGCGGGCGCAGACTTGACTATTAACGCGACGCGTTAATAGTTGGCCTCGCGGTGCCGATCTGGCGTTAAAAAGCCCTTTCCGGAGGGCTTTTTTGCATAAAAAATAAGCAAAAATGTTGGGTGACTTGGGGGGTATAAGACCAAATCCTCAGAAAACACATGGCTGACGCGCCGGAGAAAAAATGCACCCAGGGGGTATGATAATTTCTGGCGAGCTATTCTTCCAGCGGCGCGAATATTGCCTGCAGGTCTTCTGGCGTAATTTGCACATTCTGAACCTCGCCGGATGACAGAATCGCCTGCGCGAGGTCGGCTTTCTTTTGCTGCATTTCCTGGATTTTCTGTTCCAGCGTGCCGTTGGCTATCAGCTTGTAGACGAATACCGGCTTGTCCTGACCGATGCGCCAGGCACGGTCGGTGGCTTGTGTTTCCGTCGCCGGGTTCCACCACGGGTCGTAATGAATGACGGTGTCGGCAGCCGTCAGGTTCAGGCCGACGCCGCCGGCTTTGAGGCTGATCAGGAACAGCGAGACTTCGCCCTGCTGGAAGGCGCGCACCGCACCGGCACGGTCGGTGGTGTCGCCCGTCAGGAGCGCGTAGGGAATTTTGTGGGCGCGAAGTTCGGCCTCGATCAGCGAGAGCATGCTGGTGAACTGCGAAAAAACCAGAATCTTGCGGTTTTCCGCCAGCAGTTCGTGCAGCATTTCCATCAACTCGAACAGCTTGGACGATGCCGTTACCGTCACCTTGCCGAGACCGGACTTGACCAGTCGTGGGTCGCAGCAAACCTGTCTCAGCTTGAGTAACGCTTCCAGAATAACGATCTGGCTGCGCGCAACGCCCTTTTTGGCGATTTCGTCACGCACCTTCTTGTCCATCGCCAGCCGCACGGTTTCGTACAGGTCGCGCTGTTCGCCAGAAAGTTCGACGCGGCGCACGACTTCCGTTTTTGGCGGCAGTTCCTTGGCAACCTTGTCCTTGGTGCGGCGCAGCATGAATGGTTTGATGCGGCGGGTGAGCAGGGTACGGCGCAACGCGTCGTCCATCTTTTCGATCGGGTTGCGGAAATCGGCATTGAATGATTTTTCTTCGCCCAGCAGTCCCGGCAGCAAAAAATGAAACTGCGACCAGAGCTCGCCCAGGTGGTTTTCAAGCGGCGTGCCGGTCAGACACAGGCGGTGGCGCGAACGCAGCAGGCCGGCCGTCTGCGCTGACTTGGACCGCATGTTCTTGATGTATTGCGACTCGTCCAGAACGATCAGGTGGTACTCATGTTCCTTGAGCCACTCTTCGTCGCGCGGCAGCAGCGCGTAGGTGGTCAGCACCAGATCATAATTGTCGATCAGGTCAAAGCGTTGCAGCCGATCCTTGCCTTGTAGCATCAGCACGCGCAAGTCGGGGGTGAAGCGCGCGGCTTCGTCCATCCAGTTGCTCATCAGGCTGGTGGGTGCAACAACCAGCGCCGGCTTGGTGAGACGACCAGCTTCTTTCTCCATGAGTATGTGCGCCAGCGTCTGGATGGTCTTTCCCAGACCCATATCGTCCGCAAGAATGCCGGCGAATTCGTAAATGCGCAAAAATTGCATCCAGGCCAGGCCTTCAAGCTGGTAGTCGCGCAAGGATGCCTTGAGTCCGGCAGGCGGCGCCACTTTCTGAACGCCGCCGAACTCGATCAGCTTCTGGCCGATTTCCCGCAGGCGTTCGCCGCCCATCCAGCGCAACTGGGTTGATCCGGCCAGCTCTGCAAGGCGCGCGGCATCGAGCCGCGAGAGGCGGATGCTGTTCTCCGGCTTGTCTATGAAATACAGTTCGCCCAGTGTCGACAGGATCGGCTTGATACGCCCCCAGGGCAAGGCGACCCGTTCGCCGTCAGGTAACGAGGCTAGCAACTGGTCGGTGTCGGCATGGGCCGCAAGCGCATCAGGATCAAATTCGTGCGGCGCACTGCGAATCATTTCAACCAGAGCCGGCAGCAGGGAAATTCGCTTCTGATTGACGACGATGCCCAGTTCAAGATCGAACCACGCAACGCCGGGCGCATCGCCCTTGTCATCGATATGCGCGTACCAGTCGTCGATGAGGGTGACATCGTAGCGGTATTCAGGCAGCTTTTCGATTTGCCATCCCTGAATGGCGAGTGTGTTCAGGCCGTCACGATCAAAGCGCAACCACTCGGTCTGCGATGGCAATTCCAGCGCGCCCATCATGGTTCGAAGGGGTGATCCCGGCTTCTTCGGCGGCGCAAAGCCTAGCGCGGTCAGCGCTTGCACTGCGGTTGCCTCTGCGGTTTTGTCACGAACAATGCGCTCGACGACATCGTCTCGCTCGCGCACCACCGGAAAAGTCTGATTGAGCAATACCCGGACGCCATCGTAGTCGAAGCTGAGCATGACAAAATCGCACCAGCGCATGCCGTACCGTGTCGGCTGTGAGGCGCTCCCGAGCGTCAGGCAGGGTGTCGGCCTGATGCCTTCGATCACGATTTCGTCTACCACCTCGGGCAGAGGCACGATCTGGCTCAGTCCGTTCGCCATCAGTAGGTGTGAGACCGCCGACTTGTCCTCCGGAGCGATGAGAGGCGCTTGCGCGACCAGTTCGTACAAATCCTTGACCGGGATGGCGGCATCGCCAAGGCGCAGGTCAAGCTCACCGCACGAAAGATTGTTCACATACCAGGCCGGGACGGTGGGCAGGATGTAGTCGATCACGCCGCTGACAGGGGAAAGGCGAGATTCGCCATTCGGTGCAGACTGGCTCTGGTCGAACTGCCACGCCAGTTTCAGCAAGCCACCTTCGTCGCGCCAGTTCATTATGGCCTTTTCCGTTGGCGCTGCCTTGAGCGGGAAGATCAATCCCTTGGCCATGTCGGTGTAGGAGTTGGTCCAAAGCAACTGGTTGTCGTCAAGCAGCATGCGCAGCAACTGCGCGCCGATTTTTCCTCTGGGTTCGGCAACGCTGGTGCCCTGCGAGGTAACGCCGCTGCGCATGGCGATGAACAGGCGCACCAGATCCAGTTCTTCCGGTTTGACGAAAGCGGGGGTATTGGTCAGGAGACCGGATAATTCACTGACAGGGCTAGCCATGGTGACATCACCGTTGGCACGCAGTCTGGCCTTGCATAAGGACAGCAGAACATGACGGCCGTTTCGGTCTGGTGACAACACGAACAGCAGCCGGTAGGAAGAACCGTTGGCTATGGCTTCCTCGGAAACACCACCTTGGGAAGACGACTTGCCATGGGCGGCCCTTTCAACGCGCTGGAGCCAGGCCGTGACGGCGCTGGGGAGGCTTTGAGGAACGGTGGCGCTCTGCGTGGCGGCGGCGCTTTGCTCATGTTGAAGGAAGGCAAGCAATGAAGCGACGACATGGGCGCAGTTGTTGCCTTTGGGGCAGTTGCACTCGCCGTCGAAGTTAATCCCTTTGCGGGTTGGGTACAGCAGGATGTCCTGTTGATAGACCTTATCGCCCTCTGCATAGATGGCAGACTTCAGGGTATTCCCTGAAAGCCTGACATTTTGTACTCGGTCGCTCCGCACGAACTCAGCTCCACGCTGGAAGGTGGGCTGATCGAAATGTGTACGAATGTCTTCGAGAGTGAAATACATGATGCTTTTTAAAATGCGAGCCGAATAAAGACGCGCAAAAATGATGATTATCCTCCATTTCAGGTATCAAAAACGCACGCTAATGGCCTGCATGCAACAAGAAATTTGTTTCGATTGGTAACTTTCACGAAATTTGACAGCGCAACCGGGGTTTTGCCAGTTAGGCACTGGCGCATTTTGGTGAAATGCGTAATATCTGCCCCTTTGGAATTTTTAAGGCTGAATTCATGCTGTTATCGATTGAGCAACGGCTTGCCGCAGAGCTGGCTGCCAGGCCGTCACAAGTGATCGCGGCCATTGCGCTGCTGGACGAGGGCGCGACCGTGCCCTTCATTGCCCGCTATCGAAAAGAGGCGACTGGCGGGCTGGATGATACCCAGTTGCGCCTGCTGGAAGATCGCCTGCGCTACCTGCGTGAGTTGGAAGACCGGCGTCAGACGATACTCGCATCCATCGAAGAGCAGGGGAAGCTGACGCCAGCACTGCGCGATGCCATTGTGCATGCCGAGGAGAAGGTTCGGCTGGAAGACCTGTACCTGCCCTACCGACCCAGGCGCCGTACCCGTGCGCAAATAGCGATCGAAGCGGGTCTGGAACCCTTGGCGGATTCGTTACTGAAGTCTCCGTGTCTGCTGCCAGAAGAGGAAGCGGCAAAGTATCTCAAAGCCCCCTTCACGACCGATTGCGGCGACAACCCCGGGGTGCCGGATGTAAAGGCGGCACTGGAGGGCGCGCGCCAGATTCTGATCGAACGCTTCGCCGAGGATGCCGAACTGCTGCAAGCCTTGCGCGATTACCTGAACGAGCACGCGGTGGTCGAATCGAAGGTAATGACCGGCAAGGAAGACGCGGGGGCAAAGTATGCCGATTACTTCGACTATTCGGAGCCGCTGGCAGCGATCCCGTCGCACCGGGCGCTGGCGCTGTTTCGCGGGCGGCGCGAGGAAATGCTGAATGTTTCGCTGCGGCTCGACGCCGAGCCGGAAAAGCCGAAATGGAACGCGCCGCCCAATCCGTGTGAAGGCCGCATCGCGCTGCGCTTTGGCATTCGCGACCGGGGGCGTCCGGCCGACCCCTGGTTGCAGGACACGGTGCGCTGGGCCTGGCGCGTGCGGATATCCATGCGTCTGGAAACGGAACTGATGGGCGCGCTGCGCGAACGCGCCGAAGCTGAGGCGATTCGGATATTTGCGCGCAACCTGAAGGATTTGCTGCTGGCCGCACCGGCTGGGCAGCATGTCACTATCGGGCTCGATCCGGGTTTGCGCACCGGGGTCAAGGTGGCAGTCACAGACTCAACGGGCAAGGTGGTCGCGACGGATACGATTTACCCGCATGCGCCGCGTGATGATTGGGACGGTTCGCTGCACAAATTGGCGCTGCTGGTCAAACAATATGGCGCAACGCTGGTCGCCATCGGTAACGGCACTGCCTCGCGCGAAACCGACAGGCTGGCGCAGGAACTCATTCAGCGCGTGCCAGAACTGAAACTGAACAAGATAGTCGTGTCAGAAGCGGGCGCGTCGGTGTATTCGGCATCCGAATTTGCTTCGCGTGAATTGCCGGAACTGGATGTGTCCTTGCGCGGTGCAGTCTCGATTGCGCGCCGCCTGCAGGACCCGTTGGCGGAACTGGTCAAGATTGACCCGAAAGCCATCGGGGTCGGCCAGTACCAGCATGATGTGGCGCAAACCAAACTGGCGCAATCGCTGGACGCGGTGGTTGAGGATTGCGTGAACGCGGTCGGCGTCGATGTGAACACCGCCTCGGCGCCATTATTGGCGCGCGTGTCAGGCCTTGGCGGCAGTATCGCGCAAGGCATCGTCAGCTACCGCGATCGCATGGGGCCGTTCGCCAGCCGCGCGGATCTGCTAAAGGTGCCGCGCCTCGGTAACAAGACCTTCGAGCAGGCAGCTGGATTCCTGCGCATCAGTTGCGGCGACAATCCGCTGGACGCATCGGCGGTGCATCCGGAGGCGTATCCGCTGGTCGAGAAAATCCTGGCCGACATCGGCAAGGATGTGAAGCAGGTGATTGGCGACGGCAGGCTGTTGAAATCACTTGACCCGGCCAAATACGCGGATGACAGTTTTGGTGTGCCGACTGTAACTGACATTCTGGCGGAGCTGGAAAAGCCGGGGCGCGACCCGCGACCGGAATTCAAGACCGCGTCGTTCAGGGAGGGTGTGGCCGAGATCAAGGATCTGCGACCGGACATGATCCTCGAAGGCGTGGTCACCAATGTTGCGGCTTTCGGCGCATTCGTCGATATCGGCGTGCATCAGGACGGGCTTGTGCACATCTCGGCGTTGTCGAACAACTTTGTCAAAGACCCGCATCAGGTGGCGAAGGCGGGGCAAGTAGTGAAAGTGAAGGTGCTGGAAGTTGATCTCCAGCGGCAGCGCATCGCGCTGACGATGCGTCTGTCGGATGGTGTGCCTGCGGTGTCAGGCGCAGAGCGCGCGCCGCGTGGTTCGCGCGATAATGTGCCAAAGCGGGAGCAAGGACAACAAAACAAAACGCCGCCGGAGAATAATGCGATGGCGGCGGCGTTTGCGAAGTTAAAATCCTAGAAAAATTCTGGGTCAGTAGTTTTATTTCGCGTAGCAAAATTTACTCTGACCCCGAATTTTCCGTATCGTGGCGAGATTGAAATTGCGGCAGTTCAAAAAAGCGACCATGCGATGCTGCCATAACGGGTATCCGCCGCATGAATACCAAAGCGTGAAACAAAAAACTCGCAGCGATCAGGCCGTTTTTGTTTCTGTTCCGCTTTGGCCTCCCCGCCGGCGGCGTTGCTTGCGATTGCCGTCCTAGGACAGTTTCTTGCGCAGCAATTCATTGACCTGCGCCGGATTGCCCTTGCCCTTGGTCGCTTTCATTGCCTGACCGACTAATGCATTGAAGGCCTTGTCCTTGCCGGCGCGGAATTCCTCGACCGACTTCGGGTTGGCGGCCAGCACGCCGTCAATGATCTTTTCCAGCTCGTCACTGTCGGAAATCTGTTTCAGGCCTTTGGCCTCGATGATGGCATCGGCACTGTTGGTGTCATCGGACTTCGCTTCCCACATCGCGCCAAAAACTTCCTTGGCGATCTTGTTGGAGATGGTTCCGTCGGCGATGCGCTTCAGCAGCAGCGCAAGCTGCGCAGCGCTGACTGGCGCCGCGTCAATCTCGATGCCTTCACGGTTAAGCGCTGACGAGACATCGCCCATCAGCCAGTTTGCGCTTTGTTTTGCCTGCTCCTTGCCGATTTGCGCGACCACTGCTTCGAAATAGGTCGCCATTGCCTTCGACTGAGTCAGGACGGCGGCGTCATATTCCGGCAAGCCGTAGTCGCGAACGAGGCGGGCACGGATCGCATCCGGCAGCTCCGGCATGGATTCCTTCACGCGATTGATCCATTCGTCCGAGATCACCAGTGGTGGCAGATCGGGGTCGGGAAAATAGCGGTAATCGTGCGCGTCTTCCTTGCTGCGCATTTCGCGCGTCTCGCGCTTGTCCGGATCGTACAGGCGCGTGGCCTGCACCACCCGGCCGCCGTCTTCGATCAATTCGATCTGGCGGCGCACTTCATGGTTGATCGCCTCTTCGAGAAAGCGG
>CAZAWA010000044.1:0-17360 GCA_964488675.1 uncultured Oxalobacter sp. | reverse complement strand
ACTGCACCAGACGGCTTCACGTTGCGAGATTTGGTCAGCTACAACCACAAACACAATCAGGCGAACGGGGAAGAAAACCGTGACGGGAATACCCACAACCATAGCTGGAACTGCGGCATCGAAGGTGACACCGTCGATCCCGGCATCCGCCAATTGCGCGGTCAGCTCAAGCGCGCGCTGCTGGCGACCCTTCTGTTTTCCCAGGGAACGCCCATGCTGCTGGCCGGAGATGAAATCGGCCATACGCAGCAGGGTAACAATAATGCCTACTGTCAGGATAACGATATCAGCTGGTTGAACTGGGGAAAAGCCGATCAGGAATTGCTAGCTTACACAAAAAAACTCATTTCGCTACGACAGCAGTATCCGGCACTGCGGCACGCGCGCTGGTTTACCGGTGAGGGCTCGCCCTTCGGGCACACCGACATCGTCTGGCTGTCGCCCGAAGGCGGGCCCGTGCGGGAAGCAGAATGGCATTTTCGTGGAAAAGTTTGCATGGGCATTCTGGTTAACGGCAGCGCACATGAAACGCCTTGCCTGATTTTGCTGAATGCCTGCGCGCAGGCATTACCTTTCTCACTACCTCCTGGTCGCTGGCGCACGCTGCTCGACAGCGTTAACCCTCTTGCGAAGCCACGCGAACTCACTGACAGCGCACAGCTTCCTGCACATGCCTTGTGGTTGCTCACACCAGCGTAGTCGAATAAACCGCAGGCAAACCTTGCCTAACATCAAGCTCTCGGAATAGACGCAAGGACAGAATGCCTTTATCATGGAAAGGGAACTACTGATATCGGAGCTGATGTGCCCATAAAAACTGTTGTGACGAAAGCGTTTGCCGACCAGCAGCCTGGAACATCCGGACTGCGCAAGAAGGTATCCGTTTTCTTGCAGCCGGGCTATCTCGAAAATTTTGTCCAGTCCATTTTTGATGTTCTCGAGGACTGCGCCGGGCAGACTATCGTTGTTGGTGGCGATGGCCGTTTCCATAACCGGGTCGCGACCCAAACCATCCTGAAACTGGCTGCGGCCAATGGCATCGGCAAAGTACTGGTCGGACAAGGTGGCCTGCTGTCCACACCCGCCGTCAGTTGCGTGATCCGCAAGCATCATGCATTCGGCGGCATCGTGCTGTCCGCCAGCCACAACCCGGGCGGCCCTGACGGCGACTTCGGCATCAAGTACAACATTGGTAACGGCGGGCCAGCACCGGAGAAAATTACCGAAGCAATTTTCGCGCGAACCCTGTCGATCAAGCAGTACACCATCAGCGACTCGGCCGATGTCGACCTTGACCAACTCGGACATTTTCAAATCGAAGGCATGGTGGTTGAAGTCATCGATCCGGTCGCGGATTACGCCGAACAAATGCAGCAACTGTTCGACTTCACCGCCATTCGCAAAATGTTTTCCGGAGCGTTCACCATGTGCTTCGACGCGATGAGCGCCGTCTCGGGCCCTTACGCGAAAACAATCATCGAGGACATGCTGGGCGCACCAGCCGGAACCGTCATCCACGGCAAACCGCTGGAAGATTTCGGCGGACACCATCCCGACCCGAATCCGGTCAATGCAGTCGAACTCATCGAACTGATGAACGGTTCCAATGCGCCTGATTTCGGCGCAGCCTCCGATGGCGATGCAGACCGCAACATGATTGTCGGGCGCAACCTGGCCGTCACGCCCTCGGACAGCCTGGCAATCCTCGCCGCCAATGCCACACTTGCGCCCGGTTACAAAAACGGCGTCCTTGGCATTGCGCGCTCGATGCCGACTTCGACTGCCGCAGATCGCGTCGCGCAGGCGCTGGGCATTCCGTGTTTTGAAACGCCGACTGGCTGGAAATTTTTCGGCAACCTGATGGATGCAAACAAGGTCACACTATGCGGCGAAGAAAGCTACGGCACCAGTTCCAGTCACATCCGTGAAAAAGACGGCTTGTGGGCCGTGCTGTTCTGGCTCAACCTGCAAGCGGCCACAGGAAAAAATGTCAATGCGCTGGTCAATGAGCACTGGGCACGCTTCGGCCGCAACTATTACTCGCGCCACGATTATGAGGGTATTGACACCGTCAGCGCCGACACATTAATGACAAAATTGCGCACAAAACTCGCCGTCCTGAAAGGTGAGACATTGGGATCACACAAAATCGATATCGCAGACGACTTCAGCTATGTCGATCCCGTCGACGGCATCACCACCGCGAGACAGGGCGTGCGGCTGGTGTTTTCCGATGGCGCACGCATCGTATTCCGCCTGTCCGGCACCGGCACTACCGGCGCCACGCTGCGCGTCTATCTGGAAAAATATGAAGCCGATCCCGACAAGCACAATCTGCCCACGCAGGTGGCACTCGCGAACCTGATCGCGATTGCAGAAGAAGTGGCAGAAATTGCTCTGCACACCGGAATGTCGCAACCCACGGTTATTACCTGAACGCCTATCATCGTCAATACGAGGAAAAATCGTCATGAAGCAAATTGCAGACAAGTTATTTCTGGCAAGCCACCTGCCAAAGCGAACGCTTGCGATCGTGCTGGCAGGGGGGCGTGGCTCCCGCCTGCAGCAATTGACCAACCTGCGCGCCAAACCAGCGGTTTTCTTTGGCGGAAAATTTCGCATCATTGATTTTGCGCTGTCGAACTGTATCAACTCCGGCATTCGCCGAATCGGAGTGGTCACCCAATATCGCGCCCACTCGCTGCTGCGGCATTTGCAGCGCGGCTGGAGCTTCCTGCGCGGCGAACACAATGAATTCATCGATCTGATGCCGGCCCAGCAGCAGCTTGACGAAGCGACCTGGTATCGCGGCACGGCCGATGCTGTGATGCAGAACATGGGCATCATTCGATCGTACCGCCCGGAATTCGTCCTGGTGCTGGCAGGTGACCATGTCTACAAAATGGACTATTCCATGATGTTGCTCGACCATGTCGAAATGCAATCGCCCTGCACGGTCGCGTGCATCGAAGTGCCGCGACACGAGGCCTCCGGGTTCGGCGTCATGGCAATCGACAATGAAAGAACCATCACCAGCTTCGCTGAAAAACCGGCCGATCCGCTACCGATGCCAAACAATCCGAACACGGCGCTTGCCAGCATGGGCATTTATGTGTTTAACGCGGACTACTTGTACCAGATGCTCGAGGATGATCACGCGGACGAAAACTCCTCCCATGATTTCGGACGCGACATCATTCCACGCATCGTCAGTGACGGCCGCGCCAAGGCGCATTTGTTCCATATGTCCTGCGTTCCCTCCTCGAATGCAATTCCTCCTTACTGGCGTGATGTGGGGACGGTTGAGTCGTTCTGGGCGGCCAACCTCGACCTGACCACCAATATGCCGCAGTTGAACATCTACGATGAGGACTGGCCCATCTGGACTTATCAGGAACAAAGGCCACCGGCAAAATTCGTTCCGGATCAGAACGGCATGCATGGCATCGCCGCCAACACCATGGTGTCCGGCGGGTGCATCGTCTCCGGATCGCAACTTTCAAACACCATCCTGTTTTCCAAAGTGCGAATACATTCGTTCTGCAACATCGACCAGGCGGTCATTTTGCCAGATTGCGAAATCGGCTCCCACTGCAGACTGAAAAAGGTCGTGATCGACCGCGGTTGCTCGATAAGAGACGGCCTGGTTATTGGCGAAGATGCCGAACTGGATGCGCGCCGCTTCTTCCGTTCGGAGAATGGCGTTGTGCTGGTGACACAGGAAATGCTGTCCAAGATTTACCGTACGGAATTCCACCCGCAGGTAGAGTGAAAATCGGATTTGAAAATGCGCGTATTACATGTTTGCTCCGAAATCTTTCCCGCCCTGAAAACCGGTGGTCTGGCCGATGTCACCAGCGCATTGTCGCTGGCCTTGTCCCGTACTGGCTGCGACATCCGCATGCTCGCACCCGGGTTTCCTGCCTATCATGAGCGGCTGATCGACAAGAGGCCGGTTTTCGATCTGCCCGCGCGATTCGGCGCCTATTCCATCCGCGTTTTGGTTGGCACGCTGCCGGAAAATGGCCTGACCGTATATTTCATTGACGCTCCCGGACTGTTCGATCGTCCGGGCAACCCCTACACCAATGCGGCCAATCAGGATTATTTCGACAATTACCGCCGTTTTGCGCTGCTAGGCTGGATCGCAGCAAGAATTGCCGAAGGCTCCGCTCCCGCCTGGACGCCAGATGTAGTTCATGCCCATGACTGGCACGCGGGTCTGACTCCCGCTTATCTCAAGGCTTCGGAATTCTGGCTGAAACGCAAGCTGGCCGGATGCGTCTTTACCATTCACAACCTGGCATATCAGGGCAATTTTCCCGGGCACGCTTTTGGTGAAATTGATCTGCCACCCCATTTTTTCGGTGTTGATGGCGTCGAATTTCATGGCCAGTTGTCGTTTATCAAGGCGGGCCTGATGTATGCCGACAAAATCACTACTGTCAGTCCAACCTATGCCCGCGAAATTCAGCGTCCCGAGAATGCGTTTGGCCTCGACGGCGTATTGCATCGACGATCTGGCGACATCCTGGGCATCTTGAACGGCATCGACACCGACATCTGGAACCCGGCCACCGATCCCGCCATTGCAGCAAACTACTCCGCCAACTCACTTTCAGGCAAAAAAGCCTGCAAGGCGGCCTTGCAGAGCGAAGTCGGCCTGCGCGTGCAGGATGACACGCCCCTGTACTGCATCGTCAGCCGCTTGGCCGTGCAGAAAGGGCTGGATCTGGTACTGGACAGCTTGCCAGAAATACTGCGCCGAGGCGGTCAGCTTGTGATACTAGGTACCGGTGATGCATCGCTGGAATCAGCTTTCCGAAATATCGCTTATGCCAATCCGCAGGCCATCTCCATACAGGTCGGTTACGACGAACTCAAGTCACACCGCGTGATGGCGGGCAGCGATGTCATCCTGATGCCGTCGCGCTATGAACCTTGCGGCCTGACGCAGCTCTACGGATTGCGTTACGGAACGCTGCCGCTGGTTCACCGAGTTGGTGGACTGGCCGATACCGTGGTCGACTGCTCGGAAGCCAACATGAAAACGGGCACGGCGACCGGCTTCACATTTGACGGCTTTTATTACGACGCGTTCGTACAAGCAGTCCACCGTTCGTTTGACCTTTTTGAACGCAAAAAAGACTGGACGAAATTGCAGCGCAATGCCTTAAAACAGCACTTTGGCTGGGATGCGTCGGCGAAGCAATTCATGTCGCTGTATGAACAAGTCCAGCGCACCAAGCTGCTCACACCCTGAACGACAACCCTGCACGACGCTGGCGCGAATACCCATTTTATGTTGTACCCTACCGGCGTGAGATGGTAGGCTTTAGCCTGCTTTGTGCGTTTTTTCTTCAGAAGGACACGACATGCCCCAGCCTATTTCGAAGCAAGCCGGCTTTTTGCCCAGCGATGTGGATGCGCTTAAACGATCGATTTCCAACAACCTGCGCTACCGCACGGGCAGAAATCCGCTTAATGCAAACCGCCACGACTGGCTGCTGGCGACCGAGCTTGCTGTGCGCAACCGTCTGGTCGAGCGCTGGATGAGCACAGCCGAAGCCTTCTACACCCAGCAGGCAAAAAGCATCTATTACCTGTCGATGGAGTTTCTGATCGGACGCACCTTCACCAATTCAATACAGGCACTGAACATTTCCGAGGAAGTTCGGGAAGCCCTGGCCGATCTGTCCGTGGATTACGATGAAATTGCCAACGGCGAACCGGATGCCGCGCTGGGCAATGGCGGCCTGGGTCGTCTTGCGGCGTGCTTTCTCGACTCAATGGCGACGCTTAACCTGCCCAGCATGGGTTATGGTCTGCGTTACGAATATGGCATGTTCAAGCAGCAGATTGTCGATGGCTATCAGGTCGAAACCCCCGACTACTGGTTGCTGACCAGAGGCAACCCGTGGGAATTTCCTCGGCCTGAAGTGCAATATCAGGTGCGGTTTGGCGGGCGCGTCGTGAAGGAAGGTGAACGCACCCGCTGGGTGGACACGCACAGCGTGCTGGCCATGGCGTACGACACCATCATCCCCGGCTTTCAGACCGAGGCGACCAGCACACTCCGCCTGTGGTCGGCCAAAGCAATCGCTGAAATGAATCTCTCGGCTTTCAATCGCGGCGAATACATCGGCGCAGTCGAAGCCAAGACCATGTCCGAAAACATCACCCGAATTCTCTATCCGGACGACTCGACCGAATCCGGCCGGGAACTGCGTCTGCGGCAGGAGTTTTTCTTCGTTTCAGCCAGCATGCAGGACATGGTGCGCCGCCACCTGCTGAACCATGCTGATTTCGAAAACCTTTCCGACAGCGTTTCGATTCATCTGAATGATACGCATCCGGTGCTTGCCGTGCCAGAGCTCTTGCGCATACTGGTCGACGAACATGGTATGAAATGGGACAAGGCGTGGGGGCTGGCGCAGAAAATCTTCTCCTACACTAACCATACGCTGATGAGCGAGGCACTGGAAACCTGGTCGGTTGAACTGATGGGGCGCGTCTTGCCGCGACACCTGATGATCATGTTCGACATCAACAGTGAATTCCTGGCCAGCACGGCAGATCGTTTTGGCGACGACCCCGCGCTAATGGAGCGGCTTTCGCTGATTGATGAGCGTAGCGGCCGCCGTGTGCGCATGGCTTATCTGGCCGTCGTTGCCAGCCATAAAATCAATGGTGTATCAAAACTCCATTCGGACCTGATGAAGCAGTCTATTTTTGCGGATTTTGCGCGAATTTTTCCGGATCGGTTTACCAATGTCACCAACGGCATCACGCCGCGTCGCTGGATGTCACAGGCCAACCCGCTGCTATCGGATCTCATCGACGACAAAATTGGTGCCAAGTGGCGGCGCAACTTCAGCCAGCTTGGTGAGCTGGAACAGTTTTCAAACGACCAAATGTTCATCAATTCGTTCCGGTCGGCCAAGCGGCAGAACAAGGTGCGCCTGGCAAGCTGGGTTAGCAACAACCTGAATGTCCGGCTCAATCTCGACTCGATGTTTGATGTGCACATCAAGCGCATCCATGAATACAAGCGGCAGTTACTCAATGTGCTGTATGTCATTACCCGCTACAATCGCATCCTCTCCAACCCGGATGTCAACTGGGTTCCGCGCACTGTCATCTTTGCCGGCAAGGCGGCTTCCGCCTACCAGATGGCCAAGACCATCATCAAGCTGATCAACGATGTGTCGGCCAAAATCAACAGCGACCCTCTCATCGGCGACAAACTCAAGGTCGTTTTCATCCCGAACTATGGTGTGAGCATGGCCGAACTCATCATTCCGGCGGCCGATCTCTCGCAGCAAATTTCGACAGCCGGAACCGAAGCCTCCGGGACGGGAAACATGAAGTTTGCCTGTAACGGCGCACTGACCATCGGAACGCTCGATGGCGCGAACATAGAGATTGGTGAAGCCGTCGGCAAAGATAACATTTTCATATTCGGCAACACCGCCGAACAGGTTGAGCAAATCCGCATGGCCGGTTATCAGCCGCGCACGATCTACGAGCAGAATCCTGAACTACGGCAGGCACTCGATCAGATTCGCGATGGCTTCTTCTCACCCAATGAGCCCGGGCGCTTTCTTTCGGTTTATGACTCGCTGGTCAATTACGGCGACCGCTATCTCATACTGGCAGATTTTGCCAGCTATGTTGCAACGCAGGAACAGGTCGACACGCTATATCGTCAGCCCGTCAGATGGAACCGGACGGCGATTCACAATGTCGCCAGCATGGGATTTTTTTCGTCCGACAGGGCTATCTCGGAGTACGCCAAGGAGATATGGAATGTCGAACCACTTGCTCTTGCCAACGAAGCGGAAGCCGAGCCTGAAATCAGGATACCCGCCGACTTTTAGGCTGTCGCAGGGGCGCTGAGCAATCAGCGCCCTTGGGGTAACCCTTGAATGGTACTGCCAGGGCCGATGTTTCTTTGACGGAACCAGCCCTGGTTCATTTCCAGGGCAAATGGGACCGGTTTTTTGCCACAGTGCGAATTGGTTGTCTGCGGCCTCATGTCCTCGATATTGACGATTTTGCCATTTGCGTCGATAAATGCCACCGACAGCGGAATCAGCGTATTCTTCATCCACATGCACAAACCAACCGGCATGTCATAGACAAACAGCATTCCCTCGTTTGCCCCCATCTTTTCGCGAAACATCAGGCCCTGCTGCCGTTGCGGCTCGTTGGCAGCCACTTCCGCCTTGATGACATGCATGCCCGCCGTCAGTTCAAGCATCGGCAAACGCGCACCGCGTTGCGCATGAGAAACCGTGCTGGAGCAGATACCCAGCAGCGCCATGACAGCAACTATCGTTGTAATGGACTTATTCACAAAAAATTTGCTCAAGTTGTCGTGGAAATAAAAAAAGGCAGGCCGGGCCTGCCTTTTTTATTCGAGCAAATCCAATTACTTGGAAGCTGCCGGCTTAGCTGCGGAAGCTGCCGGTGCGGAAGCTGCCGGCTTAGCTGCGGAAGCGGATGCTTTCTTGGAAGCTTTTGCTTTCTTCGGTGCTTTTGCTTTCTTGGAAGCAGAAGCTGCGGAGGCAGATGCTTTCTTGGAAGCTTTCTTGGAAGCTTTTGCTTTCTTGGGAGCAGATGCCTTGGCAGGTGCCGAAGCGGAGGCGGCCGGTGCGGATGCTTTAGCGGAAGCAGCCGGTGCTTGTGCGAATGCTACGGTAGCGAACAAGCCGGATACCAGAACAGCGATCAATTTTTTCATTTTGTAGTCCCTAAATTAACATGTTAATAAAACGGTGATTCATTAGAATCATTGTCAATAACGCCCAACTGTCTCCACGGTTGACAAAAATTTTCGGGAAATCGAAAAAACATCACCAAACAGGCTGGCTGTCGCCCATCGACCGCTCCTGGGACAGATCAACCCTTATTTACCAAGCTGCTCAACCTGAATTGGCAATAAAAAAGGCAGGCCCGGCCTGCCTTTTTTATTCGGGCAAATCCAATTACTTGGAAGCTGCCGGTGCGGAAGCGGACGGCTTGGCAGAAGCTTTGGCGGCTTTCTTGTCAGCCTTGGCTTTTTTGTCAGCAGCCTTCTTGTCAGCCTTGGCTTTCTTGTCAGCGGCTTTCTTGTCAGCCTTGGCTTTCTTGTCAGCGGCTTTCTTGTCAGCCTTGGCCTTCTTTTCAGCGTCTGCTTTTGCTTTCTTCTCAGCTTTTGCGTCAACTTTAGCTGAAGCAGGAGCGGCAACCGAAGCAACCGGTGCAGAAGCTTTGGCAGGAGCAGCAGGTGCTTGCGCGAATGCTGCGGTGGCGAACAGGCCAGATACCAGAACAGTGATCAGTTTTTTCATTTTGTAGTCCCTCAATTAACATGTTAATAGAACGGCGACTCGATAGAATCACTGCAAATAACGGTCTGCAGACATGATGGTTGACAAGTGGTTGACAAAATTTCCCCAAATTGAAAAAAGACCGCTCGACAGGCTGCTATGCGCCCGCCAACTTCTCCAGAGTCGGATAGTCTGTATATCCGGCAGCGCCCCCACCATAAAAAGTTGTTCGATCCGGAGAATTCAGTTGCGCATTCTGGCGAATGCGATCAACCAGATCAGGGTTCGCAATAAAGGGGCGCCCGAAGGCAATGGCATCAGCCAACCCGTCGGTTAGCAGCTTTTCACCACTTTTAGCCGTCTGTTCACCGCAAATAATCAACTTTCCTTTGTAGGCCAAGCGCAATTTTCGGCGAAAATCATCGGAGAGTGAAGGGCCACCCACCCATCCTGGCTCGGCGATATGCAAGTAAGCAACCCCGCGTTCGGTCAATTCTGCGGCCAGATACAAGGTCATCGGTTCGGTTTCCGTATCGTCTATGTCGTTGAATGCAAAATACGGCGACAGTCGCATTCCTACACGATCGGCACCCATGACCCCCGCAACCGCGTCCAATACCTCCAGCACCAGGCGCGCGCGATTTTCGAGGGAGCCGCCGTACTGGTCGGTGCGCAGATTGGTATTGGTGGCGAGGAACTGCTGCAGCAGGTAGCCATTGGCGGCATGGACCTCTACAAAATCAAATCCGGCGCGCTTTGCGCGCTCCGCCGCTTGACGGTATTGCGCTACGATTCCTGGCAACTCCTCCGTTGCCAGCGCACGGGGCTCGTCGCACAGCACAAAAGAGGCCGTTCCATCCGGCTGCACCGGAAAACATTTGGTCGTGCTCGCCCTGATCGCAGATGGCGCCACCGGTGCCTCGCCATTTTCTTGCAGCAGCGAGTGTGAAACACGCCCAACATGCCATAACTGAGCAGACATTTTCCCGCCTCGGGCATGAACGGCGTCAACTACCCTTTTCCATCCCGCTTCCTGCGCATCGGTGTGCATTCCCGGCGTCCAGGCGTAACCCTGCCCTTGTTGCGACACCTGCGAAGCTTCTGACACAATCAGGCCGGCTGTGGCACGCTGCGCATAATACTCAACATTCAGGTCAGTCGGAACATTTCCCGGCTGTCCGGCTCGAGAACGGGTCAAGGGTGCCATCACGATACGGTTGGACAACTCAACCGCGCCCGCTTTAATCGAAGTCAGTAATTTCAAAGTCATTTGCGCTCACCTATTTGTAATGTTGGCCAAAGAGCCTATGATTGTGCGAAAACCCGATACAGGAGAATGGTTGATGTTACCCCTAATTCACTTCGTCCATGGGAAGGAAAGCGGCCCATGGGGGCGAAAAATCACCCATTTGTCGGCCATCGCCAAAGACCAGGGTTTTGAATACGAAAGCCTCGACTACAGCACCATCGCCAGTCCGATGGAAAGGGCAGATGTTCTTTCCCGTTCTTGCCGGAAGCGATCGCCAGACATCCTGGTTGGCTCCAGCATGGGGGGATGGGTCGCCACCACAGCCACTGCCACTCTTTCCGTGCGCGGACTGTTCCTGATGGCACCTGCCTTCTACATGCCGGACTACCCGCAACACCTGATCGGATGTGAGGGCAGCCGCATCGAAATCGTGCACGGATGGCGTGACGGCGTCATCCCCTTCCAGCATTCGGTTCGCTTCGGCCAGGAACACGGCTGTACCCTGCACCTGGTCGATGACGATCACCGTCTGGCAGCACGACTGGATTTGCTGGGAGAATATTTTTCCGCCTTCCTGAAGAGGATCTTGGCGCACTAAGCCAGTTGCAGGTTCGTTTCTCGCGCGACTTTGAAGCACCATCAACCCACCCTCGCCAAGCTGTCCCGATTCAACCAGAGAGGCTATCTTCGCGGGCGGGGATGATAGTGATGGTGGTGCCCTCCGAAGTAATAGCCCATCCAAAAGAACAAGGGTGGCCAGAGATACGGCGGGTAGCCAACATGGGCCGGGGGGTAGCCATAATAGACTGGCGCATAGTTCGCTGTACCCTGAGTGGTCGGGTAAGTGCAAGTATAGCCAACCGGGCAAGTGTACGCGCCCTGGACGAAGGTTCGGCTGCCGTCGGTGTTGACCACATGATGACCCGCCGGAAGCGGCTCGTACACAACGCACCCCCCGAGGGCGGACGCTAGCAATACTGACAGCAGCAGGTGTTTTGCCTTGAATGTCGTTTGGTTCATGATCGCCCTCCATCGCAACTGGCCGTGTCCTGTTAGACCAAGCGCACCGTCAAGAATTCACAAGAATTACAACTGCTTACTTTCCGGCGGCTCTGGATAATTCACTTCCAGTATGTGCAACTCCTCAATTCCGTAGGGTGTTTTCAACATTACCGCTTCCCCCTCATGCGCCTTGGTCAGCGCTCGGGCCATGGGCGAAATCCAGCTGATTTTGCCCTGCAGGGGGTCGAGTTCGTCAATTCCGACGATTGTGACGGTCTGCCGTTCGCCCGATTCCCGTTCATAAGTCACCGTCGCGCCAAAATACACCTGCTCCAGTCCATGATGGACGCTCGGGTCGAATACTTCAGCCACATCGAGCCGCTTGATCAGAAAACGAATGCGGCGGTCGATTTCGCGCAGACGCCGCTTGCCATAGATATAGTCGCCGTTCTCGGAGCGATCCCCGTTGGATGCCGCCCATGACACTACCCGCACCACTTCGGGGCGCTCCCGATCGATCAGTTGCAATAGCTCATCTTTCAGGCGCTGATGCCCTTCAGGCGTGATGTAATTCTTTGCGCCGGCAGGAATGGCCGACAAGGCATGCTCCTGATCGTCTTCCGTCTCGTTTTCTTTGACAAATGCTTTGTTCATAGGGATGCATTCTATCCTTTTCGCCCGTAACCCTGCACCCTGCATATATGCAACGGCGTGCACATGCCGGCTTGCATTATCCAACCACCCCGTGTACCATGCGTGCGGAGAACAGGGGCTTGTCACCAAAGCAACTTTGCTGCAGGCATTGTTCTTGCGACTCATAAATCAGTCCGCCTGATTTGCCAGCGCTCCAACGAATTTCCAATAAGCACTTTCCCTGCACACACGACGATTGTTAATGGCACGCAAACCGCTCACATCATTCAACCGCATCGCCTCGAGCATCTGCGCATCTGCGTTGCTGCTTGTCAGCGGATTTGCATGGAGCGCAGAAGATCCCGAGCAGACACCACCGACAACGCTGGAAAAGCTGCAAAACATCACTGACCGCGCTTCGGATCTGGCCATGCAAGCTATGACCTTGCTCGGCATCAATTACAAGCGTGGCGGCAACACGCCTGAAACCGGCCTCGATTGCAGCGGCTTTGTGCGCTATGTGTTCAAGGAAGCATGGGGAGCCAATCTGCCGCGTACCTCGGCCGAAATCAGCAAGATGGGCACGCCCGTCAACTCCAGGGATCTGCAACCGGGCGATCTGGTGTTTTACAACACGCTGCGGCGAGGCTTCTCCCATGTCGGCATCTATCTCGGCGACAACAAGTTCATCCACGCCCCCTCCACCGGCGGGCAGGTTCGCATCGAAAGCATGACCGTGGACTACTGGCGAAAGCGTTTTAACGGTGCGCGCCGCGTTGAAGATCCCGGATCGGCCGAAGATCTGGAAAAAGCTGAAAAGCCGAATACCTGATTTTCGAAGGGTCAATAGAACGGAGCTGCGGCTCCGTTTTTGTTTGCGCTTTCCATAAACGGAGATTGCATTCCACTGCATGGAAGATTGTCGCCCCGTTAGTCAGATCGCTTATGTATACTGGGCAGAAAAAAGTCGGTTGACATTTCATTCATGTCAGATTTGCCGTAGATACTGCGCCCTGATCAGCGCCCCCAAACCACCCTCTTAACGCGGCGGCTTGGCGAGCAGCGGATCATTTCACCAGCCAGGCAAGCCAAACATTTTTCGGGAGACAAAATTGGGATTCATCATCGCCGCATTGATTGGAGCATTCATTTTTTGGTTTATCTGGTGGGCCAGAAAGCGTGGCGCTTACTACAACATGGCCGAGAGAGAACTGCAGCGCATGAAAGTGGACTCTTCTCTGGTCGACAAAAAATACGGGCGCGGAAAATATCACGCATCTCTGGAATTCATGCGCAAGCATGGCTTGTCGCCGCAGGAGGCCGCAAAAGCCATTGCCGCCGATTTGTCTGGCGAATATAACGAATTTCTTGAGAAATTGAACGCAGAGGGCAGTAATCCGGGATGGGCCGATCCCGCACGGAGCGGCGAAACCCCACAACATGACCTGCTGACGGAAAAAATCAAATCTGCCTATAGCCAGTCAGCGCAGCTCGCCGAAACGCTCGCGGAGCGTCCCATGCCGAACGGCAAAGACATTCAGTCTGCCAGAGAGTTCGGCGCACTCATTGCCTCATTTGTCGCCTCGCTGGCAAACACGGGCGTGCAAATAGAAGACGGCTCCACTGGGAAAACACTGGCCGTTGCTATGGAAAGGCGAGACTTTGACGCCGTATCCGAAATACAGGCAACCGTCATGCAGAAGGTTCGCCAACTTTCCGGCGAGGATCGATCGGAATATGTTTTTCAGATGTTCTGGCCCAAAATTTACAAAGGCTTGTCGGCTCGGCACTAGATTCGCAAAACAGACCCCTGGAACATCCCTCGAAATCAAAAAGCCCTGGTGAACAGGGCTTTTAAAAATAAGAAAATTTACATTATTGTCTAAGGTAAACCTCAGAAGGGAATATCGTCGTCCATGCTGGACAGGTTAGCCCCGGACTTGGCCGCTGGCTTGCCGCCTGCCGGCTTCACTGCTGGTGCGCGGCTGTAACCCTCTTCCGACGGCTCGCCGCCGCCCTGGCGACTACCCAGCATCTGCATCTGGTCGGCGATGATGTCGGTCGCAAAGCGCTCGATGCCATCCTTGTCCGTGTACTTGCGGGTGCGCAGCTTGCCCTCGATATAGACCTGCGAGCCTTTTTTCAGGTATTGCCCCATGATTTCCGCCAGCTTGCCGAAGGCACTGACGCGATGCCATTCGGTGTTTTCCTTTTGCTCGCCGGTGGCCTTGTCCTTCCATCGGTCGGAGGTGGCAACGGCAATGTTGCAAATGGCTTCGCCGCTGGTGGTGTAGCGCGTTTCGGGGTCGCGGCCGAGGTTGCCAACAATGATGACTTTATTGATAGATGCCATGGTGTTCTCCTTCTTGAGTGGCCGCCGCGTTTTCGGCAAAAAGGACGCGGCAGAATTGTTGAGGCTCTGATTATATGCCAATCCAAACCGCCATCGGCCAAATTTGCAGTCTGCTCTAAAAACCAGGATCGGCTATAGTTGCAGGCTGTCCTGCCGTATTTGATTCTGGCGCCGAAAGCTGCAAATGAAGCAACAAAATAGTGACCCGCGCGACCTCATCCGCATCCGCGGAGCGCGTACCCACAACCTGAAAAACATTAATCTCGATCTGCCGCGAAACAAGCTGATTGTGATAACCGGCCTGTCCGGCTCCGGCAAGTCCTCGCTGGCCTTCGACACGCTGTATGCCGAAGGCCAGCGCCGCTATGTCGAATCGCTGTCGGCCTATGCGCGCCAGTTCCTGCAACTGATGGAAAAGCCGGATGTGGATTTGATCGAAGGCCTGTCGCCCGCAATCTCGATCGAGCAAAAAGCGACTTCACACAACCCGCGCTCGACCGTCGGCACCGTCACCGAGATCTACGACTACCTGCGCCTGCTGTATGCACGCGTCGGCACACCTTACTGCCCGGACCATCCGGACAAGCCGCTGGCGGCGCAGTCGGTATCGCAGATGGTCGATGCGGTGCTGGCGATGCCGGAAGGCACGCGACTGATGATTGCCGCACCCGTCGTTGCCAACCGCAAGGGCGAGCATGTCGACCTGTTCGGCCAGATGCAGGCGCAGGGCTTCGTGCGCTTTCGCGTACAGAGTGGTACGCAAGCGGCAAGAATCGTCGAAGTCGACGACCTGCCAAAACTCAAGAAAACCGAGAAGCACACCATCGATGTGGTAATCGACCGCGTGCGCGTCAACGCCGACATCAAGCAGCGCCTGGCAGAGAGTTTCGAGACGGCGCTGCGGATCGCAGATGGCCGCGCGCTCGTGCTGGAGATGGACAGCGGCAAGGAACTCGTGTTCTCCAACAAGTTTGCCTGCCCGGTGTGCGGGTACTCGCTGCAGGAACTGGAGCCGCGCCTGTTTTCGTTCAACAATCCGATGGGTGCCTGCCCGGAATGCGATGGCCTCGGACATATCGAATTCTTCGACCCGAAGCGCATCGTCGTTCACCCTAACCTGTCGCTTGGCAGTGGCGCCATCAAGGGCTGGGACAAGCGCAATCAGTTCTATTTCCAGATGCTGTCCAGCCTGGCGGCGCATTATGAATTTGATGTCGATGCGCCGTTCGATGCGCTGCCGGAAGATGCGCAGAAAGCCGTGCTGTATGGTTCCGGGCGCAACACCATCCCTTTCACCTACATCAACGAACGCGGCCGCGCGGTAGTGAAACAGCACACCTTCGAAGGCGTGGTCAACAACCTGCAGCGCCGTTACCGCGAAACCGATTCGATGGCGGTGCGCGAAGAACTCGCAAAATACATCAACGAGAAAGTTTGTCCCAAATGCGCAGGCGCGCGTCTGCGGGTCGAGGCGCGCTTCGTCAAGATTGGACTTGGCAAGCAAGAG
The DNA here is from genome assembly GCA_964488675.1 of uncultured Oxalobacter sp. Lineage (GTDB taxonomy): Bacteria > Pseudomonadota > Gammaproteobacteria > Burkholderiales > Burkholderiaceae_D > QZKY01. The sequence continues at coordinate 1,302 of CAZAWA010000044.1, read as the reverse complement.
CGGGCGATTTACGAAATAGCCGCGATGCCATTGCGCGAAACGCTCTCGTTTTTCGAAAGCCTGAAACTGACCGGCGCGAAGAAAGACATCGCCGCGCGGGTGATCAAGGAAATCGTCGCGCGTCTTAACTTCCTCAACAATGTCGGGCTGGACTACCTGTCGCTGGATCGCAGTGCGGATACGCTCTCCGGCGGCGAGGCACAGCGCATTCGGCTGGCCTCGCAAATCGGCAGCGGTCTGACCGGCGTGATGTATGTGCTGGACGAACCTTCCATCGGGTTGCACCAGCGCGACAACGACCGCCTGATCACCACCCTCAAGCACCTGCGCGATCTGGGCAACAGCGTGCTGGTGGTGGAGCATGACGAAGAAGCAATCCGCTCCTCCGACCACATCCTCGACATGGGCGTGGGCGCGGGCGTGCACGGCGGACGCGTGGTCGCGCAGGGAACACTGGAAGACATCCTGAAAAGCAAGGAGTCGCTGACCGCGCAATACCTGAGCGGAAAATTGTCGATCCCGCTGCCAAAACAGCGCACCGAATTCGACGCCGACCGGCAACTGATCATTACCGGCGCGCGCGGCAACAATCTCAAGCGCGTGACGCTCAATCTGCCAGTTGGCCTGCTGACCTGCGTGACCGGGGTCTCCGGTTCCGGTAAGTCATCGCTGATCAACGACACGCTGTACCACGCAGCCGCGCGTCACCTGTACCGCTCGCAAACCGAACCGGCGCCGTTTGACGCCATAGAAGGGCTGGAACATTTCGACAAGGTGATCTCGGTCGATCAGGCGCCCATCGGCCGCACGCCGCGATCCAACCCCGCGACCTACACCGGCGTGTTCACGCCGATCCGCGATCTGTTCTCGAATGTGCCGGTCTCGCGTGAGCGCGGCTACACACCGGGGCGGTTTTCCTTCAATGTGAAGGGCGGGCGATGCGAAGCCTGCCAGGGCGACGGCGTGCTGAAAGTCGAGATGCACTTCCTGCCGGATGTTTATGTGCCGTGCGATGTGTGCCACGGCAAACGCTACAACCGCGAGACGCTGGAAATCCGCTACCGCGAAAAAAACATTTCCGATGTGCTGCAGATGACGGTCGAGGAAGCGTTCGACTTTTTCAAGCCAGTGCCTGTCATCGCGCGCCGCCTGCAAACCCTGCTCGATGTCGGCCTGGGTTATATCCGCCTAGGCCAAAGCGCGACCACACTGTCCGGTGGCGAAGCGCAGCGCGTCAAGCTGTCGCTGGAACTGTCCAAGCGCGACACCGGCCGCACGCTGTAAATTCTGGACGAACCGACC
>CAZAWA010000043.1:0-17566 GCA_964488675.1 uncultured Oxalobacter sp. | reverse complement strand
AATAAAAATCCAGTAAAATGCTCTCCCTTGCGAGGGTGGCGAAATTGGTAGACGCACCAGGTTTAGGTCCTGACGCCAGTCATGGTGTAGGGGTTCGAGTCCCCTCCCTCGCACCAGAATTCCGTTGGATTACAACGAAAGTTAGCTGCTGGCGTGCAGCGTAAATGAGGATCGGTGCATCCGCACAGCATGCCATCGAACTTCTCTGCCAAGGATTCGATTAATGCGAAAAAAATGGCGCAAGGGGTTTGCTATGGCAATTCTTTCCACGCTCCTTGCTGCCTGCGCGGTTGAGCGTTCCGAAAATCTTGGCGTCAGGGGCAGAGAGCTTGCCCCGTGCCCGGCATCACCCAATTGGGTTTCCAGCTTTGCCACGGATGCGCGGCATTATATCGCACCGCTGGCATTTTCAGGCGTTCCGGATAATGCTTTTGCCGCTTTGAAAACGATTCTCAAGCGGAGAGGCGACGCGACCATCATTGACGAGCAAGTCGACTATATGCGAGCGGAACTGCGAACGACCTTTTTTGTGGACGATGCGGAATTTCTGCTTGATCGTGGCAATGGTGTTATCCAGATTCGTTCAGCTTCGCGATTGGGATATTCCGATCTGGGCAAGAATCGCAGCCGAATGGAGGAAATCAGAGCGCAGTTTGCCAGGGCGGGGGACACAACGGAATGAGCATATCTAAGACAGGATTTCCGCCATCCTGCTGAAAAGGCCAGACCTTCTCTGCGTTGGCGAGGCAATCGCCATTTTCACCACTTCCTGATCGCCAACAACAATGGCTTCCTTGCGAGCACGCGTGATAGCGGTGTAGAACAATTCCCGGCTGACTGCGCGTCGTTGATGTGCCGGAAGCATCAGCATGATCGCGTCGAATTCTGAGCCTTGGGATTTGTGAACGGTCATGGCAAAGGCGGTTTCGTGTTCTGGCAGGCGCATAGGTGCGATTGTTCGATATTCGGCCGTGCTGTCCGGAAAATGCACCATCATCGTGCCGGACTCGTCCGGCAGGACAATGCCGATATCACCGTTAAACAACTTCAGATTGTAGTCGTTGCGAAGCACCATCAACGGTCTTCCCGGATACCATTCTGACTGATCTCCCGGATCGAGCGGATGGTTGAGCGCATTTCGGAAATGTCGGCTGATTTGCCGGTTTATCTCATTCACGCCGCGATGGCCTTCGCGCAACGCACATAACACACGAAATTGATTGAAGGCTTCAAAAATCGCCGGCAACGAACCGGGACTGGATTGCAGGGTGTGCAGATAGTCTGCATACCGATCAAACACCTTTCTTAGGGTTGTCGGAGCGGGCGCGGTATCGCCGTCCTCGACCCAGGTTGTGCCTTGATCATCTGTGTTTCGCAGGCTGTTAATGGCAGCATCGGCATGTCCGGCGCTTACCTCGGAGGCAAGTTTGCCGATGCCAGAGTCGTTGGCAAAGCGAAAATTTTCAGAAAACCAGACAACGCTGTTGTTCAATGCAGTCAATTGAGATGGCGGCATTGGCACAATCTCGCGCTCTGGAATGCCGGTCAGTGCGGCAAGTCTGGAGACGCAATCAGGTGTGAGCGTCGGATTAGCGCATATTTCGGAAAAAACAGCACCGGCCTCGACCGCAGACAGTTGATCCTTGTCGCCCAGCAAAATGATGCGTGCATGCTGCGGCACCGCCTCGAATAGTTTGGTTGCCAGCGCAATGTCCAGCATTGAGGCTTCGTCGATCACCAGTGCGTCGATTGGAAGGAGGTTGTCGGCGTGATGACGAAAGCGGCCTTCCTCGGATGTGATACCGAGTAGGCGGTGAATGGTGAACGATTCTGTCGGCAGGATTGACTGGATCTCTGTTTTGAGTCGTGTGGCACCATCACGGATTGCCTCCAGCATGTGGGCGGCAGCCTTGCCGGTAGGTGCCGCCAGCCGGATGCGGCATTCTGGATTTGTCTCCAGCAGGCAGGCCAGCAAATGAACCACCGTGGAGGTTTTGCCTGTCCCTGGGCCACCGCTGATAATGGTCAATTTTTGCAGCTGTGCGAGCGCGACGGCTATCCGCTGCCACCTAGTTTGCTCGCTGTTGATGGCTGCAATGAATGGCACTTCGAGCTTCAGCGGTGAGGCGGTATCGCTGCCTTCGTTCCCAGTTCTTGAACTTATCAGCCGATTTGCCAGCCGTCGTTCATAATCAAAATATCGATGCAGGTAAAGGCGCTGTTGATCGTCGAGTATCAGGGGCATGGAGCCGGGTGCATCGGGCGTGCCGACTACGCCGGACGCAAGCAGCAGGTGACGAAGGATGGCCAGATCCTGTATTCCTTGGTCAGCAATTTCCGTAAGCAACAAACAGGCATGACCCTCTGTTGTGGCGGCGCTGGTCTCGTAAGCGACCCGGCGCAATACCCCAAGCGTATCGGCGGGCGCGCCCGATTCCTTGGCCCATGCAATCACATGACTGGCAAATTCCTGCGCAAGCAACTGTTGCGGGTTATGGATACGGTCGTAGCGCATCATGCTGCTTCCCGAGAATCAATGCAAAACAGTTTGCCTAGCTGCCGGATCGTATCCTCACCTGGGAAATCGAAAAATACGCCGGTGGGTGAGTCGTCTGCATTGCGCCAGTCAGGCCTGACGCCGCGGACGAAAAGATAGATCACTCCACCGAAGTGAGTATCGTAGCGGTAGCCATTTATCCGTCTGGCAAGGTAGCGATCGAGCGCAACGGCATACAACAAGTATTGCAGATGGTAAGCATTTTCGGCCATTGCGTTTGCCACGGATTGCCCGCCATAGTCTGCAGCAGTGTTTCCCAGATGATTTGATTTCCAGTCAAGGATGTAATATCGGCCTTCATGCTCGAACACCAAGTCAATAAAGCCGCTCAAGTAGCCATCCAGGTCGTGGAATGAAAGACGCGGCACGGCAATACCGAGTTGATGCAATGAAGCGTTCAATGCCTCACATTGCAGATGCGAGGACGGCAGATAAAAGCCGAGTTCGTTCAAACGCCTGTCAGGACCGATTTTGTCTAGCGAGATGCCATCTGGCAGCGGGGTTGAAAGAACCTCCCTCATCATCCGCCGCATCATTGCCACAAGTTTGTCGTGACTTTCATCGGGCTGCTGCGGATGCGCTGTCAAAGCGCGGGAAATAGCGACATCCCAACTTGCTGAATCGGTAAAATCGCAAAATTCAAAAGCCTTGTGAATACACTCACCAGCGCTTGCGCCCCGTGGAAACAGCAGGATGTCATCGTTGGGTAATGCTTCGGTCAGTACATTCTCAGGGGGCGTCGCCACGATTTGCGCATCGTGATCGCTGGCGGCATTTTCATGCACCGCTCCGCGCTTCAATCCGCTAAAGCTGCTGGTTCTCCATCCATGCGAAATTCGTTTAGGGGGTGGTCGGCAGACGAGTTCATCGCTTGAGTCCATAACTGGGGTGAATGGAATGGCATCGGTTGCAGCCAGCACGCTAATGTGTATGCTGTCCGCTTGTTTCCGTGCGATGTCTTCCCATGCCAGATCAAGATCCGAGACGCGATGCTTATGTTTTCTCCATTCTCGCAGCGTGCTCCTGTCTCCTGCCACCAGCCAATTCAAAAGGCTGTTTTCGCTTTCGCTGGTTGACGGCCTTCCAAAGACATTGCTGGTGTAGCAGCCCGCAAAAAGATAGCAGCGATACTCTGCGCGCGTCAGTGCGACATAAGACAGGCGAATGTCCTCTGCGGCTTTTTCCAGGCGGATCATTTCTCTCATGCTCTCCCCGAGAGGGGTGCGGAAATCGATCACGGTGTCGCCATTGTCATCGTGGTATTCGATGCCTTCCGTATTTCTGTTCCTTCCTGAGTTGCCATCCCACAAGTACGGACAGAAGACAATCGGAAATTCGAGACCTTTGGATTTGTGTATAGTCAGAATTTGCACCAGATTCTGATCGGATTCCAGCCGCAATTGTGCCGCTTCGTCACCGCCTTCCCTTCGTTGAGCTTGCAGCCAGCGCAGCAGCGCATCGGGAGAGGCATGCATTTGTTCGGCCTGATGCAGTAATTCCCCAAGGTGCAGCAGGTTGGTCATGCGGCGCTCACCATCTGTTCGACGCAATATCTGTTTGCTGATGTGTTCGCGCTTCAATAATTGCCGAATGGCATAGCCAACACCGCGATTAATCCATGTCTCGCGGTATTCTGCGAATCGCTGGATGTACGCCATTATCGCTGCTTCATCCTGCGAGACCGCTTCAATGGTTTTTGCGTCGCATCCGATTAGTTCGGTTGCCAGTGCGGCGCGCAGCCACTGGGTTCGGGTCGGTGACCAGATGGCCGTCAGAATTCTCTCAATTTCTTCCGCATCCGGAGAATGAAAAACGCTGGCTTGCGACAGTTCGACGCTGCCAATATTCAGCTTGGCCAAAGCATCGCGCACGGCACTTCCTTGCGCGTGGCTGCGCACCAGCACAGCAATGTCACTCGCTCGTAACGGCTGGCCATCAATGGTGATGTCACCATTCTGGGCAGCATTCAACAATCTCGCGATTTCAACGGCTGTCGATCTGGCGGCAAGGATTTTTGCATTGCTTTTCAGTGTAGCTGATCCGTCCGCCTCTTTTGGCAGCATCCTGACCTGAAGGGGGTGCAGGGTACCGGAACGGTCTGTAAATTCCTTGCGTGGTTTGCTGCCGAAAGCGGCATCCAGATAGTCCAGGCCATCCAGAACAAAAGCATGGGGGTTGGATGAAAACAAGGCGTTTACTGCCCTGATCAGCGGTTCGGTCGCCCGTTGGTTATCGCCGATGCTGTAAATTGCAGTCGTAATTATTTTCGCGTTAAGGTAAGTGTGCAGGTCGGCGTTACGGAAACTGTAAATCGCCTGCTTTGGATCGCCGACCATGAAAAATGGGTTTTGCTTATCGCCGTAAATCTGTCCGAAAACGGAATGCTGCAGGGGGTCGGTATCCTGAAATTCGTCTATCAGCGCAGCCGGGAAGCGTCTTTGAAGGGATAATGCAAGATCCGGAAAATCGCCCCCCGACAAGGCAACATGGAGGTTGTACAGAATGTCGTCAAAAGAAAGCTCGCGCCGTTCCCGCTTGCGACGACGGATCGATGATGAACACTCATCGAGCATATGCTTGAGAAGACGGAAGCGGGCGAGCTCCAGTGCTTGCATCGTCACTTCGATTTCACCAAGCAGAGTTTCCATCAAATCAAAAAACACATGCTTTGGCGTTGACTTGTTTTTGTTGGTTCGTAAACTCAAGGTAACTGAACGGAACAAGCCCAGTTTTGACTCCATTGACTCGCCGGCTAGCGCGTCGCCGGATTCGAACAGAAAATCACATTCTTCAGTGGCAGAAGCTATCGAATTAGCTGTGTAATATCTGCCGTTCAGTTGATTAAGGGAACCCGACAGCACACTGAGAATCTGATGTCGCTCCTTTCCCCAGCAAACCCTGGCTTCGGAAAAAGCATGGTTCAGCGCAAGGCGATCGGGCGCGCGCGCTTCGCCTTCAGGCCATTCCATTCTCGCCAGCGGTTTTGCGAGATGGCGCTTTAACAGCGCGGCAAATTTCTCCGGCGCATCCTTTTTCTGCAGCAAAAAAGATGCCATGTCGGCGTCAATCTGGTCGTCGGCAATGTGTTTGCGCCAGTAGTCATGCACGACTTCTAGCAGCAATTCGCTGTCATCCGGCAGCAGTTCCTGCGAGAACGCTTGTCCGGCAGCAAAGGGCGTATCGGCCAAGGCGCGCTGGCAAAAACCATGGATTGTGAAAATCGCGGCTTCATCAAAGGTCTGCAGGGCAAGTTCAAGCCGATTGATGATTGTGTCGCGGCTGATGCTGCGATGATTTTCAAGCGCTTCCGTCAACGCCAGAATAAATTCGTCATCTGTTGGCATCGATTCACTCAACAGATAATTCCTCATTTCCGCAATTCGCTTGCGAATTCGGTCGCGCAGTTCAGATGTTGCTGCATTGGTGAATGTCACGACCAGGATTTGCTGGACTTCCAACCCGCGCTCCAGCAGCAGTCGTAAATACAACCCGCAGATGTTCCAGGTTTTTCCGGTTCCGGCGGAGGCCTCGATCAGGCTGATGCCGTCAAGTTCGCAATTGACGACATCGAACTTCGTAGGAGATCTCATGCCTGCTCCTCCTTCAACAACTTATTCAGGCGCCCAAAAACAAAATCGGCACACGCGACAAATTCATTGTCCAGCGGTTCCTCAATGCCGCGCAAGGCTTGCCGGTAGGATGGGTCGAGACCCTCGCCGAACTCACCGCTCCAGCTGCGCCACTTGCTTTTCGCTCTGCTGAAATTTTTGCCGCTATCGATGAATTCCCATGAGCTTCGCGGAAAAAAGCGCAACGGGTGAGACAAACCCGTTCGGTAGAGTTCGATTAATTTCCACAGTTCCTGTTTTGCATCATCTAAGGGCGGGAGGCTAAAGGTCTTGTCGCTGCCATGCCAGGTTGTGGTGCATTGAACGCCAGTTGGAGCGACTGCATTCAGGAACAGGTGCCGAATCCATGCGTTCAGATAATCCTGTGCTTGTACGGCGGCATAACGGTAGCTGACCAGCCCGGATGAGCGCAGTTCGCCAAGTGTGCCGTTTAGCCGCCATGTTTCGTAACCGATGGAAAATTCCAGCGTGTCTTCAATGGGAGGCAAGCATGGTTCGCTCAGAGCGGAAGGCAGATTGTTCACAAAGGACTCCAACGATTGCATTTCCTTCAGCAATAATGAATGCCCCAACTTGCCCGGTGGATATTCGGTTCCGGCCATTGCGCTGGCTCGGATTATTTCTTCCCCGGAACCTTGCAAATAAAGCGGCAACAATCGGTTGGCCAGAGCGTTGCGCGCTTCCCAATCAGGCAGGAAGGGTTCATCGTCTTCGAGCTCGTCGCGTTGCTCCGCAAAGGCGATGCCGAGCCTTTCATGAAGCAGATAGCGGCTGGGGTTACGGAAAAAGCGGAGCAGGTCATCAAGCGATACTTCTCTCCACTCCTCACCGGGGTCAGATAGGCGCGGCGGGTCGAAAAATACTTGTGAGGCTTCAAGTGCCGCTTCCACATCTTCTTCGTCATCGTCCAAGTTTGATTTGGAACTGAGTGTGGCAGGGTTACTCCGTTTTTCTTTCAGCGCATTGAAGTATTCGTCATTACTGCTGCCAATGCGGGAGTCTGTGGCTTGCGTGAAATATTTTATCGAAAACGGTTGTAACGGATGTTCGACCACGAGCCGTCTGCGAGCAGCATTAGAATCGCCATCCATCGCCTGAATAACATAGTCAAGCAAATCTGAAATCAGCACGGAGGGTGGCCTGTCGGAATTGTCACGAATGCTGCGGCCGGTATAGCTGAGATACAACCGTTCTTGCGCAGCCAGCAACAGGTCGAGGAGCAGGTTGCGTTCATCGACGCGCCGTTGTCGGTCGCCTCGTTTCGGTGCCAGAGCCATCAAGTCGAATTCTGCTGGCCGCTGTGTTGTCGGGAAACTGCCATCGTTCAAGCCAAACGCACAGATGACGCGGTAAGGAAGGCTGCGCAGACTACCCATCGATGTGAATGTCACGACGCCGAAAGGCACGCCGCCGCGCGCAGGATCATCGAACATGGTTTTCAGGGCGACCTGGACGACATCGCGATCAACCAATACATCGCCACCGCCCATTTGCATGCTGGAAAACAATATCCGTATGCCGTCCTGTACCTCACGCAAATCGTCTGCCTGATTACCTTTCGCAGCCATGAGCGAATCGATCAAGCCGAGCAAGGTGGTCATCCACTGGTGCGCAGATTTCGGTGTGCTTAATATCTGCTGTGCAAATCCAAGTTCGCGCATGAACTCGGAAAAACTGCCGAGCGCAGACGCATCCGAGCCCTCTGGGTTGCCTGAAGGCAGGCGGTTGCCGTAGGGAGAGTCGACGCCTGATGGTAGTGCATAGCCAAGAAACAGGCGATGCATGCCGTCGCCAAAAGTGTGGTGTCCGGTTTGCGGCAGGCCAAGTTGTCCGCGATGTGATGCGTCCAGTCCCCAGCGAATGCCAGACTCTGCAATCCATTTGTGGATGGTTGCAAGCGCGCTTCGCTCGAGGCCAAATTTTTGCGCGACGACCGGTTGCTGCAGCAAGTTGTAAGCGGCACTTGCCGTAACACGCGAGGACACCAGCGATAGGAGGTCAAGTAACGCAGTTGCGACCGTGTTGATGTGACTACTGCCGAGACCGGTGATAGTGTATGGAATCCTGCGCGACGGTGAGGCCGTGCCAAATACCGCGTCGATCAGCGGGGCGGCATGCTTGAGGTCAGGCGTGACAACCAGAATTTCACCCGGTTTTGGCGGGTTATTTTCGGTAAACATGGCCAGTAATTGATCCTGCAAAACCTCCAGCTCGCGCGTCAGTGAATGGCAAACATGAATTTCGACGCTGCGATCACTGTCATCCAATGAGATGCCTGATCGTGGCAAGTCACGCAGGTCAAGAATCGCATCTTGTAATTGAGCCAGCAGCGATGTTTTTCCAGCTTCCGCGTTGGATGCAAAAACAGATTGCTGATTGCAGGTAAGCGCGGTGTTTTCGAACAGCAGGTCGATCATCGCCTGCGTCTGCTTGCCCCACGAAGCCAGCAGGTGGTTGCCACTTTCGTGATAATCGGCCTTACCACTGACTGTGAGATACACCAGCCGCCTCCGGTCGACAATGTCGAACCAGTACTCGCGGCAGGGATTCAGCACATACAGCTGCAAATCCATCCACTTGCCGAGCTGGTGAAGGATGTCTATATGCAATGGCGCAATAGCGGACGGGCAGAACAGGTGTGTTACGCCATCGTTATGCAGTTTCGCCGCAGCGCCCGCATCGAGCGATTCCAGTTTCTTCATTAACGCCGGTAGGTGGCGATCGCCGCCCACTTCGTGCGCGATGCGCCGCCAAAGCTCCGCCTGCCACCGCTGATCCTGGGCTGTGGCGCGGATTCCGCCAACCATGCAGATCAGCTTGTTTTCCGACCACGCATCGACCAGCTCAGGCCGGTATATCATTGTCTGCTCAAGCAGCGATGCCACTTTCATTGCCAGCTCGTAACGCATCACTGAGTCCGACTTTTCCAGATAGGCTCTCAGGCGAGGGTGAGGCTGCACGAACAGCCGGTCTTCCAGAATCCGTAATATCCGCCATACCAGGGTTTCCGGCGCGAACGGGGAATCTTCCTGGAGCTTAAAGACCTTGCCGAGTTGGCGCCAGATCCACACGCCCAGATAGGAAAACTCGATGTTGGCGCAAATTCCGTATTCCCTCGCCATCGCCAACTCCAGATGGCGGCGCATAGCGGCGCTGGGAACGATAATCTGCTCGGCAGTGAATGGTGATTCAGGCGGCGTTGACAAACTTTCCAGCAGGGCGGAAAGCAATACCTGATGCTTGTTGGAAAAGGTAATCGAGAGCATCCGTACATTATGCGTGAGATGAGGTTCAAATTATGCGCCTGCGGCAGGAATTTTCCTGCTGGATGGGTTGGTTAGCTTCTCATAATTGCTTCGCGGTTCCAGGGTGATTTGTTAAACGCATGGCAATGATTGGCACCCTCAAGCTGCCTTTGCCATGAGGCATAAGATATTACCAGTCATGCGACAAATGGATGTCGCTACCTGGGTTCGCCACCTGTTTCCCCCAGCATTTCGTGGTAACCTGCGCCGGGATACCAAACTCAAAATTAAATCGGAGGAGAAGCAATGCAAACCAAGCCCGTGTTGACGCTCGCAGATGTCCAGAAAATTGCTGCGGCGGCAGAAGCAGAAGCCAAAAATAACCAATGGTCGGTCGCGATTTGTATCGTGGATGACGGAGGTCACCCGCTGTGGCTGCACCGCATGGACGGCGTACCGCCAATCTCATCTTACATTGCACCCAGCAAGGCGAAGACGGCCGCGCTCGGCTGCCGTGAATCCAAGGTTTACGAAGACATGATCAACGCCGGTCGCTATTCTTTCCTGAGCGCGCCGGTACTCGACGGCATGCTCGAAGGCGGCGTACCTATCATGGTCAACGGCCAGTGCATCGGCGCAGTCGGCGTTTCCGGCGTCAAATCGATGGAGGACGCACAGATTGCGAAGGCAGGTATCGCTGCACTCAAGCTGTAATCAGTAACCGGTAAAACAGAAAACCCCCTGCTTGCCGGGGTTTCAAACTGCTTGCCCCCCTCTTTTTTGGAAAGCGGGGGGGCAAGCCTGCTTCATGGCATGCGGACGAGTTCTGATTGTGGAGACGAAAATTTCTCAGGTCTGAGCAGGTTGGGTACTGAGGTGCTAGCCACGAATGAGTTATGGATGCGGTTGGACGCATCGAATCAGGCACTTGTGCATAAGGAAGCGAGGTGTCATGGATGGGCGCAAGCTAACTTGACAGCCACCCCAACGATGCTTATTGAGTCGGCCATTAAATGTTCGCCAGGAAAATTCGAAAATTCGGGGGTCCGAAAATTCGGGGTCAGAGTCGAATATCGCGCCGTTCTTATATTCCTGATTTTCTTCGAAGAGCGGCGACATATGCCTCGCCATCAGGCGGTAAACCGCTGCGCTGCGCATTCCAGATCATCTCGCCCAGGCATTCCATCATCTGATGATGTGCTTCGTGTTCCGAGCCAAGCCTGTTGGTCAACGCAACAAACACGGCACGGATGCCTGTCGGCTGGTCGATGGAAACCTGTTCCGCAATCGACAGGTGCATCGAGAGATGGAGAAAGGGATTGCTTTCGCCGCGATCAACAGAAAATTCGGCGGTCTGCGCCTTTTCGACATCCATCATCAGTGATTGATATTCCGGATGCTTTGCAATCCAGCCGGCAGCAATCGTTTCCAGCGGCGTAAGGATTTCTCCATTGTGCTGCTTGCGGAAAGTATCGCAATAAAATTGCCGCACTTCCTGTTGGGTCGGATTAAACATTTTTCGGTGTTGGTGTCTTGTCACTGAATGCGCACAAATCGGCAATCAGGCAGTGCCAGCATTGCGGCTTTCGTGCAACACAAGTGTAGCGCCCGTGCAAAATAAGCCAGTGATGCGCATCGTGCTTGAACTCGTCCGGCACGATATTCAATAATTTTAGTTCGACTTCGTCGACATTTTTGCCGGGTGCGATGCCGATGCGGTTCGAGACGCGAAAAATATGGGTGTCAACGGCAATCGTCGGCTGACCAAATGCGGTATTCAGCACCACATTTGCGGTCTTGCGCCCGACACCGGGAAGCGCTTCCAGATCCTCGCGGTTGCCAGGCACTTGGCCATCATGATCAGCCACCAATTTTTGGGACATCGCCAAAATATTTTTGGCCTTGTTGCGGAAGATGCCGATTGTCCGGATATAGGGCGTCAATCCTTCGATGCCAAGCGCGGCAATCGCTGCAGGTGTGTTTGCAACTGAAAACAGCTTGCGCACAGCTTTATTGACCGAAACATCGGTGGATTGCGCCGACAAAATGACCGCGACCAAGAGTTCATAGGGCGTTGCATATTCGAGTTCGGTTGCAGGGTGGGGGTTTGCGTTTCGGAAGCGTTCGAACATCTCTCGGATTTTTGCCGGTTTCATGTTGATGCCTTCTTTTGCTTAACGCGCTCCATCGCTGCCTGAATGATGGCCTTTTTTCGATCCTGTTCGGCCTTCGCCTCTGCCGTTGGCGCTTCGCGCAGCTTCGCGGCACGATCGGCAAGCTTCACCTCATGCTCTGCCTGTTCGCGTTGCAGACGGGCAGTGCGCATATCATGCCGCACGCGCGCGGCATCGGCCTGTTCCTGTGACCAGGCCGCCCAACCGGTCTGCTCGCCCGTTATCGGAACCATTGAGATGCAATCGACCGGGCAGGGCGCAACACAGAGGTCGCAGCCGGTACACAGATTGCTGATGATGGTGTGCATCAGTTTCGGGCCACCGAGGATGGCATCAACCGGGCAAGCCTGTATGCAAAGTGTGCAGCCGATGCACAAGTTTTCGTCGATCACCGCAACGGGCCGCGGGCGCTCGATGCCGTTGTCAGGGTTCAGCGGAGTGACCGGCCTGCCGAGTAGCCCCGAAATTCTGGCGATGCCTTCCGCACCACCGGGCGGGCACTGGTTGATGTTGGCTTCACCATTAGCGATCGCTTCTGCGTACAGACGGCATGACGGATAACCGCATTTCGTGCACTGCGTCTGCGGCAGCAAGCCTTCTACCAGGTCAGCCAGCGATTTGTTTGCGGGAGCGTTCACGGAGGCAGAGTGAATCAGAAAAATGTCATTATCAGACAAAAAAGCCGTTTCTTGCGAAACGGCTCGGCATTGCATCCTGAAGCGAATAAGGGAGCGCTAAAGAAATCGACGAGCGGGATGAGAGGCAAGGCGCACGGCGCGCAGCGCCCGAGACATATCTTTGGGATAGGCGAGGAAGCGAGCACCGTGCAACAAAGCAGCTCGCCCGCGCAGCCCTTAATTTAGCGCTTCCTCAATCAAATGTTGGTGTTTCGACGCCTAACACCTTGTGCAGCTTCGGAGAGGTGGTGGTGTACTGCAGGTGAATCTTCTTCTCAGGAAAAATATAGGGCGCGGCGGCAAACGACGCCAGTGCAGTTTCGTGGAAACCAGAAAGGATGAGCTTCTTTTTGCCCGGATAAGTGTTGATATCTCCGACAGCGAAGATGCCAGGAATATTGGTCTCGAATTTTTCGGTATCGACCACAATCTGGCGCCGGTCGATTTCCAGCCCCCAGTCGGCTATCGGCCCCAGTTTTGGCGACAGGCCGTAGAACACCAGCATGCAATCCAGCGGCAGTCGGCGCGTCACCCCATCCTGGCCGGTTACCTTCAATTCGGACAGTTTCCCGTCAGCCGTTTCGTAGCCGGTCACCTGGCCGATAATGTTTTGCATGTCGTAGTTTTCGCATAACTCGCGCATTTTCGTGACTGAAGCGGGTGCAGCACGAAACTCATCGCGGCGATGCAGCAAAATTACGGACTCGGCCTTGCCAACCAGATCCAATGTCCAGTCGAGCGCAGAGTCGCCGCCGCCGCAAATCACGATATTCTTGCCGTGGAAATAACTGGGATCTCTTACGCGATAGAACAATTGCGAGCCTTCAAACTGTTCGATGCCATCCATCTTGATAGTGCGCGGCTGGAACGCACCGACGCCAGCCGCGATAAACACGGTCTTGGAGACGAATTTCGTGCCAATCGAGGTTTCGACATCAAAACGGCCGTCATGGCGGCGCTCGACCTTGATCACTTCCTGACCCAGATGGAATGTCGGGCCAAAGGGCGCGATCTGTTTCATCAGATTGTCAGTCAGTTCCTTGCCTGTGCAGACCGGCACGGCGGGAATGTCGTAAATCGGCTTGTCCGGATAGAGTTCGATGCACTGGCCGCCGACAATTGGCAGCGAATCAATGACATGCGCCTTGATTTCCAGCAGGCCCAGTTCGAAGACCTGAAAAAGTCCGACAGGGCCGGCGCCTACGATCACTGCATCGGCTTCGATCGGTTTTTGTTCGGTAGAGGTGTTCATGCGGCTATTAATTTATGTTGCAATAAATATTCAAAAGTATGGGGTGCGAAGCTGTGTCAGCGCTTCAGATGCTCCAGCTTGCCCTTTATGTCCTTCCATTCATCCGCGTCTGGCAAAGCGCCTTTGGATCGGGTGATGATGGGGAAAGTCTTGACCAGTTCCACATTGAGCGCGATGAAATGCACCATATCGGCAGGCACATCTTCTTCGGCGTAGATGGCGCCGACGGGACACTCCGGAATGCAAACCGCGCAATCAATGCACTCGTCGGGGTTAATGGCGAGAAAATTCGGGCCTTCGTGGAAACAATCCACTGGGCACACATCGACGCAATCCGTGTACTTGCAGCGGATACACGCATCAGTGACAACATGGGTCATGGCAATCCTATCGGTGATATGGTGGTTCGCTCTGGCCAAAATGCCGCCTTGCGGAAAGCGCACCTTGCAAAACGGTATATTTTAAGGCAATTACGCCAAATCTGGCTCATACAGATTCGGCATAAGCAAATTCAATGAAAAAGCCGCCATTCGACTGACATCGCATCGCTGGACTTTGGTTATCGGGTTTGCATCAATTCAACTTCAAAAATAAGCGTCGAATTGGGCGGGATGACATCGCCTGCGCCGACCGCGCCATAAGCCAGCATCGGCGGAATGACCAGCGTACGGATGCCACCTACTTTCATGCCGATCAAGCCCATCTCCCAGCCAGGAATCACATAGTTCACGCCCATTGGGAAGGTGAGTGGCTCATTGCGATCCCTGCTTGAGTCAAACTTGCTGCCGACAGTGCCATCTTCGTTTTGCAGCCATCCGGTGTAATGCACGGACACGACCGAGCGCTTGTGCGTTTCAAGGCCGTTGCCGACGGTGTTGTCCTTATATTTCAACCCTTTTTCGATCTCAAGGTATGACATGATTTCCAAGTGAGTGGAATGGTAAAGGCGACAGTTTAAACCAAATCCTCCATATCCATTACACTGTCACCTTTCAAAAATTAAGACATTTCTTGACATCATGGCCATTGGGCTCCTCATCATCGGCGACGAAATTCTCTCTGGCAAGCGAGCCGACCTGCACCTCTCAAAAACCATCGAGCTGCTAATGGCACGCGGTTTGCAGCTCGGCTGGGCGCATTACCTCGGTGATGACCGGGAGCAAATCACAGCCATGCTCAAGCAAACCATGGGGAGTGACGACATTGTTTTTTCATGCGGTGGCATAGGTGCAACCCCGGATGACCATACTCGGCGATGTGCAGCGGACGCCATGGGCGTGCCCCTCATGCTGCACCCATTTGCCAGGGAGCGAATACTGGAGCGCATTGCGAAACTGGCGCAAGAAGCGGGGAAACCGGTCGTTCTGGACGACCCTGACAACCGCAACCGCATGAAAATGGGAGAGCTTCCGCAAGGAGCGGATATTGTTCCGAACCCGTACAACAATGTCCCCGGATTTTCGATCGGGACACATTATTTCTTGCCAGGATTCCCTGAAATGGCTTGGCCCATGATGGAATGGGTGCTGGATACGAAGCATTCGCACCTGTTTAACAAGTCTTCTCGACTTGAGAAATCGGTAATTGTCTATGGCGCGATGGAATCGATGCTGACTCCGCTGATGGAACAAATTGAGACAGATTTTCCTTTGGTGAAGACCTTCAGCTTGCCGAAGGTGCCCAGCGCGACTCAGAGGGGCTGCATCGAACTGGGCGTCAAAGGCGATCCTGTGCAGGCAAACGCCGCATTCGTGCAGGTGCTTTCCTGGATGACAGAGCAGGCAGCGGATTTCGAGTTGACCGATGAGGCGTAAATAACGAATCGTTTTCGTCGATGGGCTAATCGCCGATTGATGCGGGGGGGATTGTTACTGACAGCACCGTGCCTCTGGGTTTGCCGTCGCCAATCGCAAACTGGCCGCTCAGCATCCGGGCGTACTCCTTGATGCCCAGCAGGCCAAAAGCGTTCGGTTTGTTCAGGTTGTCCGGGTGAACGCCAACACCATCGTCATAGACCTTAATCTTCAAGGTGCGTTCAGCATTGGACAGGGCAATATCGACATTGCGGGCATTCGCGTGCCGGGCCACATTCGTTAACGCTTCATGCAGAATTCGAACGACTGGCGTGGCATGGCGATCATAGACGCTGTACTCCTGGTCGCTGCCATCGATTAGCAGGGAGCAGGGAATCCGGCTGTATTTTTCAAACTCCTTGACCTTCCACTCGACGGACGCCAACAGCCCGAGTTCAAGCACCGGTGGTCGCAGGTGGTTAATAATGTCCCTCACATTTTGCAACGCGACATCGAGGTCATTGAGCAGGTTGACTGTTCGGTTGTTAATGCGCGGGTGCTTGTCGAGAGTTCGCGCGTGCAGCATGGAGACATCAATGCGCAAGGCCAGCAGGTTCTGTCCCAGTTTGTCATGAATTTCATTGGCGAGATGCTTGCGCTCTTCTTCGCGCGCCGCCATCAGATGAACGGCAAAATTGCGCATCACTTCCTGTGCCGACGCCCCTTCTTCCTGCTGAGGTAAATTTTGCCCGTCATTTGTTGTATACATTGCAAATTTCTGTCTTGTGTAACTTCGGGCCTTGGAAGATGCCAGCGGCGTACGCAATTTATGAAGAAAATCCGAACAGGCTCCTGCCGATTTCCTTTCGCCGCTTTCGAATAATGAATGAACCACGCATAAACGCCTTGAGGCATATCAAACCGGTTTCTCATTGGTAACTATTCGTCAATATGTTGCCAATTCTACGGAAGTGTCGAAAGATGCGTGCCGCACTTAAATAGTGCATAAATTCACGCCACAAAAGCGAATCCGAACAGTTTGGTGCATAATGCAAATCTCGCACCAAGTTGATGCGTTGTGTAGCGTTTTGCGGCAAATTAATTGACTGACAACCTTGTTTTTTTTCGCACAAAAACAATGGGTTCGATAAATTGATGGCTCCGGCGGAGCGAAATCACGGCTGGCATGAAAACTGCTAGTATGAATGCTTGAATTCTGACCGGGCCAGGTTTTGCGTTTCCAAGTATGCTTGCAGCCGGTTGATTATCTGATTTGATTGATTCTGTTTTTTTAGGAGATCCGCATGGCAAAGACCGCCGCAGAAGTCTTGAAGATGGCGAAAGACAACGAAGTCAAGTTCGTTGATTTCCGTTTTACCGATACCCGGGGCAAGGAACAGCATGTAAGCGTTCCTGTTTCGCACTTTGACATGGACAAATTTGAATTTGGCCATGCTTTTGATGGTTCTTCTATCGCAGGCTGGAAGGGCATTGAGGCTTCCGACATGTTGCTGATTCCCGATCCGAATACTGCGAACATCGACCCGTTCTTTGAAGAAACGACGCTGTTCATGCAGTGCGATGTGATTGAGCCATCCGACGGCAAGGGCTATGACCGCGACCCTCGTTCGATTGCCAAACGAGCCGAAGCACACCTGAAATCCTCGGGTTTGGGTGACACGGCTTACTTCGGCCCCGAACCAGAATTTTTTGTTTTTGACGGTGTTCGCTGGGGCAATGACATGTCCGGCGCTTTCTTCAAGATTGATTCCGAAGAGGGTTCCTGGTCCACAGGTGCCAAGATAGAAGGCGGCAACTCCGGCCATCGACCGACCGTAAAGGGTGGCTATTTCCCGGTTCCGCCGGTTGACAGCTTCCAGGACATGCGTTCGGAGATGTCCTTGATTCTCGAATCCCTGGGTATCCCGGTTGAAGTGCACCACCATGAAGTGGCAGGTGCCGGCCAGATGGAACTTGGCACCCGCTTCTCCACGCTGGTTGAGCGTGCTGACTGGACTCAGAATCTGAAATATGTAGTCTGGAATGTTGCTCATACCTACGGCAAGACGGCGACTTTCATGCCCAAGCCGATCGTTGGCGACAATGGCTCCGGCATGCATGTCCACCAGTCCGTGTGGAAAAACGGCCAGAACTTGTTTGCAGGTGACGACTACGCCGGTTTGTCCGATTTTGCGCTGTACTACATTGGCGGCATCATCAAGCATGCTCGCGCCCTGAA
>CAZAWA010000042.1:0-17614 GCA_964488675.1 uncultured Oxalobacter sp. | reverse complement strand
TACCCCCCGCAGCGCATTGCAAACCACGATTTCCTCTGCGGCGCGCAGGTCCGCCAGCGTCAGCCTCCGTTCGCTTGCCGCCCAAACCGGATCGTCCAGCAGCACGGCGCGCATCACGCCGGGCAGCACACCGGACTCCAGCGGCGGCGTAAACCAGCGTCCGCCGAGCTTCACGAACACGCTGCTGCGCCCGCCCTCAGTCAATTCGCCGCGCTGGTTGCAGAACAGCATATCGAACGCGCCCTGGTTTTCGGCCTCGCGCCAGGCGTCATCGTAGCGCTGGCGCACTGTCGTCTTGTGGCGCAGGAACAGAGCATCCGACTGCATCGGCTCAACTGCCAGCAGCAGGCGCACCGGCTCATCCAGCTTCTGCAACGGCGCGGTCTGGATGGCAATCCCGTCAGCACCGCTGTTGCCAATGGCCAGCCGCAGGCGGTGCTCGCCGGCCGGCAATGCCGCACACGCCTGCCCCACCACAGCGCGTATCGCCTGTTCGTCGAACGCCAAACCGAAATACCGCGCCGATGCACGCATGCGCTGCAAGTGCCGCGCCAGCAAGGCGCAGCCCTTGCGCGTTACCCGCATGGTCTCGAACAGCTCGAATTCCTGCGGCAAGCCGGAGAGAAAGCGCGCCTTCAACTGGCACTCCGCATATTCCTCGGCGGCGCGGCTGTCGAAAACGATGCCGGCGCCCACGCCCATCTCGCCCTGGCGCACCCCATTTTGCAAACCGCTGTCATCCGGCGCTTGCAATGCCAGCGTGCGAATCGGCACCGACAGGCAGAAGTTGCCGACGGAAGCGCCGTCTGACGGCGCGTCAAACCAGCCAATCGCACCGGTGTACAAGCCGCGCGCATCTGGCTCGACCTCGCTGATGATTTGCATCGTGCGCTTTTTGGGCGCGCCGGTAATGGAGCCGCAGGGATAGACTGCGCGGAAGATGTCTGCCAGTGACGCATCCTGGCGCAGTTGCGCACAAATGGTCGAGGTCATCTGCAGCACGCCGCCGTACCGTGTGACTTCATGCAGCGTCGGCACGCGCACCGAGCCCAATTTGGCCACGCGCCCCAGATCGTTGCGCAGCAAATCCACAATCATCAGGTTTTCGGCGCGATTCTTTTCGTCAGCGGCGAGCAACTCCGCCCGCTTTGCGTCCACGGCCGCATCGCCGCTGGCCGCTGCGGTGCCCTTCATCGGCCTGGCAGTCAGTTCGCCATTTTCGTGCCGTAAAAACAGTTCCGGCGACAGGGACAGCACCGCCCGCCCATCCGGCAGCGACACCAGCGCGCCATAGGGCACCGGCTGGCGTGCGCGCAGGCGGCGATAGAGCGCAAGCGGCGCACCAAACGCATCGAATCCCAGGCGGTAGGTGTAGTTGACCTGGTAGGTGTCGCCCGCTTCGATGTAAGCATGGATTTTTTCAATCGCTGCGGCAAATTCCTGCTCGGTCACATTCGATCGCAGGTTTGCAATGCCAGCTGGCGTTTCGTTTGCTGCAACCTGATCATCCAGCCAGCGACCGACTTTCTCCGCCGAGCGCTTCTCGCATCGCTCGAACAGCAGCACCTGCGCCAGTGGCCAGTTGCTGGCTGCATGCCCGATGCCGGTCAAATCAGCGCCCAGTTCGTAGGAAAACAGCCCAACTACATGTCGTCCGTCTCGTAAGGCTTGCTGCATCTGCTTCAGCAAAGCAGGCAGTTCAGAAGCATTCGCGCAAGACAGTTCACCGACGAAGCCGGTGTACAGCCGTGAGCGCGGCTGGGCATCGCTGGCAGTTGAATCATCCAGCAGGGCGAAACAATGACTCATGCATCGAAACGGTTATTGCGAAAGCGCAGAATATAGCACGCACGGATTTTGCCGCCATACGCGAAATTATGATTGTTCCACACTTCAGCGACAGGATGGAAATCAACTGACAAATCTGGAAAGCGCCCATCAGACAAGGAACGCGCTATGATCACGCCATGGCCACTCCCCACCTGATCGAATATGTCAGCGCCACGATCTTCCTGCTGGCCGTGCTGCATACCTTCGCCACCAAGCACTTTGAACATCTCGCGCGCGTCAACCCGCGTCATGCGGGCGTGTGGCATTTGCTGGGGGAAATCGAAATCGTGTTCGGCTTCTGGGCGCTGGTGCTGGTACTGGCGCTGGCTGCCTTGTCCGGTCCGAAGGAGGCGATTGCCTATGTCGAACAGCAGAATTTCACCGAACCGCTGTTCGTTTTCGTCATTCTGGTGATTGCGGGTACGCGGCCGGTTCTTTATCTCGCGGGGCAAGTGGTGAGCCGCGCAGTGAAATTGGTGCCGCTGCCGGAACCGGTCGCATTCTATCTGCTGGTGCTGGCGCTGATTCCGCTGCTCGGATCGTTCATCACTGAACCGGCGGCGATGGCGCTGGCAGCGCTGATGTTGCGCGACCGCTACTTTCTGCAGGGCATATCACAGCGGCTGAAATATGCGACGCTGGCTGTATTGCTGGTTAATGTGTCGATAGGCGGCGTGCTGACGCCGTATGCCGCGCCACCGGTGCTAATGGTGGCGGCCAAGTGGAACTGGGACACCGCCTACATGATGTACCACTTCGGCTGGAAGGCGGCCATCGCCGTGCTGGTGAATGCCGTTGCTGTGACGCTGCTGTTTCGCAAAGCGCTCGTCGCACTGCCTTCCCAGACCACAATGCCTGCCACCGAGCGCACCCCGCTGACGGTTGTGGCTGTACACCTGTTGTTCCTGCTGGGCGTCGTCCTGTTCAGCCACCACCCGGTCATCTTCATGGGGCTGTTTCTGTTTTTTCTCGGCTACACCGAGGCGTATCCGCGCCATCAGGATCCCTTGCTGCTGCGCGAGGGCCTGCTGGTTGCGTTCTTCCTGGCTGGGCTGGTTGTGCTGGGCGGGCTGCAGAAATGGTGGCTGCAGCCGCTCCTGGCCGGACTGAATGCCGATGCGCTATTTTTCGGCTCCACGGCACTGACCGCTATTACCGACAACGCCGCGCTGACCTACCTGGGGTCGCTATTCGACGGCATCAGCGATACGGCCAAGTACGCGCTGGTGGCCGGCGCGGTCACGGGCGGTGGCCTGACGGTGATCGCCAATGCGCCCAATCCGGCAGCGTTTGCGATTCTCGGCATCGGCTTTGACGAGCAGGCAATCAACCCCTTGAGGCTTTTCTTCTGGGCGCTGCCGCCAACAGCCGTTGCGGCGATCTGCTTCTGGCTCATTTGACTTTGATTGTCAAATAAGTATTATTTGTGATGGCGTTTTGCGCTGGCGCAACAAGCCCTTGGCCCGTCGGGCAACGCTGGCTTTTTATTCCCAATGAGGCCGTTTATCCCCTGCGCAAGCGGGTATAATTCGCGCCATGAATCTCACTGACGATCAGCAATTGAGTTCGTTGCGCGTGCCTCCGCATTCGATTGAGGCGGAACAATCTGTGCTGGGCGGCTTGCTGCTCGACAATGCCGCCTGGGATCGGATTGCCGATTTGCTCCACGAAAGCGATTTCTACCGCTACGACCATAGACTGATCTACAACCACATCAACAAGCTGATTGCTGCCACAAGGCCAGCCGATGTCATCACCGTGTTCGAGTCGCTGGGCAATGTTGGCAAAGCCGAAGATATCGGCGGCCTGCCCTACCTGAACGCGCTGGCGCAAAACACCCCTTCCGCTGCCAACATCCGCCGTTACGCCGAAATCGTGCGCGACCGTGGGGTACTGCGCAAGCTGATCACGGTGTCGGATGAAATTTCCGGACAGGCATTTAACCCGCAGGGCAAGGAGGTCGGGCAGTTGCTCGGCGAAGCGGAATCCCGCATTCTGGCCATTGCGCAAGAGGGCGCGCGCGGCGGCTCGGGTTTTCAGGAAATTCAGCCCCTGCTCACGCAGGTGGTCGAGCGCATCGATGAACTCTATAACCGCGCCAACCCTAACGACATTACCGGCGTACCAACCGGCTTTGTCGACCTCGACGAAAAAACTTCCGGCCTGCAGCCTGGCGACCTGATTATTGTCGCCGGTCGGCCTTCCATGGGCAAGACAGCGTTCTCCATCAATGTGGGCGAGCATGTCGCCATCGAAAGCGGCCTGCCAGTAGCCATTTTTTCGATGGAAATGGCTGCCTCGCAACTGGCCATGCGCATGGTCGGCTCAATCGGACGACTTGACCAGCACCGGCTGCGCACCGGCCGCCTGAACGAGGACGACTGGCCGCGCCTGACGCACGCCGTGCAGAAAATGAATGAAGCGCAACTGTACATCGACGAAACGCCGGCGCTGACCTCGCGCGACTTGCGCGGCCGCGCGCGCCGTCTTTCGCGCCAGTGCGGCAAACTCGGTCTGATCATCATCGATTACATCCAGTTGATGGCGCCCAATGCTTCCGGCGAGAACCGGGCAACGGAAATATCCGAAATATCACGCGACCTGAAGGCGCTCGCCAAGGAGCTTAACTGCCCGGTTATCGCCCTATCGCAGCTCAACCGCTCGCTGGAACAGCGTCCCAACAAGCGCCCGATGATGTCGGATCTGCGCGAGTCCGGCGCCATAGAACAGGATGCCGATGTCATTTTGTTCATCTACCGGGACGAGGTTTACAACCCGGACACGCAGGACAAGGGGACCGCAGAAATCATCATCGGCAAGCAGCGCAACGGCCCGATTGGCATGACGCGCCTGACATTCACGGGTCAATTCACAAAATTCGACAACTTCGCCAGCGGCCACAACCCGTACGGCGGCAATTAAGGACCCCCCCCTCTAATCACCCGGAGACAGGAAAACATACTATGTTTGGAAAGCTCATGCCCGCAGAAGGGCAATTTTTTGACATGTTCAACCAGCACGCCGCCTTGTGCGTGAAAGGCGCGCAGGAATTGCTCGCTCTGACCATCGACTTCAACCACATCGACTTGCACTTGCACGCGATCGACCAAATTGAAAAGCAGGCTGATCAGATCACGGACAGAACGGTCGCCATGCTGCACAAAACCTTCATCACGCCGCTGGATCGTGACGACATCCATCGCCTGATCACGCGCATGGATGACATCCTGGATCTGATGGAAGACGCTGCGCAAACTGTTTCGCTCTACGACATCCAGCATGTCACTCCTGAAGCACGGCGCCTGGCCGAGCTGGTGCTGGCCTGCACCGAGAAAGTGGTCGAAGTGGTGGCATTACTGCCAAACATGAAAAATGCACGCCGGATTACCGAAATCTGCGCTGAAATCAACCGTCTGGAATCGGACGCCGACCATGTCATGCATGCGGCGCTGTCTCGCCTCTTCCGTGACGAGCCGGATGTGCGCAACCTCATCAAACTCAAGACACTGTACGAATTCCTCGAATCGGTCACGGATCGCTGCGAAGAAGTCGCCAACATCATTGAAGGCATCGTGGTCGAAAACGCCTGATCGTGGCGTCTCACTAGGAATTTACAAGACCCCTCTTATGGAAACCTTCAAATTCAGTATTTATGTTCTCGTTTTCCTGATCGCACTAGCGCTCGTGTTCGACTTCATGAATGGCTTTCACGATGCCGCCAACGCAATCGCCACCGTTGTTTCCACCGGCGTACTGAAGCCCCAGCATGCCGTCGCCATGGCAGCATTTTTTAATGTCGCTGCCATTGCCGTGTTTCAGCTGCATGTTGCAAACACCATCGGCAAGGGCACAATCGAGCCGTCCATTGTCGATCACTATGTTGTGTTTGGCGCACTTGTCGGCGCCATCGCCTGGAATGTGCTGACATGGTATTACGGCATCCCGTCATCTTCTTCGCATGCGCTGATCGGCGGCCTGGTCGGTGCGGCCGTCGCCAAAGCAGGAACCGGATCACTGATCTCCGCGGGCCTGTTCAAAACGATCGCCTTCATCCTGATCTCTCCGCTGATGGGATTCCTGCTCGGTTCGCTCATCATGCTAATCGTGTCGTGGCTATTCGTGCGATCCGTTCCCAGAAGTGTCGACAAATGGTTCCGGCACATGCAGTTAGTGTCAGCATCCTTGTACAGTCTCGGCCACGGTGGCAACGACGCGCAAAAGACGATGGGCATCATCTGGATGCTGATGATCGCTGGCGGTTACAGCAATGCCAGCGATTCGTTGCCGATGTGGGTTGTTTTGAGCTGCTACGCCGCGATTGGCCTGGGCACACTTTTTGGCGGCTGGCGCATCGTGAAAACCATGGGACAGAGAATCACCAAGCTGAAGCCAGTCGGTGGCTTTTGTGCTGAAACCGGTGGCGCAATCACACTATTCGTAGCAACGGCTCTTGGCATCCCGGTATCCACAACCCACACCATCACTGGCGCCATTGTTGGCGTCGGATCGGCCAAACGGGTTTCTTCCGTGCGCTGGGGCGTAGCCGGCAACATCGTCTGGGCATGGATTTTCACGATCCCGGCGTCAGCGTTCATGGCGGCTATCGCCTGGTGGCTGGGAACGAAGTTTCTCTAATCAGCAGAAACAGCGTCTGGCGCTCAGGTTGATTTTTTTCTGTTCGCCAGAATGGAACTGCCCAACGAGGCAGCGATCAACACGGCACCCACCAGCCCGGTAACCGCCTCTGGCACCTGCAAACCAACCCCCACCAGCATCAGCAGCGCCAGCGCGCCTATCGCCCAGAACGCGCCATGCTCCAGATACCGGTAATGAATCAGCGTGCGGTTATCGACCAGCAGCAGCGTAAAGCTGCGTACAAACATCGCGCCTGCACCCAAGCCAAGCATGATGAAAAACAGGTTGTTGGTCAGCGCAAACGCACCGATGACGCCATCGAAGGAAAAGCTTGAGTCGATTAGCTCAAGGTATAAAAAGCCACCAACGCCTTGACGCACGATGTGTTTGCCCCCCTCTCCCTCCTCATCTCCGCCCAGTAGCGCAGCCAGTCCCTTGCTCAAAATGAATGTGACCACGCCCCAGATGCCAGCCACGACAAACTCTCCTCGCATCGGGGCTTCCAGCACACTGGATGCCGCAATCAGCACTATCAGCGTCAGCGCAGCCTCAATCGCCTCCATCTTTCCCAGGCGAGTCAGGGGTTTTTCAATGATTTGCAGCCAGTGTTCTGTCTTGTGCCGCGCAACGAAAAAATTGAAAAACACCATCATCAGGAATGTGGCGCCAAAGGCTGCGATCTGGTGATGGGCAGATTCGAGTATATGGCTGTATTCGGCCGGCGCATTCACGGCCAGTTCTATCGTGCGAAGCGGTCCCATGTGTCCGACCACACCTACAATCACGAGAGGGAATATCAAGCGCATGCCGAATACCGCAATCAACATGCCCCAGGTCAGAAAACGGCGGCGCCATTTCTCATCCCAGTCTTTCAGTATGCCGGCATTAACGACGGCGTTATCAAACGAGAGCGAAGTTTCCAGCACCGTTAAGAACAGGACGGTCAAGGCAGCCTTGAAACCGCCAATGAAATACGCCGCCACGACTGCAGCGGCGCAGAAAACAAAGGAGCCCGTAAAATAGGAAAGCGAGGTTTTCATCATTTCCTGTCTGGAATGGGCGCGTGCCGCAACGCAAAAAAAGCTGCCGCACGCAAAGCGGCGCGTCTCAGTCGGAACTGTTTACAAATCCGAGTATCTGCAACAGGCTGATGAACAGGTTAAATATCGAGACGAACAGGCTGACGGTCGCCATGATGTAGTTGGTTTCTCCGCCGCGAACAATCTGGTTAGTCTCATACAGGATCATGCCGGACATCAGTAGCACGAACACGGCTGACACGGTCAGCGACAGCGCCGGTATATTCAGGAATACGGCCGCCAGACTGGCGAGAAAGGCCACCAGCACCCCCACCATCAGGAAACTGCCCATGAAGGACAGGTCACGCTTGCTGACCAGCGCATAGGCCGACATCGCCATGAAAATCGCCGCTGTGCCCCCCATCGCCATCATCACCGTCATGCCGCCGTTGGGCAGCTTCAGGTAATGCCCGACGATAGGGCCGAGCGTGTAACCCATGAACCCGGTCAGCGCAAATGTCCACGCGACACCTGCGCCGCTAGTACGATATTTGTTGACCAGAAACAGCAGACCAAAATAGCCGACCAGCGTAATAATCAACCCGGGATGGGGCAACTGCAACGCCACCGCCGCGCCGGCAACCAGCGCACTGAAGGCGAGGCACATGGACAGCAGCAGGTAAGTGCTACGAAGGACGCTGCGCGCATCCGCATCCATCACGGTGGTGATCGTAGTCGCCGTCATGGCTTCGGCGCGAAAATCCCGGTAACGATTGTTCATTCTATTTCCTCCTCGAATTCAAATTCCAATGCGGCGCAAGACCGGAACATTAATCGGCTGAAAGGCATTGGCTCGCGACAATACGCGCTCAACGACCCTCGCCGCACGCTCCAGTGCGCTGTCTATCGCGCCATTGATGCTTGCGCTCACTTCGCTAACCACGACGGTCGGCAAGCCGGACAGCTTCAACTGGATCTGGCACCGCTTGTCAATGCCCCCCTTGCTCGGACCGTTCAGGTCGCTGATCCGCACCGTGATGAAATGTATACTACCCTGCACGCGGCTTAATACTTCGTCCACGCGCTCGCTGATGTACTCGCGCAATGCCTCACTGGCATCGATTCCTCTGGCGATAATGGTAGATTTCATGTTTTACTCCGTTTCACTCAATTTATTCGACGCCCCGATACTACGATCTTTGACAAACCAATAAAAGCGAAGATAATCTCAGTGTTACTTCAAAAAAGCTGAACTATGCGAAACAAGGGTCTGAATTACCGGCATTTGTACTACTTCTGGGTCGTCGCAAAGGAGGGCGGCGTAAGCCGCGCGGCGGAACGCTTGGGGGTCGCAGTGCAAACCGTTAGCATGCAAATCGCTCAACTTGAGCAGGATATCGGAAAATCTCTGCTGGCACCCAAGGGAAGACGACTGGTGCTGACCGAGGCCGGGCAGATTGCGCTAGGCTACGCCGACCAGATTTTCCTGCTGGGCGAGCAGATGCAGGAAACGCTGGCTGAAGAAGAAGTGGGCAACAGCATGCGGCTGACGGTCGGCATTTCGGACTCGCTACCCAAACTGACGGCCTACCGCCTGCTGGAAGCCGTCCTTCACCTGCCCAAACGCGTGCGACTGGCCTGCTACGATGGCAAGTTCGAATCGCTGTTGGCTGATCTGGCGCTGCATAAGTTCGATGTCGTCCTGACCGATCGGCCTGTCAACACTGGAAGCAGCCTGCGAGTTTTCAGTCACCCGCTGGGCGAATGCCCAGTCATGCTATTCGGAACGCCCGAACTGGCAAAACGATACGGCATCGATTTCCCGGCCAGACTCAATGGTGCGCCTTTGCTCCTCCCGACGCGCAACAACGCCGTAAGGGGGCGCCTGGACCAATGGTTCGAACGGCACAGCATCCGACCCGACATCGTTGGTGAATTCGAAGACAGCGCCTTGCTGAAAACATTCGGGCGAAGCGGCTTAGGATTGTTTCCTGCGCCGTCAGCGCTGGAAGGGGATATCGAGGAGCAATTCGGCGCCATTCCCGTTGGAAAAAGTCTGGATGTCAGCGAACAATTCTTCGCCATCTCGACCGAGCTGAAAATCATGCATCCCGCTGTTGAAGCCATACTGTCCACACCATTCAAACCGTCGCGAACAGGCGAACTGCGTTTGACAGCAGCCTTGGAAAGCGGAAGAAACAAGGTTATTCGGATTAAAGATTAAAGCCGGTTTGCCAGCAACACAAACTGCTCCAGCGGCAGCGTTTCTGCGCGGGCCTGCGGGTCGATGCCAACATCGATCAAGTCATTTTCAGTAAACAGTCCGGCAACGCAATTGCGCAAAACCTTGCGCCGTTGCGAAAACGCCTTGGTTACCACCCGCTCCAACTTAGCCCCATCGCAGGGCAGCGGCTGCCGAATGGGCGCCATGCGCACGATGGCAGAGTCAACTTTTGGTGGCGGATCAAAGGCAGAAGGCGGCACCACCATCATCAGTGTCATGTCGTAACGCCACTGGAGCATGACAGACAGGCGACCGTAAGCCTTGCTGCCGGGGGGGGAAACCATGCGTTCGACCACCTCCTTTTGCAGCATGAAGTGCTGATCCTGCACCAGCGGTGCAAACTGCGCTAGGTGAAACAGCAGCGGGCTTGAAATGTTGTAAGGCAAATTGCCGACCACTCGCAGTTTTTTTCCTGGTGCCACCGGGATCTGCCGCAAGTCGAATTCCAGAGCATCGCCCTGGTGGATCGTCAGCTTGTCGAGCGGGAATGTGTTTTGCAGCCGTGTCACCAAATCGCGGTCTATTTCCACCACATGCAATTGCTGCAGCGCCTTCAGCAGCAGGCGTGTCATCGCGCCCAGACCTGGGCCAATTTCTATCATCGCGTCATCCGGTTGCGGCGCAATCAGGCAGACAATGTTGTCCAGCACGGATTTATCTGTCAGAAAATTCTGGCCAAAGCGCTTGCGCGGAATGTGTTTCATGGTGCCGATTTTGCCTTGTCAGCCATTTGCGCTGCAAGCAGGATGGCCTCAACCATGCTGTGATAGTTCGCATGACCTGTGCCTTTTTCCGCCTGATCTAGCGCAGTGCCATGATCAACCGAGGTGCGAATGAGTGGCAAGCCAAGGGTGATGTTAACGCCGCTACCGAAGCTTGCATGCTTCAGGACCGGCAAGCCCTGATCGTGATACATCGCCAGCACGCAATCGGCCTGGGCTAAAAATGTTGGCTGGAACAGTGTGTCCGCCGGATAGGGCCCGCTAGCCGCGATACCTTTGCGTTTGGCGGCATCAATTGCAGGCGTAATCACGACAATTTCCTCACGCCCCAGATACCCCCCCTCACCGGCGTGCGGATTCAGTCCGCATACCAGTATGCGCGGCTTGGCTATTCCAAACCAGCGCTTCAGATCGTGATCGACAATTTCAATCGTGCGCAGCAACCCATCAAAGGTGATGGCATCGGCAACTTCCCTGATAGGCAGGTGAGTGGTTGCCAGCGCAACCCGCAGCGGAAAATGTGCCCCGCCCTGCTCCACACTTCCGGCCAGCATCATCACCACTTGTTGCGTCCGTGTTTTTTCGGCCAGATATTCGGTATGGCCGGTAAAGGGAATGCCCGCATCGTTGATGGTGCGTTTTTGCAGCGGCGCAGTGACGATCGCATCGAAGCGGCGCTCCATGGCGCCATTGATCGCCACATCGAGCATTTGCAGCACCGAGGGGGCATTGCGAGGCTCCAGCCGTCCGGGCTGCACAGATGCCACAGCCGGAATGTCAATAACGGTCAAGCTATCGGCATCGGCATCTTGTGCAAAGGGAGAATCAGAATTGGCCGAGCGCAAAATGATCGCCGTATCAATCTTGTTTGCCAGTTTGGTCAGCAGCTTGAAGTCGCCTATCAGTACAGGCCGGACTTTCGTGCACAAATCCCATGCTGCCCGAATCGAAATTTCCGGGCCAATGCCCGCCGGTTCGCCTGTGGTGATGGCGATGACGGGTTTCGATTCTTTCCGTGGCACGAAATGCCTTTCGACTAATTCGCGCCGCATCTCTCACCCCCTCCCTCGAGGATCGGGTCGAGGTGAGGGCAGGCAGATACTGCTTTCATGTTCCATGCCTATTTCTCTTCGAGGCGGTATTCGACATATGCACTATCGCGCACCTGTCTCAGCCAATCCTCCGTCGCCTCTTCCACTTTGCGTGCTCGAACAGCCTGTCGCGCTACCATACGCATTCTTTCCTTGGAAACTTCATCTGTCTTGCGCTCCAGCACCTCGATCAGATGAAAACCGAATGGCGACTCGACCGGTTCGCTGATCTGTCCGGGCTTAAGCGCATTCATCGCTCGCTCGAATTCCGGTACGGTATCGCCAGGATGTACCCAGCCAAGATCGCCACCCTTGTTCGCTGAGAGGTCATTAGAGAAGGATTTTGCCAGGTCTTCGAACTTTGCCGCCTTATTATCAAGTCGCTGTTTTATTTCCAGCAACTTGCGGCGGGCCTCATCCGCCGTCACCAGTTGATTGACCTTGATCAGAATGTGCCGTGCGCGCGTCAGCTGCACCGACATCGGAGCAGCCGAAGAAGCCTGTCCAGCGCTGCGCCGGTCGTATAGTTTCAATATGTGAAAGCCGTTGGCGCTTTTGATGATTGGCGTGATGTCGCCAGTTTTTAAACTCGCAATCGCCTGACTGAAAACCTGCGGCAGGCGATCATGATTGCGCCATCCAACATCTCCGCCTTTCAAGGCTTCATCGGCATCGGAATAGGTCATGGCCGTTTTTGAGAAGTCCGCGCCACCGCGCAATTTGTCGAGTACCTCCTGTGCCCGCTTGCTGCGCGCCGCTATCTGCTCAGGCGACGCATTCTCTGGTATCCGCACCAGGATATGACCCAGCTTGACCTCCTGCTGATCCTGCGACGCGTCGGCCACTGCAAGAAAATTATCGACTTCAGATTCACTTACCTGCACTTTGTTTTCGACTTCCTTTTCACGCAGCCGCTTGACAACGATTTCTTCACGAATTTGCTCGCGAAATTGGGAAAAAGGAATGCCGTCGCGCTCTACCTGCTTGCGAAAATCCGGCAAAGACAGCTTGTTCTGCTCCGCAATACGCGAAATCGTGCGATCCAGTGTGAGATCGTCAACCCTTATTCCCGCCTCCTTGGCCATATGCAGCTGTGCGCGCTCGACAATCATGTGCTCCAGCACCTGCTTTTGCAGCTCTGCTCGCGGCGGCGTGGCCCCGCTCTTGCTCTTGATGTTTTGCATGACGATTTCAACGCGGCGATTCAGGTCAGAGCGGGTAATCACCTCCGTGTTAACCACAGCGGCTATGGCGTCAACCAGAACCGGTTCTGCCCTACTGCCGGCAGCGGATTTCGCTTTATCGCTTTGTGCAGAAACGCCAATCGTCATGCCGGCAACGACGAAAAGGCCAAGCGCGAAAGCCACGCGTTTCGCCAAGCGGTTCCATGTTTTGTTTTTTGCCAGGGTGTGCATACTCAAGTCCTGTTCATTGAAAATCCCCGAAAGGAAATTATCTAGTGGAAACGCTGGCCGGTTCCTGGTATTGATATCCGGGAATGGTTCTGCGCAAAGCTTCCAGTGCGCCGGTACCGATTCTGGAGAGGCCGTTCAATTGCAGCTGCGCAAAAACCGCCGATCCGGCATTCGCTGTCGCGGTGTAAAGGCGCTGGCCAACCAGACGGAACGCCCAGCAATCGGCTTCATACTCAAAACCAATCAACCCCTGAACGACCTTGTTGTCCGGCAAGGAATAACTGACCAGGCCAACTGCATGCCAGCGATTTGCAATGGGCCACTGACCGGACAGGGTGACCTGATCGATGCCAACATAATCGGTTTCCGAATTGCTGCGCAAATAGCGATATGAGGCATTTAATACCTGCTTGTAGCCGGGCCGCCACTGCACGCTCACATTGGCGCTGTTGGCTCTGTGCTGGCTTTGGCTGTACTGCAGCGCGCTATCAATACTGATGGTCGGTGAAAGTTGCCCAGAGGCCGCCAGCAGCAGGTCTGAGCGACTTTCAACATTGGCCGTTTCCAGTGACACCCGCTGATCGCTGAAATAGAAACGCTGTCCGATCGCGAAGCGTGCACGCTCCGCTCCGGATCGCTCGAGGAAACGCGACACGAGTGCTGCCGTCAACTGGTTCCCGTCGCTGATGCGATCTGAGCCAACAAAACGGTTCTCGCTGAACAATTGCGCAAAGCCGAAACCGGGTTCGGCCGTATCGAAATTAGGGAACTGGCTTTGGTTACGATACGGCGTGTAAACATAAAACAGTCTTGGCTCCAGCGTTTGTGTCATTTTCCGTCCGAACACCGTCGCGTCGCGCTCGTAAAGCAAACCGCTATCAAATGAGAAAGTTGGCACTGCACGGTTCAGCGAATCTGGCCTCGCGCCATCAATCGGATTGTCCAGCTGGTAGTGAGTCAAATGCATCGACAGCTTGGGCTTGATGAAATAGCCTGGCTGTATCAGAGAATATGCCATCTGTGGCTTTAGAATTAACCTGTCACCACGATCACCAAACATGCCCCTGACCGACGGGGTCACTCCTGAAGCAATTACCGTATCCAGATTGTTTTGCAAATCGCTATCGGAAAGCCAGAACCGCGTCCACTCAGCGTCCACGCCCCAGTCGAGCCCACTGACGCTTGGTCGCCATGCCTTGAACGAAACCTGTGGCAAGCGCTGGTATGGACGCACGATCTTGTCAAGATCATCCTGCAACATCTGGTAATTCGTTATGCGCGCATTGGCGCTCCAGTTCGGACCGGCATAATTCAGTCCAACCTCGCGCGACAACAGCCTTTGGGCACTGGGGGAAAGGGACGCATTGCTCAAGCCGCCCAACGCGCCCGCCATCCCGTCAAAGTCGTTCGTGAAATCGCTGAAATAGGTATTGTCTGAGACATGGTTAAGATTCCATCCCAGCGTCATGCCCGACATCAACCTTTGCGTATGCGCCGATGAAATGGCGAATCGGTTGGTACCGGTTTTCTGGTCGTCGGGCAAGAATTCAAATCTCGTCTCGCCGGCATAGTCTGCGCCCAGGTAGCGCGCATCTGCACCTATCTGAAAGCCGCGCCGCGTGATTATTTTTGGATAAAGCGTCAGATCCCGGTTGGGCGCAATATTCAGGTAGTAGGGCAGCATGACTTCAAAACCGCCGCTCGAAGTCGTGCCGAAGGTCGGCGCCAAGAAACCTGTCTTCCGCCCCTCCGACAAGGGAAACGACATCTCGGGCATGCCGAGAATAGGAACTTGCTTGAAAAACAAGGAGGCTCTGCTGGCATTCCCCGTATCCGCGCCCTGATCCAGCTTGAGCGTGTCAGCTTTCAGATACCAGTCCGGTTTGTCGCCCTCGCAAGTGCTGTAAGTGCCTTGCTTCACCGTGGCGCGATCCTTGCTCTCGAAATCAGCACGATCTCCCCTGCCCTGCGCATTATTATCCAAGAGGCGGTATCTGGGCTTGAGCAACCAGCCTTCGCCAGTATCGATGTTGTACCTGAGCTTTTCCCCCCAGTACCGGTCGCCAAAACGCACCATCCGGACATTTCCCTCACCCTCGACAACATTTTCCTCCTGGAAAAAGGTCGCCTTGTCGCTGTTTATTCGGGTCTGACCGCGAAGGATATCGACATCCCGTTCGAGATACACCTCGCGATCCGGCCTGCCGGTCATCTGCTCAGCCTGTATTGTCGTGGGCTCGGCCTTTTCGTCAACGCTTGTTGGCTTCGCCGTCCCCTTTACCTGGGCCAACGCCACTATCGGCATCGATAATGCAAAGACCAGCGCCACTTGGGAGCAAACTGACTGGGGTAACGGTGGATTGAGACAAAGGCGCATGAAATCCGGACAATAGGCCAGCCACTGGCGATTAAGAGGTGTAGTCGCTTATTATATGGGAAGTATTCAATTTCAAACGCATTCCTCAGGCTGTTTCATGCAATTGCACACCGACTCTGGCACATCTTCCGCTGCTCGCCTTTCAGAACTACGATCATGGCTAAGCACCATTCCCGTCCCGCAACTCCAGCTGGATTCGCTGCGTCCCGCCTCCTCCGACGCCAGTTTTCGCCGCTATTTCCGCGTTAATGCGGACGATGGTGCGACATTCATCGCCATGGATGCTCCACCGCCTCAGGAAAATGTTGCTCCCTTTGTCCGTATTGCATCAATCCTGGGGGAAGCCGGCGTATCTGTGCCGCAAGTGTTGGCACAAAACGAAGTGCGTGGTTTTTTGCTGCTCTCTGATCTGGGTTCGACCACCTACCTGCATCAGCTCAATCCCGATACCGCGCACACCCTCTACATGGATGCAATCGACGCACTTATTCGCGTACAGTCGCACAGTCAACCTGGCGTTCTTCCGGAATACGACCGCGAGTTGTTGCTGCGTGAATTGATGCTTTTTCCGGACTGGTATGTCTCCAAACACCTGAACGCGACGCTGACGCAAGTGCAGTCAACAGACTTGACGAGAGTCTTTGATATGATTCTGGCCAACAACATGGCGCAGCCGCAGGTTTTCGTGCACCGCGACTATCATTCGCGCAATTTGATGGTGCTGCCGGATGGCAACCCCGGCATTCTTGATTTTCAGGATGCGGTTTATGGCCCCATCACCTACGATCTCGCGTCCCTGCTTCGCGATGCCTACATTCGGTGGGACGAGGCGTTAGTGCTGGACTGGGTGATTCGCTACTGGGAGCGCGCCCGACGCATAGGCCTGCCCGTTAATCCCGACATTGATTCTTTCTACCGTGACTTCGAGTTAATGGGGCTGCAGCGACACTTGAAGGTGCTAGGCATTTTTGCGCGGCTAAACTACCGCGACGGCAAGGATGCCTATCTGAGCGACCTGCCTCTGGTAATGGAATATACACGCAAGGCGGCTGTTCGCTACAAGGAACTGTCGCCCTTGGTACGCCTGCTGGATGTGCTGGAGAACAAGTCGGCCCAGGTCGGCTACACTTTTTAATTTTCTGCCCTCATAAAACCATGAAAGCCATGATTTTTGCCGCCGGACGCGGCGAACGGATGCGTCCGCTGACTGACACGACACCGAAACCGTTGCTGACCGTTCGCGGTCGACCCTTAATCGTCTGGCATGTCGTGAACCTGGTTCGCGCCGGCATCACTGATATCGTTATCAATCACTCTCACCTCGGCGACAAGATCGAACAGGCGCTGGGCGACGGTTCGCGATACGGGGCCAGCATCCGCTATTCTGCCGAACCGATTGCACTAGAAACCGCTGGCGGTGTCGCCAAAGCTCGTCCTTTGCTGGGCGACAAGCCTTTCGTTGCCATTTCTGCCGACATCTATTGCCCTCACTTCGACTTCAGCGAGGTCAAGGATGTACTGGAAGACAAGGACATGTGGGGCAAACCGTACACCATTGAGTCCCGCGATGTGGCCTGGCTGTACCTGGTAAAAAATCCCACGCATCACCCGGAGGGTGATTTTGCGCTCAACAGCTTCACCGTAAGCAATGAAGGAGCGCCGCGTTATACCTATTCCGGCATCGGCATTTTCCGGCCTGAAATGTTTGATTCGGTGAGTGACGGCGAAACCGTCCGTCTCTCGATTTTGCTGCGGGAATACGCTGCACGCGGCCAAGTTGGCGGCGAAGTGATCCGTGACGACTGGGCCGATGTCGGCACCATCGAGCGACTGAACCAGCTTAACGCGCCGCTCAACAAGTAGCCACTCAAGCGCATAAAAAAAGCGCCGGTTTGACCGGCGCTTTTTGCGTGAAGCGGACAAGCTTAATCGATCGCTTTCACCATGTCTTCGACGACCTTCTTGGCATCGCCAAACACCATCATGGTCTTGTCCATGTAGAACAGCTCGTTGTCGAGGCCAGCGTAGCCGGATGCCATCGAACGCTTGTTGACGATGACCGTCTTCGCGCGATGCGCTTCCAGAATCGGCATGCCGGCAATGGCCGACTTCGGATCCTTGGCTGCCGGGTTGACCACATCGTTTGCGCCCAAGACCAGAACCACATCTGCCTGAGCAAATTCGCTGTTGATGTCTTCCATCTCGAAGACCTGGTCGTAAGGCACCTCGGCCTCCGCCAGC